>CAZZEF010000005.1:0-18046 GCA_964652875.1 uncultured Planctomycetaceae bacterium
ATAAATTTTCCGGAACGAAGCCGAAAAACCTCCCGATTTACGAAGGCAATCGGGAAAGAGGACGGAAATTTTTAAATGTCGGCAGTATAAAACTGTCGGATAAAAATTTTTCGTCCGGATTCCTTGCCGGGTTCCCGTTGCAACTCTTCATAATTAAGGTAATATTAAGGTTTATTTTGACTGGATCAAGAGACTTCCGCTTGATGCGGATAATATGACCTGCAACCGATTGACCGCTTAACACCTTACATAAAAGCAATCCAAGAAAACGATATAATTTTAGAAGACGGCGGAGATGACGAATTTCAGGAAATCGTTACGGATGTCAATGCCTGGAAAACCCGTATTCGGGGAGAGACAGAAACGCTTTATGTTTCCGACGCGGAATCAGGCTGGCGACTGGATCTGTTTCTGGTCGCTCATTTTCCGGAATACAGCCGCGTCCTCCTGCGCAAAGCCATTCAGACGGACGCCGTTTTCGTTAACGGAAAAAGAGGCAAACCGGCCTTTCGTCTCGTTCCGGGCCAAAAAGTTGAATTCACTCTCCCGGATCTTCCCCGTGAATCCCCGATCCCGGAAGACATTCCGTTGGAAATTCTTTATGAAGACAGCGAACTGCTGGTGATCAACAAGAAACCGGACATGGTCGTCCATCCGAGCCGCGGACATTGGTCCGGAACAATGGTCGGAGCGTTGGCCTTTCATTTCGCAAACCAATTAAGTACTGTTCGCGGTCCGAGTCGGCCGGGAATTGTCCATCGGCTCGATCGGGACACCAGCGGCGCAATTTTAGTGGCCAAAAATGATATTTCTCATGCCCGTCTGGCCGCTCAATTCGAAAGCAAAAAAATTCAAAAGGAATATTGGGCGATTGTACTCGGAAGTCCGAACGTCGATCGGGACATTATCGATCTTCCGATCGGTCATCATCCGAAAAATCGGGAAAAAATGAGAATTGCGCCCGATGATCCTGAATCAAAAAAAGCAGTGACCTTTTTCGAAGTCATTGAAAGATTCCGCGGTTTTTCCGTTGTTCGCGCCCTGCCGAAAACAGGCCGAACCCATCAGATCCGTGTTCATCTCACCCATTACGGCTGTCCGATTCTTTGCGACAAGCTTTATGGGGGCCGGGCGGAGATCTCTTTGGCCGACATTCAGGGGAAAAACAGATCCGGTGTCGATAATGCCTCAAATACCGAACTTGAAAATCAAAAGTTCGTCCTTTTGAATCGGCAGGCACTGCATGCGCGAAAACTGACTTTTATTCACCCGATTAGTGAAAAACAGATCACCGTTGAAGCACCTTTGCCCGATGATATGTCAAAGGTAATTGACGCGCTTAGAAAATACCGTCCTTTGGACAATTAACTGACACGGCGGTTTCTGCCGGTCACCTTTTACTTTTTCCTGTTTCATTGTAAAAGAACACCGGTTTGCATTATCAACCGGCAGAGAAAAAGAATTTTTAAATTCCTGTCCGTTTAAAATTGATTCGGCGATCAAAACATGAATTCGATAATTCGAATCTGTTTTCGGCGGTTCAATTTATTTTAACCGCTTGACGCAAAATTTTAATATTAAATTATTCCATTTTATAAATCAAACCTGTTTACAATTTATACCATTTCAAGAGTTAAACCAAATGTCCAAAAAGAAAAAATCGGAAAAAGCCCCTGAAGAACTTGTTCTCAAAGGAGAGGAATTATGGCGTCCTCTTTATCCTTTTAAATCGAATTACGCGCGAATCGGAGGATTTTCCTATCATTATCTCGATGAAGGACCGGACGACGTTTCCATTTCGAACGGCGAGGAAGTTCCGGTTCTTTTACTGGTTCACGGAAATCCGACCTGGACTTTTTTCTGGCGCAATATCATTTGCGCATTTCGGGACAAATACAGGATCATCGCGGTCGATCATATCGGCTGCGGACTTTCGGAAAAACCGAAAGAAGGCGACTATGAATTTTCGCTCGATCAGCGAATTTCCGATCTGACCGCGCTGATTAAAAAACTGAACCTGCAGAATATTACCCTGATCGCGCATGACTGGGGGGGGGCCGTCGGAATGGGCGCGGCAGTGCGTTCCCCAAAACGTTTCGCAAAATTTGTTCTGATGAATACTGCCGCCTATCTCAGCGACGACTGTCCGTTCCGGATCCGTTTATGCAAAACCTCCTGGCTGGGCAAACCGCTCATTCAGGGGCTTAACGCGTTCGTTTTGGGCGCCAGTCGAATGGCGACGGCTAAAGGATTGGCCCGGGACGTTCGCGCCGGGATGATCGCCCCTTATGACAGCTGGCAAAACAGAACCGCCGTTTATCAGTTCGTCCGCGACGTTCCTCTTACGGAAAAACATCGCTCTTATAAAACGTTAAAAGAAATTCAAAACGGACTGGCTCTGTTCCGCGAATGTCCTGTTTCGCTCATTTGGGGAATGCAGGACTGGTGCTTCAATCCGTCCTTTTTGAAAAAATTCATTCAAATCTTCCCTGAAGCGGAAGTCAATCGAATCGAACAGGCCGGACACTATCTCGTTGAAGATTCGCCCGATGAAGTCATTGCTCACATCAGCGCCTTTTTAGACAAACATAAAAAACTGTAATACTCCGGCGTCGCGACCGATTTTTCGTTTCAAGGTTAAAAAACAGCCGATTCAAAAAAATCGATCGGCGGAACTCGCGAAAATACAGGTAAAAACAGATCCGTTCTCCCTTTCGCTGAACGGTTCTGTTTTTGTATTATTTCAGGCAAAAGATCTCTTGATTTGCCAAGACAATCGAAATAATGCGAAAAGATCTTTTCCCGTCGCGGGCCGGATCGCCCGTTCTTTGTTTTTTCCTTCTGATCTTTGCGGCGGCTATTCAAAACGGAAAGATCTGTCGGTTCATAAAATCAACCAACAGAGAGAACAAATTTATATTTTTGACTGAATAAAATGCTTAATTTTTAATATCCCGATTTGGTTTTCTTTTGAAAAAGTCTTGTTTGAATTGAAAAATTTTGTCAAAAAAGACAATAAAATTTTATTAATTGCGTCTCTTTTGCTTGACACGGGATCTTCGTTTCGTTATCATCAAAAGATGATATCGGAATAAGATCTGCCCTCGTTTTATTGAACTTATTCAAAAACAGCGGGGAAATGACCGGCACCGATCTCTTTGATTTACAAACTGATCGACAAATTGCATTGAAATTCATCAACGTTTTGAATCATTTACCGTTTCGGTATAAAACCGTTACCCAGTGAATACAAAGAGACCTGGCGCGTATTTTTTAAGAATGTTCGAAATGGAAGATCAGCGGAAATTGACCGAAATGAATTCCCGATTGTTCATTCCGGCAGAAAACGAAGACAGATCCTTTGAGCAGATAATAATTTAATTTGGAGACCTCAAAAGATGAAAAGTAACAGAGGAAATTCCCGGCGAGATTTTTTAAAGGGAATGGCGACAGTTGGAACGGCGGTACTCGTACCGGAACTTCTCCCGGGTTCGATTTTCGGACTTGACGGTCAGGTGGCTCCGAGCAACAAGGTCAATTTGGGCGCGATTGGAATTCATTCCCGCGGTTTTCATGACCTGACCTGTTTTCTGAACCGCGCTGACATACAGTTCCGGGCGATTTGCGATATTCGCAAAGATCAACGGGAAAAGATCAAGGCTTTTGCCGATGGCAAATACGGCAATAAAGATTGCGCCATGTTTAAAGACATGGAAGATCTCTTGATTCGGGACGATATTGATGCCGTTTTGATCGCCACTGGTGACCGATGGCATACAATGGCGTCAATCACCGCGGCGAAATTCGGCAAAGATGTTTACTGCGAAAAACCTCTGTCGTTGACCATCCAGGAAAGCCGGGCTCTGGCCGATGCCGTCGAACGATACGGCATTATTTATCAGGCGGGCACCCAGCGCCGAAACATTGGCAATTTCCAGTTGGCGGCCAAGATCGCCCAAAGCGGCAAACTCGGTAAATTGACGGAAGTTCATGCCAACACACTTTGGCCTGCGACCAGACAAACCTGGCTGCCCGCCGAACCCGAACCGGCCAAAACAGAAGTCGATTGGGATCGATGGCTCGGCCCTTGTCCCTGGCGGCCGTTCAATATGCAATATGTCGAAGGCGGATGGCGCGGGCATTATGATTTTCATGGCGGCGGAATTCTCGAATGGGGATCTCATACCGTCGATCTTTGCCAATGGGCAGCGGAAAAAGACGATACCGCACCGGTTGAATACGTTCCCGAATTTAAAGCGGACGGATCCATTGCCGGAAATATTCACGCGTTTTACGCCGATGGCTTGAAACTGGTCATGCGCTCGGACGGATGGCTTGGACTCGGAACCTGCAGTGCCCGTTATGTCGGAGAAGAAGGCTGGGTTGAAACCGGCGACAGCGGACGAATGGCGGTCTCTTCCGATGCCCTGCGCGGCGAACTCAAGTATTTCGGAATGCCGGGAACCGACCCGATCACACATATCGCTGAATTCGTCGATTGTGTCAAGACACGCCGAACAACAGCCGCCAACGCCAAGGTTGCCGCTCAGTCGCATATCGCGTCTCATTGCGCTTATATCGCTTGGCAGCTCGGTCGAACTGTCAAATTTGACCCGGTCAAAGAAGAATTCCTTAACGATGAAGAAGCCAACAGAATGCGGACACGGGCCATGCGCGCTCCGTATACCCTCTGATGCGGTTACGGTACAGATCAAATAAAATTTAACTTGGAGATAAAAAATATGAAAAAGTTCACTATTTTATTCCTGCTCGCCGCCGCATTTCTGGCCGCTTGTCCTGTTGCGTCCGTTTTCGCGCAAATTGATCCGGATCAGGAAAATGCCATTTGGAATGCTGCCGACGATAAAATTTTGATCGAAACGATCAAAAAACCGGGCGAAGAACCGAGCGATATTTATGCTAAAATGCTCGCCTGCAAAAAACTCGGCCGCATTGGAACAGAAGCCGCTCTTCCGGCTCTGGCCGATATGCTCGCCAATGAAAAACTGAATTTCATTGCCCGATACGCTCTTGAAGCGATGCCCGGCAAAAAGGTTGACGATCTTCTTCGTAAGGCCGCGCTCGAACTGAAAGGATCCTGCCTCGTTGGTGTGATTGACACGATCGGTGTTCGAAAAGACACCGCCGCTGTTTCGATCTTAAAGGATATTCTGACCAAAAAACCTGACGCGCAAGTTAAAAAGGCTGTTTACGCCGCGCTCGGTTCAATCGCCAACGCGGACGCTGCCGCTGTTTTACTTCTTGAAATCAAGGATAAAGAAACCGATGCTCTCGTCAATCGCGGACTCGGCGACGCTGTTCTTGACGTTGCTCAAAAATTTGAAGCCGACGGAAAAACGGACAGTGCCAAAGATCTTTATGATTCCGTTGTTATCGATCGTTTTCCTGTTTTCATTCAAAAAGCGGGCGCGTATCACGGACTTCTGATCCGCAAGGGCGCTGCCGCTACGATTCTGGTCGACAAACTTCAGTCCCCCAAACTCTGCTGCTTTACCGGCGCTTTAAAAGCGATTCGGGCCTTCGATGCGTCCGATTCGGAAAAAATCGTCTCCGCCGTCCTTGATGTATACGGTAAACTGCCGGAACAGCGCAAACCTTTTGTTATTCGGGCTCTCGGCGATCGAAAAGATAAAGTTTCGCAGGACATGATCATCGGTAAATTCGGCGGGAACGCCAAGAACTTCCTCCTTGACCAATTCACCAGCGGAACAGAAGACGTTCAATGCGCTGTTCTTTACGCGCTTTCCAAATTTAATTACGACAAGAATAAGGATCTGATCACCATTCTTCGCGGTGTCTTTGACATTCTGACCAAAAAACCGAGTTCTGAACTGATCAACGCCGCCCGGCTCTGTATGATCAGTACCGACAGCAAGGAAGTTTCCGATCTCTTTGCGGAATACATCTCCGCTTTAGGTAAAGACACCAATAAACTTCTTGCCCTGGACGAAATCAACCGTCAAATGTTGATCAGCATTCTGGATGTCGCCAGCGATCTTCGTATCGTCAAGGCCATTCCCGACCTTATTAAAATCGCGTCGGTCAACGGTATTGATCAGGGTATTTCCAAGGCGGCTGTTGACGCGCTCTCCAATATTGTAACTCTCGACCAGTTCAATCAAATGCTGGAAGTTCTCAAAAAGGAAAACGACGCCAAACGAGTTGACTGGATACTCAAGGCAATCTGCACCCGGTTGCCGCGCGAAGAATGCGCCGCCGAAATCGTCAAAGTATTCAATAATTCTCCGGCGAATAAAAAAGTGGATCTTCTGCCTGTTCTGATGCAGATCGGCGGAAAAACCGCATTGAAGTGCGTTGTCGGCGCCTGTTGGCAAAATGATACTGTTGACAAGGCAACGGAAATCCTTGGCAACTGGAACACTCCTGACGATGTTCAGGAAGTCGCGGCCGCCTGTCTTCAGTTGGCTCAATCATCGCCTAACAATAAATACCGCATCCGCGGTATTCGAAGTTATATCCGTATTCCGCGCCAGTTCAATATGCCAACAGAACAGAAAATCGCCATGTGTAAAAAGGCTTTTGATGTCGCTGTTCGACCGGAAGACAAAAACCTCGTGTTCGATGTCTTTACCCGAATCGTTGAAGTCGCTTCTGTTGACGCCGCTCTTTCCTATGTCGGTAACGCCAATTATAAAGAACGCGCCTGCGCCGTTGCCGTTACGGTCGCTGAAAAAATCACCTTTAAAGGCGAATCCAAAGCACCGCGTCAAAAACTTTGCGCTTTAATGCAAAAAGTTCTTGAAACCAGTGGAAAACAGGATCTGAAAGTCCGTGCGCAAAAGGTAATCGACACCTGGAAGTGATCTCTCTTTTTCAGCGGCGGAACAGATCCGTTCACAGTCCTGTTTGAAAACAAAAACCCCGATTTGGTATATTCCCTGTCGGGGCTTTCGTTTGTTTATCCACTTGAAATTTTATTCACAGATCCATCGGTATAAATTTATTATCGATTTTCATTGTTTATCCGTATTTTTTCATTTCTTGAAAAAATACCGTATAAAACACGATATCACCAATTTTACAAAAACAATTAAAAATGAAAAAAACATTCAGTTTGATTTGTTTCGTTATTCTTTTTTCGGCAGCCTTCGTTTCCAGCGTGTCGGGACAGAACGCGTTGACCGAATCGGAAAAGTCACTCGGTTTCGAACTTCTCTTTGACGGCAAGACATTGAGTCCGGAGATCTGGCAGGGTAACATCGAAGGTTACCCAACGGATAAGGGATTCTTTTATTGCAACAAGGGCGGTCAGCTGATGACCAAAAAGAAATACAGCAACTTTATTTTCCGCTTTGAATTCAGAATGCCTGTCGGACAAAATGGTAATAATGGCGTTGGAATCCGTACCCGGCTCGGCGTTGATCCAGCTTATGAAGGAATGGAAATACAAATTCTGAACGACGATTACAAAAACGCGCAGGCCTGGCAGAAACACGGATCCATTTACGGAGTCGTTCCGGCTGTTCCGAACGCTCAAAAGCCCGCCGGTGAATGGAACACGGAAGAAATCATCGCGTTCGGTCCGAAAATCAAGGTTACGGTCAATAACAAAGTCATCGTCGATGCCGATATTACCGACGCCAAACCGATTCATTCCGCCAAACACCCCGGCCTTCATAACGAAACCGGTCTGATCGGTTTTCTCGGACATGGCGATCCGGTCGCGTTCCGGAATATCCGAATTCTTTCCATCAAAAACAAAGAAGATCTTCAAAAAGCGGAAGCCGCTCATTAGGACCTGTTTTGCCGTTTACCGAAGTATTTTACTGCGATTCAGCATAAACACTAAATACCTATCCTAAAAATTGATTTATACTGCTCTCCTTTTAAATTTTCCGCTATTTCCGCCGATTTACTTCGTGAATCGGCTGTTCATTAGACGTTATAATGGAAAATTTATTATGGATCCGGCATAACGGCAATAACTTTTGTTTATTTCATTTTACAGAATCGATTTCAGGACAGACTCAAAATTCAGAGATTGTTCTGAATTTGTTCGATAAACTCCTGAAACATTCCCGATTTTTTCCAAATCGGCGTCAGAAGAAATTATAAGCCGGTTTCCTTTGAGGTCTTCATGGTCTCCTTTCCAAAGAGACCGGCCCCCAAAATTCCCCTGCTGTGTATTTTCGAATATTTTCAAATATCGGCAACACTAAAAAACTGTTTATGTCCACTCCTTTTATATACTGAATCCATTATGAATTTTCCGTTTTACGTCATAAAAACAGAGGTCAATTGATCATCTATTACGGAAATTTAAAAACCGGCAGTATAAACGATTCCTTTAATAAACCGGAGAATAAAATGGCTCTTTTGACGGAAAATATTTTTGTCTGGCTGACGGCCGCTTTTCTTTTGGCGGTTTTCGGTTGGGTTTCCCTATTCAGTTTACAAAAAAGAAAAATCGGTTGTTCACTGATTTTTATTGGTATTCTCGTTCTTTTTACCGGTATTTACTCTGTATATTTTTTCAAAACGGATCGGAAAGACGTTAGAGACACAGTATACAAATTGGCCGCGGCCGTCGGCGACAATAATCTGGACGAAGTTTTAAAATACGTCGATCCGAAAGCCCGGGAAACTTGCGAGAAAGCCCGTGTTCACATGAATCTGGCCGTTATTGACTGGGCAAAAGTCCGCGATTTTAAAATCGACAATATTAATTTCTTTACTTCTCCGCCGACCGCGCATGTCCGTTTCGACGGTTCGGTCAGCGGCAAAGTCAAACAATTCGGATCGCCCTTCCTGATAAAAGTTCATTTCAGCGATGTTGAACTTTTTAAGGATTCCGATGGCAAATGGTATGTTACCGACCGTTGCACTTTCTCTTATCCCGGCTATAATGGACACTGAAAAAGAGTTGTCCTGGCCCCTTGCGGACAGATACAAAACCGGCGCTTTAATCAGTGCTTTTGTCAAAAAATCAAACCGTCCCTGTTTGTTTCAGGACAGATTCTTCATTAGTATTAATTCTTTACCGGCACTGACACCTTAACCGGCGCCGAGACGCGCTGAAACGAATAAGTTTATTAACGCTTTATTTTTTCCGGTCTGATTATTCAGAAACTGTTTATTTGATACTTAATTCAAATAAAATGATCGGCCGAAAAAGAACGCCGCGTTTTTCGTTTATAATACTGCCGGAATCTTCATTATTAATTTCCGCTTATTTGCGGTCCGATACAAAACAGGCAACAAGGTCCGTTTGTGAAAAATCATTATTTCCCGTTTATCGTATTAAAAAAAATCATTCGTCTTTGCGGATCGTTTTTTTTCGCCATTATTTTAATGGCTGTTCCTGCCATTCTTTTGGGCTGGACCACCTTTATCGAAATGGGATTCGGAACTCCCGCCGCCGGTTTTCTCGTTTATAAAACAAATTGGTTTTATGGCTTAATCGGTCTTTTGGGATTGAACGTTCTTTGTTCAATTCTGATCCGTTTGCCGCTTCGAAAAAAACACTTTCCTTTTTTACTGGCACATCTCGGAATAATCGTTTTGATCATCGGCTGCTGGCTGACGGCGGAAAAAGGAATCGAGGCCCGATTCACGATCAGTGAAGGTTCGAAACAATCGGAAGCTGTTGTCTCCAACAGCTGGCTGTTCAACGTCGAACTGACCGACCGACTTGCCGGTGAGATCTCAAACTCGGACCGATCGTCAAATGATTCGCCTAATGAAAATTCCGGGACCAATCCCGAGCCAACCGGCAAACAAACAAAATCTAATATTTCAAAAATAGAAAAAACAACCGCTTCGATACAAATTCCGTTTTCCGGCGGTCCGTTTAACTGGTCCGATTATCAAAAAAACAATTGGAAAAAGAACATCGTTGACACACATAAAGGTCCTAAAATTCTTCCGCATCTTTGGGGGATTTGGTTTCTTGCCTGTCAAAATAAACCGGCAGTGCCGAAAACAATTTATGATCAAAACGGTTTAAAACTCGAAATACTCGACTATCTGACCTGTGCCGATTTTCTGCCCGCCGGACCGATTCGTCTTGATCTGAAATTTACAGGAACCGACAAATCGGAAACGGTTGAAATGGCTTATCCCTCCGATCCGCAAACGGCGGAACCGAACACTGTTTCCTGGCGCGGACTGAGAAAAAAGTTGTCCGGCGGTCAACGAATCGTTTATATTTTAACGGAATCGGAAAAGGAATTTCAAGGTTATTTAAACGCGCTTCCGCAAACGCCGGAAAAAGACCAGCAACTCGAACAGCTTGTTCTTGTTTGCGGATCCGATGTTTTTCGATTTCCGGTCAAAGATCTAAAAATACCTCAACCGCTCGGAACAACCGGCTATAAAATTACCGACTTTCGAATGACACCGACCCTTGTTTCCGAACTGGAAACTTTACAGGGATGGACCGCCGTCGTCCGCATTGAAAATCAGCAGGGCAAATCGGAAGAGCTTCAACTTCATTCAGAAATAACTGAACGCAATATTTTTTCAAAAGAATTCGGAATCGCCGGTACTCTTTGGATGCAGACAAACACCGATCAGAGCAAAGTCCGATACGGTCGCAAATGGGACAATTCGCTTGACAAGTCCCGATTGGAATTGATCCAAAGTCCCGATGGTTCGCTTGCCTGGCGATGTTGGGATGGGTCACAACGCGTTATGTCCGGTTTGTTTGAATTAAAAGAGGAGAAAGACTCAAACGTCCATTTCACTGATCCCGTCAGAAGCGCGAAGGAGGCTGGTTTCGAACAGATCAAGATCTGTCGTTTCAAACCGAACGACGAACCGGGTGTTCATCTTGAACCAATCGCGTTCAAAAAGGATTTCGCCAATGAGTTTTACGCAAAGATCCGTTTGCGCGCAACACTCGACGGAGAATCGGAAACCTTTTTATTGCGGACCATTCCGAAAGATTCCAATATCTCCGCTCCGCAAATTGAATATTTCACTAAAAAGATCCTTTCGAAAAATCGAATCGCGAAAATTGCCCTGACCAATAAAACAGTCCAAACCGGTTTTTTTCTTTACGTTCGAAAATTTCGTCCGTCTTATGAACCGGGCTCGTCGACTCCGTCTTCTTTCAAAAGTATTGTCGATTATTTGCCGAACACGGAAAATAATCATCTTTCAAAGAAAGAAAATGTCGTTATTCAAATGAACCAGCCGGGTATTTTTTACGATCCGAAATTCGGTCGGTCCTGGCATGTTTATCAGGATTCGTTTCGCGGTCCGTTTCTTCCCGGCTCTCCCGAATTTGAACAAGCGGTTCAAGGACATCTTCTTCAAGGCGAAAAAGATCCGCGCGAAAAAATTTATTACACGGTTCTTTCGATCAACAACGATCCCGGCAGAGGGTTGAAATATACAGGCTCCCTCATGCTTGTTCTCGGTATCGCTTTACTGATCTATAAAAAAAGAAAATCAAACAACGATTGGGAAAATGTTAATTTGACTGAAATGTCATTCGCGCAAAATCCCTTGTCCAATTCTCCCCAAGTCAAGACAAAAACCTCTGAAACGGAAAGCGAATCGGAGAAAAACAACTCAACGGAAAATGAATTCATGAAGAACGCAAAAAAGAAAAAAGGGGATCATTCAAAAAGTTTCAACTCTTTTCTGTTTTTCTTTTGTTCCGTTTTGATCCTTTTACTGTTTTCATCAAACCATAATTTATCTGCGGCCGATCGGCGGAAAAATGACTGGTCTTCCTGGCAGAGTCTTCCTGTTTTCGAAGAGGGGCGAATCATGCCGCTGAACACTTTTGCGCAGCTTACTGTTAAAGAGATCTGCGGAAGTGTTCATCCTGAACTGCGGCTGAATCCTGATCTTCTAAAAAAATTGGAAGGCGGTGATGTTCTCAATTTTCCGTCATTGGATGATTACTGCAAATCGGAAGGCCGCCAATATTCCGAAGAAGAAAAAAAGAAACTGGCCGACTGGTACGCGGGCGCCCGATCCGATGCTCTTTTGAAACAGCATAATGCGGCAACTCGTATACGACAAATTTTTCCGAACGGAATACGCCAATTCGATTCCTGCGAACTTCTTTTTTCCTGGCTCGCCGAACCGGATGTTTGGGATTACATTCCGTTTCTTGTCGATGAGCAGGGAATCATGACGCAATTTCTCAACGGCAATTCCGATCCGATTCAAAAGGAACCAACATTTCTGGCGCCGGCTTTAATCGATCAGAACGAACGCTATTCTCAATTAATGGATTCGGTTCTTTCGGACAAGGAGGAAAAATACCAATCCAAAGCCGATTTGAAAACAGGGGATCTTCTGAAAAAAGCGGCCGCGCAGCTTGAAGCGCGCTATTCCCGATATCGGGCCGTCTCCTTTAATCCCGAAAACAATCCTTCGCCGATCGTTCGTTTTCATCTTGACCGAATTTTGTATCCCGCGGAAGAGGGCAAGTCGGAATCATTGATCGGGCAACTTGACTTAAGCGTTAAAAGAGCGGAAGCTTTTTTGCGGCTCGAATCACCCAGTCGGGACAAAACGCCATTTGACGACAAAGAATTTTTACTCGTTCAAAAAACAAAAATGAGCGGAAATTCCGGAGAAGAACGGGAAATTCTTCTGATCGCAAAAATACTCGTTCAACTGGCCGGAAGCGTTCAAGAATATCCGCTGCGGATGAACAGTCGTCTGTTCGATCGAATCTATGGCGATTTTCTCAAAACATACCGAACACTCAGCGATCATAAAAAAGACGTTTTTTTAAAAGAAAAATTCTCTGTTCAATACCGTCAGGAACTTTTGCGAGTTTGTTCCCTGACCCGAAAACTTCTTGAGACATTGGAACAGGCAAGTCTTGGACTTGTTGAAACCGGATGTTATGAAATCCGCGTAAAAAGCGATAAAACACGTCTCGCCGATTTTCAATCGGCCGACGGATCCAAAATAATTCGCGCGCTTCCTCCGGCCGGTTTGAGTTTCGTTACCAAAGGAACAATTCGAATCATTCCAGCTCTTTCCGAACTCCAGGGATCTCCTGACGAAGAACAGACGCTTCCCTGGACATCTTTCCAAATGCTTGTTTATGGACCCGATGAAATTTATCGTCGGTTCGTCAATCCAAACTTTCCCCAAACAGACAGTACTCGCGAAAAAAGAGAGGCCGGTCTGTCTTCGGATCGTCCGGAAGCCGCCGCATTTAAGAAGGCCGCCGCAATTTGGCGCGGTCTTTCGTTTAACAAATCTTATTCCGACGCAGAATATTTCCGTAATTTTTTCGCCGCGCTCAACGAATTTGTCGATTCGGTTCGAAATACCGCAGAACAGACCCGGGACATTCGAAAACAGATGCTTGCCCATTGTCTCGGATCGTCCGCCAATTCAGAAACGGTTAACGCTGTCTTCCAAAAACTCGACTATCCGGCCAAAGGACACCTTGACGCCGAGATTATTTATTATCAACTTGATCCATTTTACTGGATGTGGTTCCTCTGCCTCCTTTCTCTTGTTTTTCTTATTCCCTCCGGACTGCTCGGAATCGCGCGGGGAAGACGGGACAGTATGACTGTTTATCCGAATAAAGGTCAGAATGAATACCTTAATACATCCCTGCCTGATCGTCAGAAAAACGATAAAGAATGTAAGCGGAACAGTAAGTATCATACCGATCATAAAAGTAAGCATTCCGGTAAGCGTTTAAATAATGATTATAATAACCTGCAAAACGGTTCAGGCTCTGAAAATTCACTTTTGAAGAATTCAGACTGTCCGCGTAACGAAAACATGAATAAATCAGAATCGCTCAGCAGCAACGGTTCTCCAAGATCGTTTTTGAACAACATTATTCTTGAGTCCGCTCTCTTTTATATCGGACTTTTCTTTCTTGTTCTGTCGAGTCTTATTACTTTTCTCGGCGGACTGATTCGAGCTTGGATTACCGGCTGGGCTCCTGTTACAAATATGTTTGAAACAGTCGTTCTTCTTGTTTTTCTTCTGTCATGTTTTTCGATTGTTTTTGTGTTTTTACCTGTTATAAAAAAACCGTTCGAACACGCTTGGTCTCTCAGCTCTTTAAGAAATATCAACCGTCGATCCAGCCGATTTAATATCGGGATTCTTTACGCGATACGGCTGATCCTGATGATTCTGACCGCCTATTGCGCCGTTTGGATCTGTTATCATGAATACGCGGCTGGAAAAAGTATTTTTACTGCCTTGAAAGATTCAATCGTTCGACAGAGTTATCTCGACCGTTTTGCCGTCGGAACAACTCTTGTTCTGCTGATCTGGCTCGTTCCGCGTCTGCTGATCTCGCTGTTAATAACGCTCATTTCGCCTAAAAAAGTGTTCGTAAATTCCTCCTGTTATGATCGTGTTCGAATTTGGGAAAGAAAACTTTGGCCAACCATCGGCGCGCTGTCCGCTTTACTGATCGGTTATTGGGCTTACACAAACACAACGGAATTCAATCCGAACATCCGACCGTTGGCGGCCGTTTTACGCAGTAATTTCTGGCTGACAATTCATGTCTTCGCGATCATCATCAGTTACGCGTTGGGAACACTCGCCTGGTGCGTTTCAATTGTTATGCTGGCCGTGTATTTCTTCGGCCGATATCGGGACGGATCCGATCCTGAATATTGCGAAAAACTTGAACCGATGCTTTTGGGACTTCTGCGAAGCGCTGTTCTCTTTTTAACCGCGGGTACCTTACTTGGAGCGCGCTGGGCCGATTTCAGCTGGGGACGCTTTTGGAGTTGGGATCCGAAAGAAGTTTGGGCACTCGTAACTCTTCTGATTTATTTGGTCATCTTACATGGAAGAAGGGCCCGATATTACGGACGATTCGGTATGACTATCGGAGCGGTTACCGGCGCGTTCGCCATTATTATGACTTGGTACGGACTCAGTTTCGTTTTCGGCGGCGGCGGACGTCACGCTTACGTTTCAGGCCAGTCCACTAAAACGGTTATTCTTTGCGTTCTCGTTCTGACCAATATTGTGTTGATGATTCCTCCTGCCCTTGTTTATCGAATAAAACATCGGAAGAAGAAAATAACTCATTAACGCAAGTTTTTATTTCAGAAAAATTTGAAGCCGCCCCGTCATTCCGGATTCTCCTGGATCCCCGGCGGCGAAAAAGAAAAAACATAATAATTATGGCGTTCAAAAAGCGGCGGACAGCAGAAAACAAACGGAGAACTTCATTCGGAAAAATTTTTTTGACGGGAATTGTTTCGGGCCAACAGCAAGATCCTTCTTAAAATTAACGGATAGTAAAATGATTTTCAAATCTGTATAATAAATCCTTTTTTATGCAGTTTTGCTCTTCCGGCAGCGTCTTTTAAACTTTTCTTTGTCAGAACAACATCCAATCGATGGAAAGCGGAAAATTAAATTAACAACTATATAAAAAGTTCAACAAAAAATATCAAGGCCGCTTGTTCTTTTCAAGCGGCGTTTTTTGTTTCGCTGTCAAAAAGATTTCAAATTTCAACGGGAAAGAACGCGAATCATTCTTTCTGCTTAAAATAAAATATCAATAACTCAAATCCTCCGCAATAAAATCAAACGACATGGCCCATTGCCAGTAAGTATGATCGACACGCGCGGCCAAAACGTTCCATCCTTTTTTCAATGAAACAGTTATTTCATCGTTCGCTTTGATATGCCGAGGCGAAAGACAACCAAAATAGATCTCTTGACCGTTGAGATAAACCGTATTGATCGCCGTTGTACTGAACCCTTCCGAGTTGAGTTTCAGTTTTGCGTTTTGATCTTTTGGACTGTAAACGCGGCGGACCAGATACGCGGCATCAAAAGCGCCCGCCAGCGGAAGGGTACAGAAATCGACCGCGCAGGGATTACCGGCACCGGTCGCGTCGGAGGCCGGATAATAAACAGTCCAGCGATACGGCTTGCCGTTCGGATCTTTTGAAACAAGAGGATCGTTTCCGGCGATAATGTCACGATCAATGCCTGTAACAGCCGTTTCCCGTTTGAAATCTTCCGGACGCCCATAAAAATCCGTTCGACTGAAATTGCAGACAACGGCGTAAGGAGCATTTATTTTGACCGTTCTTTTCACCGATCCCGCCGCAACGGTAATATCGGCGGACAGCGCTTTGATATGACCCGAGAAGGTCATTAAAAATTCATTCTTTCCCTGTTCTTTGATCTCGTCCGTTTTAATCCCGGCCGGTGGCGTTACGGTCAGATCATCTTTATTAATGCCCCGACTTCGGAGCATAACGGATATTTTGTCAGCCTTATCGGACGAAAGAACAAATAGAGCGAAGCCGGGTGTTGTGAAATTCCGTATTTTCGGCGCCGTTTTTTCGTTATAATATTTCTCCGCCGCTTTTCTCTGTCCTATTCCTTTAAGAATGGACCAAGTCATGATCTGATGCCCAAACTGATTCGGATGAACAAAATCAAGCGTTATTCTGAAACTCTGATCAAGCATTCGAGCGGCTTCAAAATGACGCTGAAAATCGCCGCGCAGATCAAGAAATTCCGCGTTATTCTCTTGAGCGATCTCCTTGATTATTTCACCGAGTTTATCCATCAGAACATTCTTGTAATAATACGGCGATTCCGTCAACATTGTCGGCGGAGAAAGGATCAGTTTTTTAAACGGTGTCCGTTTTTTCAAGGCAAGGATCAGTTTTTGATATTCAGCTTTCCAGGCAGCCAACGATTCTTCTGACAGGACAACGGTTGGCCGGAGTGCATCGTTCATTCCGAGATGAACAAGAACGGTATCAGCTCCCAAATCAAATTCCTGTTTAACATTGATTCCTTTAATATCGAGCTGTTGATTATTTTTATAAGAATTTTCAATTATCGACTGCCAACTAATAATCGTCTGTCCGCTTCCCCCCAACGGTATGAATTCGAGATCGTTGACTCCGGCATCTTTCAGTGCGGCGCGAACTTCATGAGTGAATCCGTAAGGAAGGTTCATCGAATGACCGGTTATGCTGTCGCCAACAACCAAAATCCGTTCCGCGCCAATGACGGAAGCACCAATTATTAAAAATAAACTGAAAAACAAGATCTGTTTAAAATTTCGCTTCATTCCCTTACCCTTCATTAGACATTTTGTTATTTATACTGCTTTTATTTTTTAAATTTTCCGTCATCTTCGCCAATTGACTGCGTGAATCGACTGTTCTTCTGACGTTATAACGAAAATTTCATGACGGAATCGGTATAATTTTTATCTTTTTCTCTTTGAACAATTTATAAACGGACCCCGTTCTTTTGCCGAAACACAAAAAATTTACTAAAATAATCATAACTGCCTAAAAAAAAACTCCCAATCTTTTGAATCAGGAGTTTTATACTGCCGACATTTGAAATCTTCCGCCCTCTCTCCCGATTGCCTTCGTAAATTGGGAGTATTTTCGGCTTCGTTCCGGAAAATTCATTATGAACCCGGTATATATACCGATTTTATTATTGAAATTTCCGATCTGACGTTTAAAAAACAGTCTGTTCACGGAATCAATCGACGGAATGAGCGGAAAATTAAAAAGGAAAACAATAAAATCTGTTTCTGTCAACTGCGGGCCCGTTTGCTGGTCCCGTTTTGCTGATGAAACTATTTTGTTTTTTTGGTGTCTTTGGCCGGTTTGACAGCGGGCGCGGCTTTTTTTGCTTTTTGGGCTTCCTGAGCTGCTTTGGCTGCTTTGGCTTCTTCGGCTTTTTTCTCTTCGTTAAAATAAGGCGCAACCGTCGAATGATACGTATTATTGGAATCGGGGATCTCGCGAACCCAGATATTACGGAATTTCATCCGGTTGTGATGATCCTGAAGGCTAATGGATTCACGGTCTTCATGAACATTGTAATAAGCCGGTTTGTCGAAATAAGTATCGCCTTTGATCTCCCAATGATTGATCACACAAGCACCATTATGAAAAACGGTAACATAAGCGGGACGAACAACTTCAGCGATTTTTTTATTGGCGCCCTCTCCGGTGAACCGAAAGATCGGCCGGGTAAAAACGACATCGTAAACCTGCCATTCGCCATTTTTGGTATAGGCATTAACCAGGGGGGCGCT
>CAZZEF010000005.1:18056-39795 GCA_964652875.1 uncultured Planctomycetaceae bacterium
CGGGTTTTTTGCAAATATTGACATACGGAGGCTGCTGTTTGTAAATAGAAGCGCATTGACCGTCAAAATAGGTTTCATTCTGAAAACTGTCAAGGATCTGAACTTCATAATGATTCATAAAGAACAGTCCGCTGTTTCCGCGGCCTTGCCCTTCGCCCTGCGCGGGAGGAGTGCAAAATTCAAGATGGACCTGGCAGCTGCCGAACTTCTGTTTTGTCTGAATGGCGCCTTTGCCGGGAATAACGGTCATCACGCCGTCTTTAACTTCCCAAGGACCGCCATTCCAGGCCTTCATGTCTTTTCCGTTGAAAAGAACAATCGCGTCAGACGGAGCGTCCGCCGGAGTTTTTCCCGGAGTCACCACCTTGGGTTCGTCCCATTGGATTCCATTGCGGTAATCTTTGGCAAAAGAATTTCCTGCGCTCATCAACAAAAGAGCCATCGCAAAAATCGCAAAGCGTTTCATCTATCCCTTCTTTCCTAAAAATCTTGTCTCTTTGGAAAACACAGAACCCGTTTCGTATCGTTTTCCATATTAACCAATTTAATTATTTTAAATGATTGCAAGTTTTTTAACCTGTAATCGTTTCATTATTATAATATTGATCCGTCGTTTTAATAAATTTTCCGGTTTTATTATAACGATTATACCTAAAAAAATGTAAATTTTGAAAAAATCTGGTCATAAAAGCAAGATTTTTAAAAATTTTTCGATAAAGTAAAATTTAATGGTTTTAAATTTTCAATAAGTAGGCTAAAATATATTCCGTATTCTGTCTATATTGAAAGCGATTTCATGTACTATAACATTCGACTGGTTTCCGGTCAGTCTAAAGCTGAAAATGTTTTTCAGAAGCTGTGCTGCCGGAGATCGTGAGAGGAGGTATCCCCTGAACATGACTAAAAATTTTGGAAAGATGACGGCGATTTTTATTGCGCTGATCGTTGTCATTCGCGTTGGTATCGGCTGTCATTTTTTATATGAAGGACTTTACAAACCGAGTCACGGATTTTCCGCGAAAGGTTTTCTTGGAATGGCGAAAGGACCGACCAAGGACTTTTATTATTTCTTCCTCCCCGATCTTGACGGATCGGATCGTCTGACGCTTGGCGAAGCCCAAACTTATGACGCGGAAAAGAAGATCAAACAAAGTGCCGGTCTGACCCTTCCTGTTTTTGAAGTTGAATGGCTCAACTGGTATCAGGACGTAAAAAAGAAATATAATCTGACCGAAAAACAACTGGCCAAAACAGATATCATTGTCGATCAGTATGTGACTTCGCTCCGGGAATACGCCTTGGAGAAAAAGGAAGATATTGAAGCGTTTCTTGGCAGCAAGGTCCGGTACGAAAAGAGTATCTCCGTTAAACGCAACGGCGCGGAACATCAGAAAAAACGCGATTGGGATAACATGATGAAGCTCCGTAAAGAGGGCGACGCGATGGCGACCGAACCTGAAACGATGGGCGAAAACATGCAGCTTGCCGTTTGGTCCGAACTGGACGGTCAGCAAAAAGCGCAGGGAATGTTCCTTCCGATCTCATACGGTGAGAATAAAATTCCGGGCGCGTCGATCGTCACCAAAATTCCGGTTATTAAAAATTTCGCCCAGCCGAACCGGCTCGGACTTCTCAATCTGATGGTGATCGTCGGATTAAGCGCGATTGGGTTCTGTCTGATCCTCGGGTTCTGCACCCGACTGGCGGCACTCGGAGGCGCGGCGTTCCTGTTCAACGTCTGTCTGTCGCAATTCCCCTGGCCGACTGTTTACCCCTATTCTCCTGAAGTCGTCGGTCACTTTATGATCGTCAGTAAAGATACGGTTGAATTGCTCATGCTGCTCCTCCTGGCGGTTATTCCTGCCGGTCGCTGGTGCGGTCTTGACTGGTACCTTTGGAACTTCTGCGGAAAATACATCTTCCGCTGTTACGGCTGCAAAAAAGACCCGTTCTCTCCGGAAGAGCTCGTTTTTGACAAGGCCGCGTAAGTTCTGACAAATTCTCTTCCTGCGCTTTGGGATCCCGACAACTGAATTAACAAACGGTTATACGATTGAGCAATTCTTTCCGTCAAGTTGTTAAACAGAAAAAGGGGTAATACGAACAAACCAATCGGATCTTCTGAAACTTTATTCAGAACAGACCGGTCTTTGTTTGATGCGGGATCAAGAGAATTTTCCGGAACCGGTAAAACAATTTGATGATAATAAAATTTCATTAATAAAAAATTTTTAATATTTGAGGAATAAAAAAACAATGAGCAATACTTCAGAGAAACAGTCGGGATCGGGTATTTTTTCCGATATCTCGCGGCGTAATTTTCTCAAGGCGGGCGCCTTGGCGGCGGCGGTTCCGGCGGCGAGCCTTGGAGCGTTCTATTTCGGATACAGTACCGTTAAAGGAAGTCCGGTCCGCGTTGCGATTCTTGGAACCGGCGACGAAGGAAGCGTCCTTCTCGGCGCGATCAATCCTGAATACGTTCAGGTGACCGCAATCGCCGACATTCGCCCTTACAACCAGTTTCGCGCCTTTCATGGCGACCATTACAGCGACGCCGCCAACAAGGCCCGATGCGGTTTAATGGCCAAATACGGATGGAAAACGGAAGACGAAGCCCGAAAGCATGTTAAGGTTTACGCTGATTACCGCGATCTGCTCAAAGACGCGAAAAAGCTTGGTATCGAAGCGGTCATTATCGGACTCCCTCTTCATCTTCATGCCCGAGCTTCCGTTCAAGCCATGAAAATGGGCCTTCATGTTCTTTGCGAAAAACTGATGGGACATTCCATCACCGAATGCAAGGAAATGGCCCGGGCCGCGGCTCTTTACGGAAAACATCTGGCTGTTGGACATCAGCGTCATTACAATATTCTCTATGAAGAAGCGGTCGATCAGATCGAACGCGGCATTCTCGGTGATATTCATTATATTCGCGCTCAATGGCACCGCGGCAATTCACCGGGCGCCGACAGTTGGCAGATGCCGATGCCGAATTCGCTCAAACCTTGGGACCGACAGGCTTCCCGACTTCAGAACGAATACAATCAATGGCGCAGCAATCTTTCCGAAGCGCGCGGTCTTGAGATCGAAGCCTGGCGCAAAAAAGTCGCTCAAAAAGAAGCGGAACTTTATGACGCCATTCTTTCGCAAGGAGGAAAATACAAGGGAGTCGAACTCAAAAAGGTCAGCGATTACGGTTATCAGGATAAAGTTTTCGGACAGGGTACTCCTAACGAATACAAACGCCCCAGCTCCGAAGAACTTATTCGATGGCGTCTTTGGGCGCGAACCGGCGGCGGCTTGATGGTCGAACTCGGAAGTCATCAGCTCGACGCGGCCAGTATCTTTCTGGCGGCCTCCAACCGTCGGGCGGCCGCACTGCGCGGCGAAGATCCCGCCGCACTGCCGGATAATGGAAAAGTTCATCCGCTCAAAGTTCATGTCTCGGCCAACCGAAATCTGTTCGGGCTCGACCGCGAAGTTCAGGATCACATTACGACTCTTGTCGAATTTCCTGCCCCCAACTACGATCCGAAAACGAAAGACGGCCGCAAACGCGTCATTACGGTTCAGTACTCAACGATCAACGGAAACGGTTTCGGCGGATACGGCGAGATTGTTTTCGGCAACAAGGGAACTCTTATTCTCGAACGGGAACAGGATTCGCAGCTTATGCGCGGACCATCAACCAGCAAAGTCGAAAAGAAATCGGCCGGCGCCGCCGCACTTGATACTCAGGCGAGCGCTCCGGCTCAAAAGGCGGTTGCCAAAGGAGCGGGCCCGGGTAATGTCAGCCGCGGATACACCGAACAGATCGAACATTGGGCTTGGTGCATTCGGGAAAATCCGAACAATCGCAATCCTGAAATTCAGCCGCGCTGCAAACCGAAAATCGCGCTCGGTGACGCGGTCATCGCTCTTGTTACCAATATTGCGGCCGATCAGGGCCGAAGCGTCGATTTCAAAGAGTCCTGGTTCGATCCGGAAAACGACGAGACCCCGGAAAACGCTCTGACCGAGAACAAGGCTCTTCCCAATCTCAATCAGGAAAAATACAACATTTAAATATTACGGAGTGCAATAAGAGACATGAATTTAACATCCGAACAAAAAGATATCGGGAAGGAAAACTTTCTCGCGGCAATCGGAAGTAAAGACACCCGACGCGACTTTCTGAAAAGATCCGTCCGCAGCGAACTGGCCTCCGGCAAGGGAATCGGCGCCTATTATTTCAATTACGGAACGATCGACAAACCGGTCCGAATCGCCATTCTCGGAACCGGCGATGAAGGAAGCGTTCTCATCGGCGGCCTGAATCCGAAATACATTGATGTTGTCGCTATCGCCGATATTCGGCCTTACAACCAGTACCGCGCTTTTCATGGCGACTGTTACAGCGCTTCCGCCGCGGCCGTCCGACCCGGCTTAATGAAGAAATACGGCTGGAAAACTGAAGAACAGGCCCGTCAGCATGTCCGCGTTTTCGAAGATTACAATGATCTGCTCGCCAAAAGCGAAGAACTCGGAATCGAAGGGATCATTATCGGACTTCCGCTTTTCCTTCACGCGCCGGCCGCCATTGCCGCCATGAAAAAAGGACTGCATGTCCTCACTGAAAAATTAATGGGCCATTCGGTCGCCAACTGCAAGGAAATGATCCGCATTGCGCATCAGTTCAAACGGCATCTGACGATCGGACATCAGCGCCATTATAATATTCTTTACGATCATGCCAAAGAACTGATCTCTAAAAAGATCATTGGTGATCTTCATTACATTCGCGCACAATGGCATCGGGGCAATCTTCCCGGCAGTGACAGCTGGCAGCAGCCACTTCCTCCGGGATCCAAGAAACAGGACGCCAAATTCGGCGAACTGAAGCGCGAATGGACCGAATGGAACGCGGAAGTTGATCGCCTCAAAGCGGAAATCGTCCGTTGCGAAGAACTTGTCGCGAAAGTAGCCGCAATGCCGGCGCCGACCCCCGAGATGATCGACCGGGCTAAAACCGCTTCGCATGAAAAGGCGGTCTTCAACAAAGATCTGGAAGCCTGGAAACCGAAAATCGATCAGAAACGCGCTCAACTGGCTGACTTTGCCCTGATCGAAGGCAAGGAAATCAACGGCGTTAAATATAAATCCGCCAAAGAATACGGTTACAACGACGAAACACGAAAAGAAGACGGTAAGGAATACGATCGGCCCGCTATTGAAGAGTTGATTCGCTGGCGGCTCTGGAACCGGACCGGCGGCGGTTTAATGGCCGAACTTGGAAGTCATCAGCTTGACGCGGCCAGTATTTTTATCGCCGCGGCGCACGGCGGACACAAACAGTATCCGATCTCCGTTTCCGCTTCCGGAACCCGATCCCTGTTCAGTCCTCTCGACCGCGATGTCGACGATCATGTTTCCGCGCTTTACGATTATCCGGCCCCGGATTATAACCCCAATGACGAATTGGGCAAGAACCGCAAGATCACCGTCGCTTATTCGACAATCAACGGAAACGGATTCGGCGGTTACGGTGAAACCGTGTTCGGCACCAAAGGAACTTTCGTTCTCGACCGCGAAAAAGAAGCGTATCTTTACCGGACATCCGCGGTCAACGACAAGACCCGTGTTGTTTTCAGCAAAGGCGCCCGGGCGTATGACATCGTGATCGACGATAACGGCGACCCGCTTTCTTCTGCGATTGGTTACGAAGGACTTTACGCGACCGACGTCAGCCGCGGATACTGCGAGGAGATCGAACATTGGGCTTACTGCATCCGCAAAAATCCCGAAGCCGATCCGAACAAAATCGATACGGAGATCCGGGCGGAAAACGTCGGGTATCTCGAAGAGGGAAACCGGCCGGTTCTTCTGACCCGATGCCGCGGCGAAATCGCCCTTTGGGATGCGGTCATTGCGCTGGCCACTAATATTTCCGCTGATCTGCGAACGACCGTCGAATTCAAAAAAGAATGGTTCGACGCCGACAGCGACGAAACACCGGAAGCCCTTTACGCCGATCAGATCGTTGACCGCGAAGAAGGCGAAAGTGAAGAAGCTCACGCGAAAAGAGCGGCTCAATACCGTCAGAACAATATCCCCAACGTCGGAAGATACAATAAATAAATATGTATTCTTTCATTGAAACGGTTGATCGCGCTGTCTTTTAATTGTTTTCATCCGACTGGTATTTGGTAAAACGTTCCAATTACTTGGCCGGCCATTTTTGAGTTTCGACTCAACTTTTGACCGTTCGGTGAAAATTCAGCGAGCATCCGTTTTCAATTTGGAAATTTTCCATTACGGATCGTATTGTTCAAGGAAAACGATCTTAAGTTTAGTTCCGAAGCGGTCCCCTTCAGGAAAGGGACTTTGCGATACGTTTCGGATCTGGCGACTTGATCAGACGGACAATTTTCGTTAATCCGATGGATTTCATTCATAAAATGGATCCATCGGTTTTTAATAATGTGAATTTCGGAAGAAAAAAGAAATCCCGATTTTTATAAATTTTATATTTGGAGCCGTATTCTTTATTTCCGTTAGCGTTTCTTCCAAGATTGCACTATTTTTGAAATGAATATTTTTTCGGGAAAGAACTGAATTGTCGGATGTTTCCGGTAAAGCATTTAAAATTTGTCATTATAAATTCGCCATACATTACATTTTTACAAATTTGATTTATAATTTGACATTGATCCTTGATTCCCGGTCGGTCCTTCCGGACTTGAGCCGTTATTCATAACACAACAATAAAAGAAACAGATTATGTCCCCCCATATGAAAAAAGACGAAGACCTGTTCAACCAGTCCTCCATGTCCTTCGGCGAGCATTTGATTGAACTTCGCCGATGTCTGATCAATTCGATTCTCTGGCTGACGCTTGCCTTTATTGTCGCGATGATTCCGCTCGGATCCTACCCGTCGCTGAGCAGTCTTACCGTTGATTATATTCAGCATCCTTTGAAAAAATCGCTTGAAAATTTTTATACGGAACGCGCCCAAAAAAGAATCAACAGCGAAAAAGATTATCTGAAATCAATCGGATATCAGGGCGACGCCAAAGAGCTGATCAATAAATATCAAATGACGGCTGAAGAATACTGGGTCTTTCCAGATCAAAACGGGGTTCTTCTCGACGCGGAAGGGAAACCAGTTGCAACCGCGGCCGTTGAAATCCCTTCCAACAAGGCTCTTGGTTCCGCTGATCTTGACAAAACTTCTCCAACAGTTGCCGGTCAAAACGGAACGATCCCGACCAACAATCCGTCCGTTGTAAAAGATCCGTCCTCCGCAACATCGACCGCAGCGGATTCCGGACAAACGTCATCCGCGTCCGCTAACAGTGATAAAAAAACAGGGGAATTTGCGAATAATTCTGTTCCTGCCGCCGATAAAAACAGCGTCAAATCCTCCGATGCGTTTCCCAAGCCGCAACGGGTTCTTCTTTGGAAGAAATTCGAAGATGATTCCCGTCTCAAGACCAAAGCACTCAACATGCCGGAAACGTTTGTTATTTTTTTAAAAGCGGCAGTTTTTCTCGCGCTTGTGCTTGCCAGTCCCGGAGTCTTTTATAATTTTTGGTCTTTCGTCGCCGCCGGACTTTACGAACGGGAACGCAAACTTGTTTATCGTTTCCTTCCTTTGAGTCTGATCTTGTTTGTTGCCGGTTTCTGCATGGCCTTTTTCGTTGTTTTCGAAATGGTACTGACATTCCTGCTGAAATTCAACGCCAGTATGAATATTGATCCGGACCCGCGTATTTCTGAATGGCTTAATTTGGCCCTTCTTTTCCCAATCGCGTTTGGTATTGCCTTCCAGCTTCCCTTGGTTATGTTCGCTCTTTGTCGGTTAAGAATAATTTCTTATAACCAGTATTGCGCTCACTGGAAGATCTCCGTCCTGACAATTTCATTTCTGTCGATGATGTTCACACCGCCGGATCCCTGGAGCTTTACCTGTCTGTTTTTATCGGTTGTTATGCTTTACTTTGGCGGTATTCTCCTTTGTAAAATGTTTCCGCCGCCGAAAAGAGCCTTTATTGACGATGACGACCCAAAGGAGAAAAAGGATTCCGAAAGCGAAAGCAACAGTGACAACGAGGAGGCCGGATCCGCGGAAAGCGGCAATGATGCTGTAAGCGCGGGCGAAACTGATGATTCCGAAAAGAGTACCGGCAGTGACGATTCCGAATCCCCGGTCAACGACGACGGTACTGATCCCCCCAAGAACTCCTCCGATCCGTCGGAACAATAAAACAATTGAAAAACGGGAACTCCAATATCAAAGAGCCTTTTATACCTTTGGTATTGGAAACATCCTGTTTATTTCACCGGAAAGAGTTTTCTTTCCATTTTCAAGAATAATGGGAAAGCAAAATTACTGAAAAATTTTTCAGACTGCGTTATAAAAATTTACTCCGTTCCAACGGGAACAGAAATTCCTTCAACCGATTTTTCAGGGTTTAAAAATGGATATTGATTTTACTCCGAAACATGATTATTTTGTCGGAATCGATTCCGATGGCTGCGCGTTCGACACAATGGAACTTAAGCATAAAGAATGCTTTGCTCCGAACACCATTCATTATTGGGGACTCAAGGGGATCAGCAAATACGCTCGAGAGGCCATTGAGTTCGTCAATCTTTATTCGAAAAGCCGCGGCATCAACCGATTTCCGGCCTTGATCGAAGTGTTCGAATGGCTCAATAAACGGCCGGAAGTTCGTGCCCGCGGCGTTAAAATCGAGATCCCGCAAGAGATCGTAACCTGGATGAATTCCGAAACAAAACTTGGCAATCCCGCTTTAATAAAGAAAGTTGAAGAAACAAAAGATCCCGTTCTTCAAAAAGCGCTCGACTGGTCGATCGCCGTTAACGAAACGATCGATCATATTGTCGGCGAAGGTGTTCCTCCGTTCCCATTCGTTCGCGAAAGTCTTCAAAAATTTTCCGGCAAAGCGGATATTATGGTCGTTTCCGCGACTCCGCAAGCGGCGCTGATCAAAGAATGGGACAATCAAGGTCTTCTTCCCTTTGTTCAGGCGATTTGTGGACAGGAAGTTGGCACGAAAAAGGAATCGCTCCGCTGGTCAGTCAAATATCCCGCCAATCATACCTTAATGATCGGCGACGCGCCCGGCGATTATAAAGCGGCTTGCGCCAACAATGCTCTCTTCTTCCCAATTAATCCAGGCGAAGAGGAAGCCAGCTGGGAACGTTTTTACAAAGAAGGGATCGATAAATTTCTCAACGATGATTTCGCGGGAACCTATCAAAAAGAACTTCTCGACGATTTCGATTCCCATCTTCCGTCGCTCCCGTCTTGGAAAATTGTTGAATAATATTTTCGACAATCCTTTTTTCGGTCACATTTTCCAGTTTCAAAAAGAACAGCCGGTTCGCAAAGTCAACCGGCGAAAAATGCCGGCAGTATAAAAAGCCGGCAGTATGAATAACTCTTGGTTTCGTTGAACGAATACAACAGCACTGTTTGTTTATGAAGGGAGCCGCTGATGAGATGTCCTTTTTGCAGAGAAGATAACGACCGTGTTTCCAATACCCGGCTGTCCGATGACGGCTTTGTTGTTCGGCGAAGGCGCGTCTGTCTCTCCTGCCAGCGAAGGTTCACAACTTACGAACGGATCGAAGTCACCAACGTTCGAGTGATCAAAAGAGACGGAACCCGTGTCCCGTTCGATCGGGCCAAACTGAGGCAGGGCCTCGAACGGGCCTGCTGGAAACGTCCTGTCAGCGATGCTCAAATCTCCGCACTGATCGCCGAACTTGAAACACGAATCGACAGCGATGGCGAAACGGAAGTCGATACCAATTACATTGGTGAACAAGTGCTGGAGCTTCTCAAAGATCTCGATGAAGTCGCTTATGTCCGATTCGCTAGTGTTTACCGGCGCTTTAAAAATATTCAGGATTTCTCCAACGAACTCCAGCCGATGCTCGACAGACCGTTTCAACCGGATTCGGACGACAAAAAAAATCCGAACAGTAATCCGACTAAATAAAATTTATTGCGAAAACCGGAATGTCCGTTCGAAAAACTGAAAATATAAAGAGTTTAAAATCTATTACTCAAATTTTCCTTTCTCTTTATTTTTAAAATGATATTGTTTATAATAACCGTATTCAATTCAACTGAGAGTTTTCGCCGAACGGAACAATTTCAATCAGAACCGGAAAAATACATAATCGAAAAACGAGAGCGGAAAAGCCTTCGGGACAAGACACCTTGTCCCTTTTCTTTCAAAGAATAAGTGAAAATATTATGACAGAAGAACAGAAAGAGAAAAAAATACGGTCCATCCGCAAAACGATAGAGGATCCTCCGGTAAGAAGTCCGAAAAAAGCGGCGGCCATATGCCGACATATAGCCGAACTCTGTTCCGAACATAAATTACCGCCTTATTGGGAAGGACCTTTTTCGCATCTTTGGCTTTATCAAGCCGATTGTTTTCATTTAATGGATCTTCTTCGGACCGAATACCCGAACGGCGTCTTCGACATGATCTTCGTCGATCCTCCGAATCATCTTTCCAATGCGGGCTTTACCTGTCGGAGCGGACGTCAAATAAAAACCGTTCAAGCAGACCTTGACGATCTTCCGGCGGACGTTCCCGCGATGCACGAATATAATTTAAACTGGATCAGTCGATGCAGGGATCTATTGACTCCGAACGGAACATTATGGGTTTCCGGAACACATCATATTATTTTTTCGGTTGGATTCGCGCTACAAAGTCTCGGCATGAGAATCTTAAACAGTATTACCTGGGAAAAGACGAATCCGCCGCCGAATCTCTCTTGCCGGTTTTTTACCCATTCGACGGAAACACTGATTTGGGCGGCCAAATCGGATCTTTCCAAACATGTTTTCAACGATAAAAGAATGCGCCGCGACAATAACGGCAAACAAATGAAATCCGTTTGGAAAATAACCTCTCCTTCCAATGAAGAAAAAAAATGCGGACGTCATCCGGCTCAAAAACCGGTCCGGCTTCTTGATCGGATCATTAAAGCCTCAACGTCGGATGGATCCATTATTTTCGATCCTTTTACCGGAAGCGCAACAACAGGAATCGCCGCGCTGCGGGAATGCCGATATTTTATCGGATGCGAGACGAATAAAAAATATATTGAATTGTCCAAAAAACGGCTCGAACGCGAAGAATCGCCTCTTGTTGATCTTTATGAATGAAATATCATTTCCGGTTTCATGATGGCTTTTCACTTCAACGTTTAAAAAAGAAACGCTGAGTAACAAAGTCAATCGCCGGAATCACGGTAAATTAAAAATGAGGGCAGTATTCCCGGACTTTACTTTTCCGTTCTGACCTCAAAAGAACTGTCCTTCATTAACATTTTCCGGGATAAAAAGTCCGGCGCATAACTTCTGCCCAGAACAATCTCAAGCGGCAGTAAACCGCGATTCAAGCACTTTATCAGAACGACTCCTTTGGTCAGATGTTTTATTGACATTATTTTCTATTGTGTTCATTTCAGAACCAGAAAACTCCCGTTTCGCCAAAAATCAGCGAAACAGAAACAACAATCGAAAAAGCCCTTGAAACAGACAGAGAGAAAAGGTATCTTTGCCCCGGAATGATAAATTTTTATCCGCCCATTTTTCAACCCGGTTTTGACTAATCGGCTTTTTGTTGTATAATAAAACTGTTTAATGCACCGCCGATTGAAAAACTCTTTTTTAAGGAGCCGAAATAATGACCGATGAAATTATAAAAAATTCGAATGGACTCATTCAGAAAGATATTCCGCTGGCCATGCATTCTTGGCTTCAGCTGGGGGGAATGGCGGAATACTTTGCCGAACCGCGGTCAACAGAAGATCTTTTAACCGTTTTGAAGATCTGTCATGAAGAAAAAATTCCGATTCGTATTCTTGGTACCGGATCAAAAATTTTAATTCCGGAACAGGGAGTCCCCGGTCTTGTTCTCCGGTTGAGCGCTCCTGTGTTTTGCGATATAAACGTTGAGAACAACGCCGTCGAGTCAGGAGCGGGTACCCGTTTCGGAGCCGTTATTACAACCGCAGTTTACAACGGTTTGGCCGGACTTGAGGGCATGATCGGAATACCGGGTACTGTTGGAGGAATCGTTCATCAGAACACCGCTTCTTATGACGGTCATATCGGCGAATGGGTCGATCAGATCAAAATAGCCGCCTTTTCCGGCGAAATCAAAACACTCAGCCGGGACGAAATTGTTTTTGACCGTCATAACTGCAACATCAGCAACGCCGTTATTCTTTCGGTCCGTTTCATATTGGAAGAAGAGATCACCGCGGAATTAACCAAACGAATGCAAAAGAACTGGATCCTCCGCAAAAAATCGGAACCGGTCAGTTTTCTTGGATCCGCTCGTCTTTTCAGCGATATCCGCGGCACCAGTCCCGCTGAAATGATCGAAATTGCCGGTCTTAAAGGAACCAAAATCGGCGGAGCGTCAATCAGCGACCGAAACGCCAATTATCTTCAGGTCGATCCTGAATGCACCAGTTCCGATGTTAAACGTCTGATCAATTTGGTAAAATCGCAGGTTCGTGATCATTTTGAAATCGATCTTGAAGTCGATCTCGAAATTTGGTAATTTCCATATACAAAGAAAGGTTAATGCAATGTCTTTCGTCGTCAAAGAAACGAATATTCCCGGAATGACGCCCAAACGCGGCAAAGTCCGCGATGTTTATGATTTCGGGAACGCGGTTCTTCTGGTCAGCTCCGACCGAATCAGCGCGTTCGACTGGATCCTTCCAAGCTGTATCCCGGATAAAGGGAAAGTGCTGACTCAAACCGCCGCGTTTTGGTTCGAAACCCTGGGGGTTGAAAATCATCTCATTACCATTGATATCGATAAGATCCCCCTTCCGGACGGAACCGATCGTTCCGTTTTCGCCGGACGGTCCACTTACTGCAAAAAAACAAACGTTTTTCCGATCGAATGTATTGTCCGCGGTTATATTACCGGATCCGGTTGGAAAGAATATCTGCGCTGCGGCGAAGTTTGCGGCATCAAACTCCCGGAAGGACTAAAAGAAAGCGACCGTCTGGCCGAGCCGATTTTTACGCCGACCACTAAAGCGGAAACCGGACACGATCAAAATATTTCTTTCGAAGAAATGGAAGATCTGATTGGAAAAGAAAACGCCCGGGAACTTCGCGACCGATCTCTCGATATTTATAAACGGGGAGCCGCTTACGCCTTGGATCGCGGAATTATTATCGCGGATACAAAATTTGAATTCGGTCAAATTGACGGCAAAATCATTTTGATCGACGAAGTCATGACCCCCGACAGTTCCCGATTCTGGCCCTTGGACCAATACAAGCCGGGTCAGGGTCAGCCCTCGTTTGACAAACAGTTCGTTCGCGACTGGCTGCTGGCTTCCGATTGGGACCGCAATTCAACTCCTCCGGAACTTCCCGCGGAGATCATTGAAAAGACCCGGGAAAAATATGTCGAAGCTTTTGAACGTCTTTCTGGAAGAAAATTGATCTGATTTTCAATAAAAGAAGACAAAATTTAAGCCGGTTTGCCCAAATGCAAATCGGCTTGTAAAACAACACCCCCTTAATATCTTTTTACAGATACTTAATAATGGGTGAATCAGAGGAAAATTAATCTCTCGGGCGAACACCACCGGTCAAACCGGTATAAGAGACGCGATCTTCCGGATGCCAAAGCGGGAGTCCTTTTCGAACTCGTTCGGTCAAAACCTCAACCTTGGCGGGCGATCCGGCTGGAGCGTCCGTCGGGCAGAATTCATTGGTGACCGAGGGGACGAAATCTTCGTCATGTCCGGTTTCCATAATCGCATCAAAAACATTTCTCGTTTTCATCATTTTATTCCTCTCTCGTTTTGAGAAACGAACTTGTTCCATTAACTTGGAACTGGAATTCCGTCTCCCTCAAAATTTTCTTTCGATAAGAGACTTACTTGGAAAGTTGAACTCTCCAATAAATTTAGCGATCCATGATATACTTATCATCAATAGAAACATAAACTAAAATTATTTTATTCTATTTTATAGACACTAATTACGTCTGTCAATGGGTAAAATGGGATTTTTTTCATATTTTTAAAATAATTTACAGAAAAAGTGATTTTTTAACGCTTTTAATAAAAATATTTTTCACAATTCTCGCGTTTCTTTGTCAGCTGTGGCCAACAATTTTTACGTCAAAAATATTAAAAATTTGAACTTTTTTAACTTGATTTTTTGAAGTTTTTCTTTGCCTCTTTTAAAAATTATCCTCTTTTTCTTAAAAAAAGCTTTTTTAACATTGATTTTTTTATCGAAATAGCTCACTATTAATATATTAAGCATTACGACTATTACGCATTTTACACTGTTTGTTTATTTACTATATTTTATTATTCGTTGGCTCGGATCAATAAATATTACGCCATTTTTTATAAACACTTCAGCTAAGATCCAAACACAACATTGAATAATTTACCTTTATGTCTGTAATTTTTAAACAGACGGCTTTTTTAAATTTTTCGTAATGTTCGTTGATCGACTCGTGAATCGAGTCCATTTAACGTCTAATCGAAAAATCAGGTAATAAAGCCGGTTTGCTTTAACAGATCAGGATGAAACGATCGGATCTTTATTCAGAAATTTGAACGGAACGAGCGGAAAAGTGACTCAACTTCAAAATTTACTTAAAAACACCGATTGGCAGGGAAAAGGAAAAATTTCAAAAAGCGGTATTCGTTTTTCAGACGGCGATTCGAATACCCTTGAAATTTTGAAACGGCTTCAATCGGTTTGCGACCAAAAAGGTCTCGGCGCGCCGGAGGTTTTTTCTGACGAATCGTTTCCCGACATTAATATCGTCGCCGAATTTATTGAAAACCGTCTCAACGACGATACGCTTGCCCGCGAATATGAAAAGATCTGTCTGAATTCCGATCAGCTTTTGGCGGAATTGGGAACCTGTTATAAAATCGCCGTCGGGTCAAAAGATATTCCGGTTGTTATTCCGCGAAACTGTCGGCACCGGCTTTATTATCTTGACCGGCAGTCTTTCTCAAAGTTCGATAACCAGTATTTACCGCAAAAAGAAAATCGACAAAATTCAATCGACAATCCTTGTTCAACCGATTTTTCAAATAATAACCAAAATGATATCTCCAATACCGCTGCCTTCGCCAAGATCAACGATACCCAATGCGCAGGAAAGGACCGTTCTCATTCTTCAAATCCGGAACGGGAAATTTTTCTCGCCTCCAATTTATCCGGTCATTTGAATCCTTTTTCAAATAACCGCGAACCATTAAAACCAAACCTTTCGACTCCTTCCACCTGTTTTATTGCCAAAAAATCCCAAGATGATCTTGAAGCCCCCCGAAAAAATTTCTTTTTTGGAAGATCAAAATCTTCGTTCATGAAGGAAAAAAGCAGACATCCGATTTTACGTTTTTTCTTTTTTCTCATAATGGCCATTATTGCCCTGTTTGTCTACCAGCTGCCGGTCGGTAAAAATGGATCCGTTTTACCAGGAGGAAATTTCATTAAATATTTTTTCTGTAAAGTACCTCCCATTTTCGAAGACTTTACCGTTCATATTACCGGTTCCCCCGATATTATACCGCAGAAAAGACCGGTAAAATCATCTGTCTCCAATGCCGTTTTATCAGTTCCCAACACTGAAGCCCGCGGCCAAAACAGTATTAAAAACAGTTCGAAAAGCAATACCGAAAATACTCCGAAAAATTCCCCGGTTGAAATCGCAGCCACTTTCGAATCAGGATCGCCCCGATCTTTTGTTACCGATGATATCTTTGTCATTCCTCAAAAAAACAATGCGGTATTTTCCAAAGAAAATACTCAACGCCAATAAAAAGAAAGGAATTTTATGCGAATACGATTTTTAGGAGCAAATGGAAATGTAACCGGTTCCCAGCATTTTGTCGAAGACGATCAATTCCGCTTTCTGGTCGACTGCGGAATGGTCCAAGAACGAAATTTTTTGAATCGAAATTGGGACGTTAACCCGGAACAACCGCAAACCATTAAAGCGGTCTTGCTGACGCACGCTCATCTTGATCACTGCGGACTGCTTCCCAAACTTTCCAAAGATGGTTTTCATGGAAAAATTTACGGAACGCCCGCTACAATTGATCTGGCCAAATTAATCCTTTATGATTCGGCTCACATTCAGGAAGAAGATGCTCTTTTTAAACAGAAAAGGCATTTAAAAGAAAACAGAAGAAGTCCTCATCCGGTTGTTCCTTTGTATACCAAAGAAGATGTTGACCGCCTCTTGCCGGATTTCTGTCCGATCAGTTACAATAAACCAACAGAAATCGCGCCCGGTGTTCGGGTTACCTTTTATGACGCGGGCCATGTTCTCGGCTCCTCTTTTATCGAAGTCGAATTTACAAAAAAGAACAAACGGCTTCTCTTTTCCGGCGACTTGGGAAGACCGGGTCGTCCAATCCTGCGCGACCCTTCGTTCTTTACGGATCCGAACAAAAAAACAGACGCTCTTTTTATTGAATCAACTTACGGAGACCGCGATTCGGAAAATATCAGCGGAGTCAACGAACAACTTGCCTTGATTATCAATAAAACGATCAAGCGCGGCGGAAAAGTCATCATGCCCGTCTTTGCCGTCGAACGGGCACAGGAAGTTTTATTAAGACTTCATACCCTGATTGAAACCAAAAAAATCAGCGATAATTATCCGATTTATCTTGACAGTCCAATGGCAGTTGAAGCGACTCAGATCTTTAAGAAACACCCGGAATGTTTCGATAAAGAAACGATGGAAATGTATCAGCGCGAAGAAAAAATGGGAAATCTGCAGCTCCTTCGAACCTGCGATGAATCGCGAACGCTCAATACATTGAAGGGACCGGCCATTATTATGTCGAGCGCCGGTATGTGCAACGCCGGACGCATCAAACATCACTTGGTCAATCATATCGGATATGAGCAAAACACCATTCTCTTTCTTGGATATCAGTCTTATGGAACCTTGGGGTATCAAATCGTTAAAGGAGCGCCGGAAGTCCGAATTCACGGGCTTATGCGAAAAGTTAAAGCGGAAATCGCTTCCGTTCGCGGTATTTCCGGTCATGCCGATCGAACAGAACTCCTTAATTGGGTTAAAAAAATTCCGAATACACCGCAGCGAATTTTTGTCGTACACGGTGAAGAAAAATCCTCGCAGGCTTTTGCCCAAATTCTGCAGCAAAAATTTTTCAATTCCGAAATCACCATTCCCAAATACGGAGATACCTTTGAACTCTAATTCGTTCAAAATACCTTTTTTAAATCGCTGATCGAATGTTTTTCAAACACGATCTGCTGATAATCTCTTCTATTCCGCAAAGAGCTGATTTCCGGTATCAAACCTAAAAATCAGCTTTTATAAAAGAGATCCCGTTTCATGATAAATTTTCCGTCCAGATATAAACGAGCAGCCGATTCACAAAGCGAATCGGCTGTAATCGCGCGGATAATTTACCGATTCCATCATGAATTTTCCGTTATAACGTCAAAAGAACTGCCGATTCACGCAGTCAATGGCGAAGATGACGGGAAATTTAAAATAAAAGCAGTATAAAAAGGGAATCAGTAAAATATACTTGCGGCGGATTAAGCATTAACGATTTGATCTGTCGCAAAAATAATCGATTTTTCAGGCTGTCGCGCCAAACTTCAGATCAGAGGTCAAGCGGCCTCAAGCGAACGGCGGCGGCGTGTTCTCGGCTTGCTCCATTCCCGGGTTAATTTTTCAAAAACATCCGGCGTTTCATAACGAACCACCTCCTCCGATTCCGGCATTGGCCCAATAAGTCCTTTAAATACCGGAAATCCGCGCAAGTTTAAATTGGTACTGCAGTCATCAACACTGACTTTTACATATAGTCTTAAAAGGGCTTCTTCTGTTAAAAAATCACGAAAACAAATTTCTCCGCTTGCTCCTCGGGCAAAAACTCGATAAGTCATCCTCCTGAAATCTCCTTTCTGATGTTTACAGGTCATTAAGAATTTTCTAATATTAATACCAAATTTTATATTTGATTTTCACTTTCTTTTCAAAAACAGTTCTCAAAGAAAATCAAACAACACGGATTTCGAAGATCATCCGCGAATCATTTAAAAATTACTGTCTTAGTGTATTCTTTGGAGGTTCTGTTCCTCGTTGGAAGGACGGTCAGTTTACGACACCAACTGCCTGATAAAGCAGAAATTTTCAAACGTCTTCGGTATAAAATGATCCGCTTCTTTAAATCGGCGGTCCTTAAAGTCAATTCTTAATTACTCCTGTTCAATTTAGCTCTCAACGTCTTTTTATTTTTGTCATTTTCATTTCACTGTTCTTTTTTATCGAACAGGACTCTTGTTATATACACCGCATTTTGCTCATTTTAAATATTTTTTCATTTTTTACATTCTTTTTTTATTTCCTGACTTCCCGGATCCTTTTATGAGGTATAATTTATATTAATTCAACGTAAAAACCGGTCTGTTAAGGATAATATGTTTTTATACAGCAAACAGATTGATCTTTCCATTATTTCCCGCTGATCTTCGAAAATCGGATATTTCTTCAAGATCAACACAAAAACGAAATTGAATCATCAGATCAAAAACGCAAAAACAGACGCTAAATACAATCGGAGACAACGGCATTTTATGGAACGCTTTGGCAAATTCGCATTTGGGCTCCTTTTGACGACGGGATTTTTATTTCTTGCCGCCAGCCTTTGCAGTCCGTCTTCTTTTACCATTCCGGACCGGCTCCACTTTGAGTCCGACTGGCTCGATATTAATTTATGCGGTTCCGCCGGATTAAAACTATCCTCTTTTCTTTTGAACCTTTTGGGAACAGGCGCTTTCTTTCTGCTTTTACCTTTGGGAATTTGGGTTCTCTTTTATTGGTTCCGATCTTCCAAAGGATCACCCTGTCTGTCGACATTCGGTGTCTTTCTGATCTTAACCGGCATTTGCGGTTTTTCAGCGATTTTCGCTCATCAACGGTCGTTCGGTCCGTCATTATCAGGAACAGGCGGTTATTATGGCGAATTAATATACTTTTTACTGAACTCTTGTTTCGCACCGCTGGGAGTCTGCGTTTTTCTGGGAAGCGTCTCTCTTGCCGGAGTTATTATCTGTTTTCCATTTAAACCGCTTTATTCCCTTTTAACCGTGTTAGGGATCTATCCTTTGGCTGAAATTATTTTTGAACGCCTTCAAAAAATCCAAATCAGGGCTTTTAAAATTTTAAAAAAATTAGTTCCCCCAAAAGATCCTGTCAAAATTCCCGATTTCAGTATTTCCGAAAGCGACTGGTCCGGTTCGGATGAATCTTCCTGGACGTCAAATAAAAAATATTCGACAAATAATGAAAACGAACTTCTGAAAAAAGAAAACTCGCCCAATTTTTTAAGTAAACAAGATCCGGTCTTTGAAGAAATGGCAGCAACCTGTTCAGATAATAAAGCAGATCGTTTCAACAACGCGGACAAAAACGATCCAAACAGAGCGGATTCGAAAGACGACATTTTCGACGTTGGAGCGGCGGACCATCTTGCGCAAGAGAAAAATCAAGTTTCGGAAATGGATCCGGGAGAAGATCCCGCCAATGAAGAACCTCCTGTCTCCAATTATGAATATCCCGACATAAATTTTCTGACTCAGGAAGCAGACTGCGACGAAGGAAAAATCAAGATCAAGATCGACCGTATCGCCAAGGAACTCGAAAAAGCCTTTCTTGACTTTGGTTATGAAGTTCATGTCGTCGATACACATATTGGCCCTGTCATTACGATGTATGAAATATCGTTGCCGCGCGGGACCCGTCTGAATAAAATACAGCCGTTGGCCAACGATCTCCAGCGCGCGCTGAAATCGAAAGTTCGAATCGTCGCGCCTCTTCCGGACAAAGACACGGTTGGCGTCGAAGTCCCCAACCCGGACCGGCAAATTGTCCGGCTCCGAAATTTACTCGAAGAATCATCTGATCTGATCGAGAAAATGGCTCTGCCGATTTTTTTGGGTAAAAATGTCTCCGGAACCCCTATCGTCAGCGATTTGGCCAAACTTCCCCATCTGCTGATCGCCGGGCGAACTGGAACCGGTAAATCCGTCTGCTTAAACTCTATTATTATGTCGTTCCTGATGACCCGAACTCCTTTTCAGGTCAAATTGATCCTGATCGATCCGAAAATGGTTGAACTGATCCTTTATAAAAATATTCCGCATCTTATGCATCCGGTCGTTACCGACATGAAAAAAGCGGAAGCCATTCTCGCTTGGGCCGTTCAAAAAATGGAAGACCGATACGCCATTTTGGCCCGATCCTGCGTTAGAAATCTTGAAGAATACAATCATCTTGGAATTCAGGAACTTTATCGACGTGTTCAGCCCGCCAGTGAAGAAGACTGGAAGGCCATTCCGAAATCGATGCCTTATATGGTTATTATCGCCGATGAAATGGCCGATCTTATGATGACTTCCGGCAAGGAAGTTGAACAGCATATTATTCGCTTGGCGCAAAAAAGCCGGGCAGTCGGTATACATCTCGTTTTGGCCACTCAAAAGCCGACGGTCGATGTCGTTACCGGGCTGATCAAATCGAACCTGCCGGCCAGAATCGCGTTCGGAGTGGCCAGCCGAACAGACAGTCAGGTTGTTCTCGACTGCACCGGCGCAGAGCGTCTTCTCGGAAACGGCGACATGCTCTTCCTTCTTCCCGGAACAAGTGATGTTATTCGGGGACAGGGGACTTTTGTTTCAGAACGGGAAATAAACGCCGTTACCGCTTCCATTGGCGGCGGTCAGCATTTTGAAGTTGTCCTGCCCGAAAACGATGACGAGGATAATTTCAAACGAGCCGATCTTTTAGGCGATGATCGAGATCCTCTTTACGAACAAATTATCGAATATCTTTTTCAAGAAGGAGGCGGAAGCGTTTCTTCCATTCAAAGAAAGTTCCGAATCGGATATCCGCGCGCCGGCCGAATTTTCGACTGTCTCGAAACAGACGGTATTGTCTCCAAAGCCAATCCGCTTAAAAAGACACAAGCCCGCGATATGCTGATCACTTATGACGAATGGAAAGCCCAAAAAGAAAATCCTCCCAAAAAATCAGCGGGCGAAAAGGGAGAATCGAAACGGTATCCCCTGCTCGACCCCAATCAGTATTCATCCGCCCCTGCTCCGGTTTTGCCTCACTCCGAACTGGAAGAGAAAAAACCTTTTTATAATCCTTTTGAAACGAAATCGCCTTACATCTCCAAATTCAGAGTTCCTTTCGACAAAGATCGTATTCCAATGATGAATGAAGCTTCAGACGAAACGAACGTTTCTTCTTGCCGACCGGTCGAACAGGATCTTTCAAAACAAAAACGTCTTAGCGAAAATCAGACCGCTTCTTCCAATGATGTTTATTTTGACGAAGAACAGGAAGAGAAAAATATCAACATCGTCCATCAAAACGAATCGTTGGACAGCGTAATAAACGACGATGATTTTGAAGATTATTATGAAGAAGATCCCGTCGATAACGACAAAGGTGCCGAAGACCAATACAACAACGATGATGAATACGAAGATCAGATCGACGGAGATAATGAAAGTGCCGATGACCAATTCGACAACGACGATGATGAATACGAAGATCAGATCGACGGAGATAATGAAAGTGCCGATGACCAATTCGACAACGACGATGATGAATACGAAGATCAGATCG
>CAZZEF010000005.1:39895-49492 GCA_964652875.1 uncultured Planctomycetaceae bacterium
CGATGACCAATTCGACAACGACGATGATGAATACGAAGATCAGATCGACGGAGATGAAGAAAGTGCCGATGACCAATTCGACAACGACGATGATGAATACGAAGATCAGATCGACGGAGATGAAGAAAGTGCCGATGACCAATTCGATAACAACGATGAAGAATACGAAGATCAGATCGACGGAGATAATGAAAATTCAGCAGCGTCGGAGCATCAGGGTTGGAGCGATGAACAATGGGAAGAATATCTTAATCGAGACGACAACCGTCAAAATCCATCGTCGAAATGAGATGTCTCTCTATTAAAAATTATTGATATAACTCTCATTTTAAATTTTCTGTAATACGTCCGATCGACGTTGTGAATCGGCAGTTCTTTTAATGTTATAACGGAAAATTTATGATGGAATCGGCATAGATCGGAAAATTCATAATTGAACCGGTATATTTTCAGTTTCCCAATCAACAATTTATAGCGAAAAGAATTGAAATTTATTATCCGGTTATTATTTTAAGTTTTACGATTGCGCAGGTGACTGATCTTTAATGCGGTAAGTTTCTTTCATTCGGTGAACGTGTTCCTGAATTTTCAATTGCAGTTCCTTGGGTTTTATTACTTTTGCTTCTGAACCGTATCCCAAAACCCACCAAATAATTTCATCCAAGCCACTGATCAGAAATTGCAGTTCAACACTTCCGTCTTCCAAAAAATGAACTTCCTGTGTTTTATGCCATTTAATTTCAGAAACGTTACGAGCTGATTTTGACGAAAAACGAACAACAACCTCATAATCATCACCGGGCCTCCGAATCATGTTCCAAGCATTGCCGAAATAATTTTCCAGTGAAAAATTAAGAGGAAGCTGAAACGTTGTCTCCTCCAAAACACACTCTTCGATCCGGTTTACTTTAAACGTTCTGATCTCATGAAACAAGGACGAATAACCGATCAAATACCAGCTGCGCGTAAAAAAGAGCGTATACGGATTGACCGTTGTTTGCAGAGGACTTGATTCGACCGGCGGCTGATAGAGGATTCGAATTGTCCGTTTTTCCTCAATCGCTTTAAGGAGCAGACTCATCCGGTCCGCGGAATTCTCTTTAACCTCTTCCGAAACAATATCGGACTCCGTTTGATATAAATAATCAATAGGCGTATTGAAAAATTTGATTCGATCAGTTCGGACCACCATCTCAAAGAAATCGGGAGAAAGTTGAGAAGCCAGTTTGAGAACCGCGTTAAGCGTTGACGAAAACAGAGGCTCTTCCATATATTGTCCATACTTTTTAAACAAAAGTATTAAAGACAATACTTCTTTAGGAGTAAAATCAATTTTCGGAACGCCGTAATTACTGACCAACCGCCATTTGTCCGTCTCGGCATCTTTAACGATCGGAAACCCAGCATTTTGTAAAAGAATGATCTCGCGTTCAATCTGCTCAAAGTTTTTTCGAAGCAGCTTGGAAAGATCCTCTTGCGATCTCGGCTCTTTATCAAGATAATTCAGAAGACAAAGCATACGGACAAGATCTTCGTTCCGCTTGAATATATCCGTTTTTTTCATCGTTCTTTCTGTCCTTATATTTATATCGCTTTCATTATTTTTTTCGTTTGACAGTCAAAATAAAGTCTTGAGGAAAGGGATCGAACTTTGTCGAAACATTGCGAACCAAACAAAACCTTTTAATGTTAATTGCGAATTATTTCAAATAGTGGCCATTATACTGATTTTATCATAAGATTTTCCGATCCAACATAAAAAGGAACACCCGATTCACGAAGTCAAACGGGGGAAATCGCGGAAAATTTTAATTGAAAGCAGTATAAAATACGTCAATTTAATGCCAGTAACTCATCAGATGGTAAAACCAGGGATGAGACCAGGGATTATAGACCGGATAAAATACCGACATTACTGAAAAGAAAAATAAAATCAGCGCCAGCCCCCTGCCCGTTCGACTTCCGGCCATTCGATCCAGAACAGGCAGCATAAATGGGATCCAAAGAGGAATCAGCGGAAAAAACCAGCGCAGACCGCAAGTCATTCCGCCGTAATTGCGGTCCCCTTGATCCCGAGTCAAATAAAAAACAAAAAACAGCAATGTTAAACCGAGTACCATCCAAGCGTATCGGCAATAAACCGGACGCTCTTTTCTTTTGAACAAAGAACAAAAAATTCCCGCAAAACAGAGAAAATAGACTGGAGTCAAAGAAAACAGGCCATGATGGCCAATGACGGTATGAAGCAAATAAACCAAATGACTTGGCTCGCCGCGATCAATTCCGATACGATTCGACCAATAAGAAACGCGGGCGTTTTTCAGATCCCGGGACCTGCCCGCCGGAAAATAATTATAAATATACCAATCGCCGCGGTCATAAGAAATTCCCGATCCTGACAACGACGTGGGCTGACCCGGAAAATTGGCTTTCAACGCAGTCGAGTTATTATTTCCCGAAGCCGCCGGTTTGAGGTTGGAAGACGTCCGTTTGTTTTCAGTATCAATCTTCTGACCGTTCGAAGTTGAATTCGCGGCTTGGTTTCCTGCTTTTTGACCGATATCAGTTTGAGTTTGAGTTTGAGTTTGCCGGACAAGAGCCATATGATTGCGCTTTTGAGCATACGCCGGCTTGAATGTTCCGTGTGCCCAATAATTGGTACTCACAAAAGCAGCGGCGACCGCCAATCCAATCGGGACAGATATTAATATGGTCTTTTTAGGAAAACGAGTCAGTAAAACAGCGCAAAGCACGGCGGCGACCGCCAGAGCCGGAAGTTCGCAGGCAACGGAAAAAGCGCCGAAAAAACCAGTAAGAGCAAACCAATACCAGTTTTTGTCCTTTTCATGAAGAATTCGGAATAATCCGTAAAGGGCCAAAACGATCGAAACAACCGCTGGCAGATGATTGTTCAACGTAACAGCAAAAGCGGAAATAAAAGTTCCAAAACAAAAAAAGGAGAGCGCGAAGATCTTTCCCCAATCTGTTTTCCCCAAAGAGTTGATCATTTGGGCCGCCAGCATCCAGGCGATCATCAGAGGGATCAAATTAATGATCACCAACAAGAGGCGAACAGTAACAAACGGCTCTGTTTTCAAAGAAAGTCCGAACAAATGATAAAGGATCCAATAAGGAGCGGCCATAACGGTCGGCAACAAGGTTGGTTTACTGGAATAAAGATACCCGGAAAAAGGATCTTCCGGATTATAAATTTCGTCTTTAAGACCATGTTTAACCATGTCGATCGTATCCCAGCGCGGATCTTCCATCGCCTTGTCAATCGCGTAAGGAACCCATTTTTTCAGATACAAGGTCTTTGATTTTTGGTTTGTTTCAAACTGCTGGGCGCAAGGACAGGAACAGTTGCGAAGCGTTTCGGAAGAAGAATACTTACTGCCGTCTTTTTTCATTTTAGCCAGATCAAGTTCAACGAACCGATATACGCGGCAGTCCGGTTCAACAAGAGCGCGAAGAGTCAGCCATCGACTGCGGTCATTGGCACTCAGGGTAGGGCGCTCTTTTTGAGCGGCGTAAACCAATTCGCGCGCCGTTTTTTTCAATTCCTGCGCTATTTGCGGGTCACCGACCCCCTGCGCGCGCAATTTTTTCTCTTTATCTGCAAGCTGTTTGGGGATCTGACCGTATCGGTAATCCTGTATCGTCCGATCAGGAATATTGTCTACTGACATAATTCGCCCGAAGATGATCCCGGACGAGATAATAATTATTAAAAAAAAGATCTGACGAAGTAATAAATTGTCTTTCTTTTCTTTAAAGGATCCGGACTGATCCATTTTATAAGAACTTTCGTTCATTTTTTTCCTGTATTATTCTTTCCCGTTTTGTGTGGCGGTCTGTTGTTTTTGATCTGTAATTATTATACCGGAGAAAGGATAAAAAACAAGCGAAAACAAAAAGAGGCTCTCTTTTGCTTAAAAAATAAAAATATTTTGAAAAATTTCGGAAATATTTTCAAAAAATCGTCGCATACCTCTATTATTTATTTATTATATCTATATCATATAGTATAAGAGAGTCGGAAAGCTCCAGATGAGATTTTTTAAAACGGGATATTTAAGAATATTTTGTGTCGAAAAAATTGAAATCATTGGGGGCGAACTGGATTCGACCGGGCGTGTGAAACCTGGACTGCGTGCCGTGGTTGGTCAGTGGGCCACGTTAAAAGCTGACTAAACAAGTAACTGCCAACAAAGATTTGGCTTTAGCCGCCTAAGATCGGCGACTCCGGATTTGATTCTTTGCCGAAGAGATGAAAAATTCGGGTAACAATTTCGGATCGTTTTCCGTCACGTCGAACACGCGGAAGACTAAATAAAGTTTTCGAATCGTCTGAGCCAAACCTTTTTGATCAGGGCTGGATCAGATTAAAAAAATAAAAGATCAAATACGCACGTAGACGTTCTCGCGGATCAGTCGCGGGACGCGGGTTCAATCCCCGCCGCCTCCACTCTTTTTTGTTGCTTTGCTGGTTTGGATCTGCAAGAGGATCCGCCAGTATTATTTTGTGTGTTCGGTTTGCGAAAAATCTTGATTTTCGCTACCTTTTTATGGAGTATTATCTGTTCAGGATCGTTTTCAACATCGATCGGATTGTTTCAGTTTTTCCTGCCGGATCTTCCAGCCGGGCTTCTGACTTTATCCAAAATTTTCCCCGGTTGGCTGTCTGATTGATTTCTTTGCAGCTTGGATTGTCCGAAAATAAAATCCGTGTGATACTCTATCCTGACGTAATCGAATTGATAAATTTAAAAACTGAAAAGGGAAGCGTGCCTTTGTATCATGCTTCAGCAGACATTCGTTGTCCGAGGGATGTTTGTTGTCATGTTTTGCTTTCGGACAAGAAAAGAGTAAATGGTACTATGAGAATTTATGTTGGAAATCTTTCCTATCGGACCTCGGATGACGATCTTCGCTCACTGTTTGAACAATATGGCAAGGTCAATTCTGCAAACATTATTATCGATCGGGAAACCAACCGTTCCAAGGGCTTCGGTTTTGTCGATATGCCCAGCGATGAAGAAGCCCAGGAAGCTATTGAAAAACTGAACAATTCAGTCAATAATGAAAGAACTTTGAAAGTGAACGAAGCCCGCGCTCGTCAGCCCCGTTTCGGCAATCGCTCCTGATCTGTTAATTCCTTTGGAATATTAAAAACGGAGTTAATCATTGATTTGGTTAATTCCGTTTTTTTTGATCTTTCATCTTGATGAACTCTTTGTATTCCATTTTTTACTTCTTTTATGCTTTACATCTTTTATGATACCGGCCTGATCGTTATCCGTTGAGTTCTTTATATTCTTTGACCATTATTTTTCTTGGTATTTTTTTAACAATCATTTCTTAATATATACAATATTAATATTATACTTATTTACTTCATTTTATCCGGACACCCCAAACATTGGATACTCTTTATACAAAACGCGTCGTTCGTACACTTTATTATTTATTCTCTGTATTTTATCTTTTTTACGTTATTGTTTCTTTTGTTATTTTTAAACTGATATTTTATGAAAGAAACGGATATTGAACGGGAAAAATAAAACTCTTTCTTTATTTTCTCCGATTTATATTAAAAGTTTCAAGGATTAAATTTATAACGATCTCTTCATAAAGATCGATAAAATGGAATAAATCCGCTATAACCAGTATAATTATTTCTACAAAATAGAATTAATGCCGATTTATGATAAATAATCCTTGCAAAAGCCAAAAAACGAAGGTAATATGCTTATTGCGAGAATTAATTAATAATACCTTTGTTAGTATTTAAAAAACAACGAAAGTATAATTTTTAACGATTATAACATGTAGTCCAATTGAATAAGGTTGTTAAATACGTAAAATCGTTAAAAATAGACAGTTTAGACAAAGATTTTTATTTTTTTTACAAGATAGTCCTTGTCTAAATAAGGGTTTTAGGGTATATTAGCTATAAGCAAATTTAAATAGGGTTGCATAAATAGATAGCCCAAAACAAAAAATTTGTTAAAGATAGTTAAAATATCACTGAAATTCAGTCGATATAGACACTATAGGAATGGAATTTGGCGGAAAGCCTAACGTTTGTTTTTACTGACCCCGTTTTTTTTGTTTAAAGGAGATTCACAGATGAAACTTCGTCTCACTCTTTCACTGGTTGCTGTCATCGCTGTCGCTCTTTGTGCCAGCAATGCATTTGCGTTCAATCACAAAGCCGCTTGCGGCGCTTGCGCTCCGGCTGCTTGCGCTCCTTGCGAAGCTGTTAAAGCTGCTCCTTGCGCTCCGGCTTGTGCCCCTTGCGCCAAGAAGTGCTGCTTCAAACTGGTGAAACATTGCAAAAAAGTTTGTGCGCCCGCTTGCGCGCCCGCTTGTGTTCCGGCCAAACCGGCTTGTGCTCCGGTTGTTGCCAAACCCGCTTGCGCCCCGGCTTGCGCTCCTGCTTGCGCCCCGAAGTGCTGCAAAGTTAAATGCTTCAAAGTTCGCCGCTGCTGCAAACCGGCTTGCGCTCCTTGCGCTCCGGCCAAATGCGCCCCGGCTTGCGCCCCGGCTTGCGCTCCTGCTTGCGCCCCGAAGTGCTGCAAAGTTAAATGCTTCAAAGTTCGCCGCTGCTGCAAACCGGCTTGCGCTCCTTGCGCTCCGGCCAAATGCGCCCCGGCTTGTGCTCCGGCTGTTGCCAAACCCGCTTGCGCCCCGGCTTGTGCCCCCGCTTGCGCCCCGGTTTGCAAGACCAAGTGCTGCAAAGTCAAATGCTTCAAAGTTCGTAAGTGCTGTGCCCCGGCTTGCGCTCCGGCTTGCGCTCCTTGCGCCCCGATTGCTGCCCCGGCCGTCTCGAAATAATTAAGTTTCAAACTTATATTATTTGCTTGCTGATGAATAATCAGTAAGAAAAAAATTAAAGACCATGTCTTAACTGACATGGTCTTTTTTGTTGTGAGTATTTTATTATAAAGAAACTGTTAAATTTTGACGATTTTATAAATTATACGGTCTGTTATAAAGTCAACCTTATAATTCGCGGTTATAAAATGCCAAAATTATTTTTGAATATCAAAAATTTTACTGTCGCCTTTTTTATATTAATGACGGCTGTAAATACGTATGCTTATGACTCTTCTTTGTTTAATTCAGATTATTACATTGACGCAAAGCAAATGATCCCCGAAGAGACTAGCACTGAATCAACTGCTTCTTTGACCAATAATGAACTGATTTTCTCTCAAGATGTTATCCTTCGAGGCGGATTAAGTTCCAGCCTTGGAAAAATGGGAAGATCTTGCAATATAAAAAGTTTTTCCGTATGGGGAAACGGATATTTTGGAGGAGGAGATATTTCACCCAATGAAATTAATTATTCTCTTGATAATGATATTGAAGGGGCCGCAATAGGAATCAACGCCAAATTCGGCGGTAATTTTACTTTTTCCGCTTATTATAATTTCAATGAAGGCAAAATTAACAATAATTATTGGGAAAGCACCCAAAAGACCAACCTGGCCGGGTTAGGACTGTTTTACAATTCAGGAAATATTTATTATACCCTAATGGGAACCGGAGGAACCGATTCTTACAACTATAAAAAAAGCTCAAAAAATGATCCGCTTTCGTTCGATGGCTATCAGTTTAACGGTTATTTTGAAATTGGCGGTCAAATGTCAACCGGAGGACTGTTTACCTTAAAGCCATTTACTTCGTTGCTTTATAATTACCTTGTTCATGACGAACTGGATAAAAACAATTATTTTGTCAACACTGAAGAAAAAGAAAAGTTCAATTCCTTTGATTATTTAGCCGGTGCGCGTATCGATATCAGCCCGGGCTCCGGATCTTTTACCTTTCAACTGCGCGGCGCCTGGGTTCATCAGATGGGCAGCGACAGCGATTCGTTAAACACTTTTTTTCTAAGCCGTATTCCGGGAACGATCACTCCGGCGCAATACTTCTTTGAAGGAAGTCACGGAAGTGATTTCTTTTGGGGCGGTATCGGAATGCAAACATCGTTGTTCAAATTACTCTCGGTTACTTTGGATTATGATATTTTAACCAATAAAAAGCAAACTTCCCAATTCGGCAGCTTGGGATTGTTAATTCATTTCTAAACAAACGATCAATAATTTTATATTCCTATATTTTACAGAACGCTTTTTAATTTCGCAATTCCGCCGATGAACTTTGCGATTTATATCGATTCCATCATGAATTTTCTCTTATAACGTCAAACGAACTGCCGATTCACGCAGTCAATTGGCGGAGATGACGGAAAATAAAAAATAAAATCGATTTAGCAGTTCTTTTGTTGCTGGAACGGTATTTATTATAACGGCACCTGTTCCGGCTTATTTGCCAGCAAAACAAAAAGATCAATATCCGTTATATTCCGTGCTTTTCTCGAACAGTCTTATCAATTTATTTCAAATTGGAATTCTGCTTATTCGATCTATTTCAATTCTGTTCGAATTTGTTTGATCACGGAAAGAATAATTTCCTGTAAATTGCGTTCTGGTTTCCATTGAAGGTATTTTTCGGCCCGTTCCAGCGAAGGAATTCTTCTGGACATATCATCAAAACCTGGCCCATATGCTTTGTCGTAATCAATATGAACAATTGGAGATTCGGAACCGGCCAGATTCTTAACCATTTTAGCAAGTTCGTTAATGCTGATTTCTTCGTTGGAACCAAGATTAATAACTTTTCCAACCGCCTCCTGATGTTCCGTACAGGCGATAAGGCCGCGTACAATATCTTCAACAGCACTAAAACATCTTTTTTGATCGCCTGTTCCGTATACGGTAATCGGTTCGTTTTTGATTGCTTGCGTTACAAAACGAGGCAAAACCATTCCGTATTGTCCCGACTGGCGCGGCCCGACGGTATTAAACAGACGGACAATATAAACGGGTAGGGCGGTTTCATAATAATGAGCCAAAACAAGAAATTCATCCAAAACTTTTGCGCAGGCATAGGCCCAGCGTCGTTTACAACTCGGTCCCATAACAACATCGTCAACTTCCTTAAACGGAAGCTTTTCCGATTTTCCATAAACCTCACTGGTCGAGGTCAAAAGAACGGGGCGATGATATTTGGAGCAATAATCGATAACAACATCGGTTCCCCGGACAATGCGTTGAATTGTTTCGATCGGTTTGTCAATAATCAGCTGAACACCGACAGCGCTGGCCAAATGAAAAACAAAATCATGTCGGGAAATCTCTTCCCGAATCAAAGGAACTTCCTCACAGCCGGCGATAAGGACTCGAAAAGAAGGATCCGATTCCAAAGAAGCGATATTAGTCCATCGTCCGGTCGAAAGATCGTCGATCACCGTTACGGAATGGCCTTGCTTCAATAACGCTTCCGCTAAATGCGATCCAATAAACCCTGCTCCGCCGGTTACCAAAAATTTCTTCTTTAACGACATTTCAACCTTTCCCTGATGAAACGGATCTTTTTCATATTGTTCTGTAAATATTCTTTCCGGTTGATTTCATGAACCGGCTGTTTTTTATTTTTGAACATGAAAAAACAAAAACCAATCGATATAATTTCCTTAAGCCAATATAATTTCTATTGTATTATATCCTTTTTTTTCAGATTAGG
>CAZZEF010000005.1:49502-54047 GCA_964652875.1 uncultured Planctomycetaceae bacterium
AACAGGACAGAGGATTACACGGGGAGTCTGTCCCGATATCAGCGTTTAAATACGGGCATATAATCCAACTCAGCAATTCAACGAAATACTGGGGCGGATCCTGACAACCAATTCAAAGTTATTATACTGCTTTTCTTTTAAATTTTCCGTTCTTTCTGTCGATTGACCAGAGAAAAAGACTGTTCTTTCACGTTGGAACAAAAAATCGATTAAAGAATTTGGCACTAAGAAACGGATCAATATTTTTTGGTCATTCTAATTCCGCAAAAAGGGTCAGCAGAGCCAGAATCGTCTTTCCATCATTAAATTCGCCCGCCTTAAGCATTTTTTTGATCTCGTCCCGGGTAAAATAACAAAGGGTAATATCTTCCCCTTCTTCCAAAGCTTGCTGCCCCGGCACAAGATCAGTCGCTTTGAAAAGATAAAGCATCTCTTGAAATATTCCGGGAGAGGAAAAGAAGGAATACATCGGTTCCATTTTACCGGCATGATAACCAGTCTCTTCGATCAGTTCCCGTTTGGCCGTTGTCAGAGGATCTTCGCCGATTTCGCGTGTTCCGGCAGGAATTTCATATATATAACGCTGCGTCGGAGATCGAAATTGTTTAAGAAGAATAATTCGGCCGTCAGGCAAAATAGGAAGAATGGCAACCGCTCCCTTGTTTCTTATAACGTATCGAACATGTTTCTGACCGCTTTGACCGATCTGATAACGTTGAACAATATCAAAAATTTTAGTTTTGAATATTACTTCGTCTTCCGAAAAATCATCGGAATTTTTTTCCGTATTGAGCATGAACGGGATCCTTTCTAAATGAAACATCAAGTTAATTCAATATCAATCAGAGAATGCGGGCCGGTTTCTTTATCAAATTTCGCCAAAACGAAATCGCTTAAAAGATGAAGTCCGATGACCGTTCGAACTTCGTTCCCGCCAAGTGACTGATAAATAATATATTGATCTTTCCCTAATTGAACACGAAAACCAAGCGCCTTTTCTTCCGAAACGGGAACTCCCTTTTCCGCGACGGTTAAGCGTCGGACCGTTGCCGGTTTCTTTATTCGGGACGTATCATAATCGATAATAACAGGAGCAAAAACGGAGGTACCCTTTCCGGATAGAAGCATTTGAATCGATTGATCGCTGCCGCAGATTTTATTTTCGTCAAATTCCGTATTTTCAAAAGAAAATGGAACAAGCCGGGCCAGCGCTTTGGATCCGGTAAGCCGCCGGGGTATAATGAAAATATTGCCGGACGTGAATTTTGAAGCCGCATTTTGTTTTTCAGATCCTTTCTGACTGTTTTTGTGCTGATCTTCAAATTTCGAATCCTTTGTTTTCGTTGCGGCCAAATTCGTTTTTTGAAATTTTGACCTCTCCAAAAGATCATTGGAAAGAGCGCTGAAATGGGGGGCTAACGGAAGATCGGAGCGATATTCGATGAAATCCGGCTTATCTTGATCGGAATAAGTTTTTTTTCGAAGAGTGTCGCCCAAAAGAATAATTTTTTCATCAGGAACGAGAATACAGCGCCGTTCCAAACGATAATCACCAGCAAAAAGGAGACACCATTCAAGATAAGAATAAGTTTCATCGCTCTGACAGCAGATCTGCTGCCAGGACGAAGCCGGACGAAGAGTCTGACCGTTTACTTTAATAGAAACATTCCATGTCCCGGATAAAACGGTCTCACCAGAAATACGAAGTTCTGTCAGAGTTTGTTTGTCGTACAACTCAAGATCGGCGGCATTCTCTTTGGATTCAACAACGTCGATCCGCTCGTCCGAATCCGCGGCCAAATAAACCGCGGGCGATTCAGGAGTCCAATTCGCCTTTTGAACAGACATTGTTAGATCGTCAACAAAACAGGTTGCTTCCGGAAGAAGATCCGGATCAATTTTTTCTTTGGGGAATTGCTGGGCGAAATACGGAATTCTGCCCGTTTTTTTGCAGAATGGGGCCAATAGAACGGACGCGATTTCACCGTCATGACCGTCTTCATCGAAATGCAGCGCGGCATCAATAAGATCCAGCAGGCGCCGAAGAAAATCCTTGTCCGGTTTTTCTGTTCCCAATTTAAACGGAGATAAAACGGAGCTTCCGTCTGAACGGGTCCATTGCATTGCTTGAAGAATCGTCCATTCAAAACGACGCATTGCGGAAGTCGGGAAAAGGACTTGTCCGGCATCGGTCGCCAGTAAAAGTGATCGGGTCCAGCAGGCCAAAAGTCCGCGCAGTTCAAATATATTGCGATAAGCAGGCATTCCCTTTTCATTGACCAACGTTTCGATTCCCTGAATCAGCTGACGTTTTCCGCTTTGAGCGAATGACCGAAAAGGAATCAGTTCCGGATAAAGCAATCCTAAAAACAGTCGGAATTCACCCAACAGGATCTGATTTAAAAGCGGAACCTCATCCGGATGCATCTGTTCAGGAAGTATTTTGAGGATCTCTTCGCTATCGGCAACATATTCCAGCCATCGAAGCGGAGGACACTCAACCGTGTTTCGGTGAAATCGGACAAATTGTTTAAGAAAATCGAGTACAACCCGGACATCGCAGGAGGATCCCTGTTTTTCACAAGAGCATAATTCACCCCAGGAGAGAGCCTCTTCAATAATATCAAGGGCAAGGTGATCAACCCGGCTCGATATTTTTTTCGTCCAGCAGATCCAAAGATCTTCCGCGTTGTTTTTCTTTAACGCTCCCTGAAGATCCCGAGAGGCGGATGAATGAAGATTGGTCGCAAAATAATCCAGCAAGAGCGTTGTTGTTTCCTGATCGAAATCCATTATTTGGTTTTCCTTTCCCAATTATTATGAAAAGTACTTTTCTTTATTAATTATTATTTTATTTTTATTATTATATTGTCGGTTTTACAAGTCATGCTAAAGAAAGTCTACGTAAAACAGAACAGTTTGTCAAGTGTTGGGAACCGCTTTGCCCCTTGAATTTTCTTTGTTTTATAGCAAACCCTTTATTTTTTTACCGCAATTATTCGATTGTTCCTTGTTTTTTCGTTGATAAGGTTAAATTTTTAAATTTCCGACATTTTGAACGGAGAACAAATTTGATCGGCTAAAAAACAATAGAATTACAAAACCGGGCGCATTATAAAAACATTGGAACCGTCTTTTAAATATTTTATAATTGTTTTCAATATATTTTCCGTTATACCGATTCCATCATGAAATTTCCGTTATAACGTCAAAAGAACAGGCGATTCACGCAGTCAATCGGCGCAGATCACGAAAAATTTAAAATAAAAGCTGTATAAAAAGAGCGAATCCTTTCTTTTTGAAGTTAATCGATGTTGACGCAATTCGATTCTGCCATCATAATAAATAAAATTTTGAATCTGCTATGTCAACTATATAAAACCGTATCCCGATTTATAGACTGGTTTCATTTTGTTTTTCTCTGTTCCAATACCGATAGAAAACCGGTTCACGAAATCAGCCGGAGGAGAAAATGAAATTTTTAACATGTTGACCGTATAATAATTAAAATTTTGGACCATTCATGAAAAGTTTCATCAAGAGTATAGTCGTTCCTTTAGTAAAATTTTTACTGATTTTTGGAATATTCGCCTTTCTTTTTTGGCGAACGTCCCAAAACGACACGTTCGAACAATTAATGACCCGGGAAAAGAACTGGAATGATCTCGGACTGACCTTTCTTTTCTTTTTTGTTGCATTGCTCCTGACATTTATCCGCTGGCAATGGCTTGTTCTGGCGTTGGGGATCCCGTTCAGTTTCCGCGAAATGCTGAAACTGGGGTTTCTCGGTCAGATCTTTAATTATCTGCCGGTCGGAATAATCGGCGGTGATGTCGTCAAAGGATGCCTTCTTGCGCGCGGCAAACCGGGCACAGGCGCCAAAATCGCGGCCAGCGTTATTATGGACCGTCTGATCGGTCTTTATGTCATGTTTCTGATCGGATTCGGTGCCGTTTGGTTTACCGGTTTATATCAAAGTCAAAACAGTCAGGCGAAAACTTTTGTTCACGCGGTGATTATTCTGTTCATTATTTCGACCATCGGAATGGGCTTTCTTCTTTGGCCGGAAAGTAAATCCGGTCTGCGCCGTCGTCTGACCGGAAAAATACCCTTCGTCGGCGGAATTCTCGTTCGACTTTTGGAGGCGGTCCAGATCTACCAGTCCAAATGGTTCGTTATGATTCCCGCTTTTCTGGTTACCTTCGGTGTTCATACCTTTTTTGCATTCGGTATTTATTATATCGCCCGAGGACTCTTCGGATCCGCTCCATCCGCAATAGATCATTTGGCCATTTATCCCATCGGAAATACCGCGTCCATGATCCCGTTGAGTATTGGACCATTGGAAGCCTTTCTCGATATTTTATACCCGCTGTTCGATATTCCCGGATCCGAAACTTACAAGGCCGGTTACGGAATGATTATCGGAATCGGCTACCGCGTTATTTCCTTGATGATCGCAAGTATCGGCGGTATCTATTATGTTTTCAGTAAATCAGAATTGGCCGATATCAGAAAAAAAATGGAGATCAAGCCCCAAAAGAC
>CAZZEF010000006.1:0-7153 GCA_964652875.1 uncultured Planctomycetaceae bacterium
AGGAACCTCTTTAGTGCAATGTTTAACGATCTTTTTATAAACGGTATACTGACGCTGACGGTTTTCATAAACCGGCTTGCAAACAGTATAAGGAACTTCTCTTGAGCAAGTTTCCCAAACGGGCTTGCAAACGGTATATTGCTTCTGTCGAGTTTCATAAACCGGTTTGCAGACAGTGTAAGGAACCTCTTTCATGACGGTTTCCCAGCAAGGCCGCATTACCGTACACGATATATTTTTTGTCTGTGTTTCCCAAACGGGGCACTGAACGACGCATTTGACTTCCCTGGTTACAATTTCAGGAACATACTTCGTACAGAGAACCCTTTGAGGGCACCTTACTTTTTCGTAAGTTGTTCGGTAGCAAGTAACTGCCTGACGTTCATAAGTCACCTTTCGGCAGGTCTTCATAATAACACTGCTTTGTTCGGCAAATGAAGTCTGAGCAGGATTGCAGCAACGAAAATTGCAGGCTCCGCACCAGGCCGCTTCCGCCTGTTGAGCCGTCCCGAGAGCAACTGCGACAAGTGCGGTCAACACGAGTCCCAATACTTTTTTCATCCTTCTCTCCTTTAATATCTTACTGAGTGTTGAAATACTCCACTGATTCCAAAAACAAAATAAACAATTTTTTGAGTCCGCTTTGGTGAGCAGGACCGAAATCACTGTAGCCCATCAAAGTAAAAAAGAGAAAAAAATCAATAAAATTCTTGATCGAAAGCAATTATTTCATTGATTATACTTCATTTTTTCTCTTATTTCTTCCTTATGACGGAATTTACCTTGACTATATTACCTCAACACTCCAACTTCCTATGTAAAAAGGTAAATGTCTCTCTGTTTATCGGAAAGTTTATAAAACAAACTTGAATAAAAAACAGTAAATGAAGTCAAGTCAGGGTTACATTGTTTCTCGCTTTTTGTTGAAATCGGTGTTTTACTATCCGAAAATTTTATAAAGAAGTCAAAAACCTCTTTTCCGGATAAGATAACCTTTTATCATAATTTCAGTATAATCAAAAAGAAAAAAAAGAAAAGATAAAATGTATAAACAAAATAATAAAACAGGATAAAATAAAACCTTTAAGTAATTCAAACTGCTATTATTGGTATTATTGGTAAATCTGATACGGTTTTACTGTTTTTTGTTTTTTGAAGTATATTTGCGGTGATTTTAAATTGAATAATAAAAACAGACAATTAAAAAGAAAATATTAATATTAAACGTTGTTATTAATGAATAACATATTGTAAATCAATGAGAATTGTAGCAAGTAATTTGAACAAATGCGGTTAAACAGAAGAGTGTTAAGAACAGCATAAAGTATCAAGAAAATAAAAAAGAATCGAAAAGTTTCGATTCTTTTTATATTATTATTGTCCATTTTTGCCATTTTTCAGTTCAAAACCCGAAAAAACAACTGACAGTGAAATCGGCCAGCCAAAAATGGAAAATTAAAAGGGTGGGTGAAGGGATTCGAACCCTCAACAACTGGAACCACAATCCAGTGCTCTATCCGTTGAACTACACCCACCATCTGAAAACTACCAACAATATAAGGCAAAACCGATTCTTGTCAATGCCCGGGTAAAAAAATGTTTTTTGTGCGGTTGATCGGATAAAAAACGAATTGACCGCGATTCTTTAGTCAGACAGATCCTGACCAGAATAAATAATTGAGAATTTCAAAAATATATTATTAATACTGGAATATCAAACGCGGAAATAATTGAAGATTAATTTTAAATAGGTCATAATGACTTATTGGAAAGATCTTTTAATTTATGTATAATAATGATTTGATAGAACTAATTTAATATTGTGTGATCTGTAAAAACGGAGATGGGTTCATGAGGAATAAAAATTATATTGTCAAAAGTCTTTTGATCTTTTTTCTTTTGATTCCGGCCGGAATTGTTTGGGGACAACGATATACGGAAAAGGAAATAGCCGACCGTCAGATCATCCCTTTCCCGCAAAGCAGGCTTCAGCGCGACTGGATGTATCAGGATGCCCGAACGCTCAAGGTCGATGCCTGTTTTACCTCTCAAAAATCGTCTGATCTCGAACAGACCATGTTGAACCGCGTTCTTGAAGAACTGACCGAATCGGACGCGGACACGAGATCTCTTGAAGCGAAAAAGAACGATCTTGTTCGAGCGAAAAAACCGGGCGCAGATCCCGGCTGGAAAGATCTTTATTTTAACGCCTGCGAAATTCGGCGAAAAAAACGGCTTGAAATTTTTGACGACCAGCCGCGTGAATATATTTATGTCAAACATTTTGTTTTCGGGGACGCGCAGGCCATGTTCGCCATGACGGACCATTTGACCGACGCGGTTTTTCGGGAAACCGGACGTGATTACCGGATGAATTCGCAATTATGTAAAATGACGATCAATAAGAACGGATCTGTTTCAACAAAAGTTCTTCTTGACTGTCCGGCAGGTATCATTCGGGACCCCTCTCTTTCTTATGATGGCAAAACATTGGTTTTTTCGATGCGGGAAGCGGATCAAGATCACGGCGGCGATTTTCATCTTTACACAATGCCGGTCGGATCGGATAAGCCGACTCAAATTACCTTTGGAGCGGGAACTGCGGACATGGATCCCGAATGGCTGCCGAACGGTGAGCTGGTTTTTACTTCGACCCGAAATGTTTTTTCCGCTCCCTGCTGGTGGTCGAGTGTCTGCAATCTTTATACATGCGATGCGCAAGGGCGATATATCCGGCGGCTGGGGGTCGATCACGGACACACGGTTTTTCCGCATATGACGGAAGATGGCCGAATTATTTATACAAGATGGGAATATTCGGACCGAACTGCTGGTTATCTTCACAGCCTTTTCGTCATGAATTCCGACGGAACGAATCAGACGGAATATTACGGTAATAATTCGCAGTTTCCCGCCGCGCTGCTTCATGCCCGAAGTGTCCCGAATTCGACAAAAGTAATTGCCGTGGCCGGAGCGCATCATATTGATCAGCGGGGCAAGCTGATCATGATCGACCGACGCGAAGGAACGCAAGCGGGGACAGGAGTTGATTTTCTGGCCCCCGAACGTCCTATGCCGTATACCGAAGGAAACGGAACCGGAGGGAATATCGTTCACGGAACGGAAGGCGAGCAGTTTCAGTATCCTTATCCGCTGGATGAAGATAATTACCTGGTCTGTTATTCGCCCGAAGGAGGACCGATTCGCGGACTAAAAGGAATTCATAACGGCAAGCAGGGAAGTCCGGCGTTCGGCATCTATTGGATGGATCGGGACGGGCGGCGCGAACTGCTGATTTATGATCCGGTGATTTCGTCCGGACAACAGATCCCGCTGACTGTCCGATCGATCCCGAACCGGAAAGTTTCGCCGGTGAACGAACGAAAAACGAGCGGTCAGTTTTACGTTCAGGATATTTATTACGGACCGGGTATGAATGGCGTCAAACGGGGCGATGCGAAAAAAATGCGGATCGTCGCTCTTGATTATCGGGCCAAAGGAACCGTTGCGCTTGGGCTTCATCCCTGGGGCGGGCATCAGACATCACCCTGCTCGATCAATAACGGAAGTTACGATGTCAAACATGTTCTCGGTACTGTTGAGATCGAAAAAGACGGAAGCTGTTATTTTGAGTGTCCGTCGCGGGTTCCGGTCTATTTTCAGATCCTGGACGATAAGGGACAGATGATTCAGAACATGCGGAGCTGGACGATGGTTCTTCCGGGCGAACTGTTCGCCTGTGTCGGATGTCATGAAGATAAAAATACATCGTTCACCGCTAAAAGAGCGGCGACGGAAGCCATTCAGAAGAAGCCGCAGCGGATCAAACCGTTTTTCGAGCCGGGCGATGAGCCGGTTCAGGAAATGGATCGTTTTTTGTCAAAGGAAGAAAAGAAGGCGATGGCGTATCTTTCGGTGAACGCGCCGCAGGGGAGGGATGTTCCCAAAGGATTCAGTTACACAAGAGAGATCCAGCCGATTTGGGATCGGCATTGTATTGTTTGTCATTCGGGAAGTAAAAATCCGGATAAAAAAAATGTTCCGTTAAGTCTGCTCGGCGATTATCGGCCCGTTTCCAATGATGAAATTTACAATCGGGCCAAATGGCGGCTCACTTTCAGGAGTTACGGACACGGAACAACGCAGGGGACTCCCGGCCGACTGTTCAGTGAATCATACATCAACCTGACCGATTTCGGATACAACGCGAAAATTCCCAAATACAAAAATCCCGACAAAGGGAACGCCGCGCATGATAAAACTTATTTGAAATATTTCGACAATGATCCGTCGAAGATCCTGAATCCGAATGCGGACGGATATTCAAGCGATGAATATTCCGGACTGGGAATCATCAACTGGCTGCATGTTTCGTCCGTCTGCTCCATGGTCGAACCGCGCTCGTATGGATCCTGTTCCAGTCCGCTGATGAAATATCTTGAGTCGTCTCATTACGGAGTTCAGCTGACGCAAAAAGAGAAAGAAACGGTTGCCTGTTGGATCGATTTGAACGTCCCGTTTTGCGGTTCCTGGATGGAACTCGAATATTGGGACAAACTGGTTCACAACATTCATTCCGCGTTGACCCCCTGGTATGTTTATCGGAACAAAATGCGTCAGATCTATTTGTATTTTGAAGCGAAACGGCTTAAATATGCCGAACAGGAATTGGACAGTATTGGCAAATACATTGAGCATAAAGATAAAGGAATCGAATTTGGCATCTCCGATTTTCCAAAATACGAATTCGGCGGTCAGGAAGTACAAAAGAAATTTATCGAGGATTATGACCGACTGCCGGAAACGGTTCCAATTTACGGAATAGCGCAGGGGAAAGATGCCCGGGGCGGTTCGAACACCGTTGGAAATCCGCTTCGGAATCTCGCCTTGAACAAGGACGCGTACACGAACCATCTTCGATCTTATCCGCGTGTTACCGCCAACTCCTGGTATCGGTACCGTTCTGAATTTTCGCCGGTTCATCTGATTGATGGTCAACGGAAAACAGATCAGTACTGGCGACCGGCGCGTCGGACAGATCTGTCGCTGACAATTGAGTTCGGACGGTCCATTGAGGCTGAAAAAATGATCCTTTGCCTGCATCGGACTGCGGATCAGAAAAAGACCTGGACGAACGCCGTTCTCGAATTTTCCGGCGGTCAAAAGATTGCGATACAGTTGAAAAATACCGATCAGCCGCAGGAATTCACCTTCCCGAAAATCCGATGTGATCAAATTGTTTTGACAGGATTAAAAGAGACCTTTCCATTGGGCGACAACGGAATTGACGAACTGGAAATTTGGGGGCGCGATTGATCGGATCAGTTCCGGCGTTTGGGATTTTAGGATGTCAGAATTGCCGGGACGAGATCTGCCGGGAATGAGTAATCAACGTTGATAATATAAGGAATCGGTCATGAAACATTTCTCTTTTTTATTTCGGTCCTCTTTTTTCATTCAAAAAACGGAAGACGGGTTGAAAAAAAAGTCAACGGTATGTTCTGTTCTTTTGTTCGTTTTGATAACAGGTGTTTTCGGAATATATTCGAATCAAAAACTTTGGGGGACCGGTACGGAATCCGATCGGGAAAAAGATCAGACGCAAACACCGAACCGCATTCAGAGCAACGGCCAAACTTCGTTGCGTGATCGAATTCAGGAAGACTGGTTGCGTCAGGATTTGGGGCGAAATGATGTTTCCGCGCTTTTTATTTCAACGGAATGGAACAAACTGGAGATCAAAACGGTCGAAAAAGTCTTGGCGGATCTTCGGGATTCGGGCGTTAAAACGGATCCGCATCAAAAAGAGCTGGAAGATCTGAAAAAACTTCCGGGCAGAGATCCCCGCTGGAAAGCGTTTTATTTAAAACTTTGTGCGCTTCGGCGTCAGATCCGATTGGCGGATTTTCGGAATCATTGTTCATCGGTTTGTTATGTCAAACGATCGGTTCTTTGCGGACCGGGAAATATTGCTCCGACGTTTTATGACACTGATCGTCAGACGGAGGAAAAGCCGTTGATCTGGAAACCGGGCGCGAAACTTTGTCTGCTGACCGTTCAAAAAGACGGATCGGTCCAGGAAGAAGTTCTTTTGGAAAAACCGAACGGATCCATTCGCGACCCGGAATTGTCTTTTGACGCGAAAACTCTTTTGTTTTCAATGAGAGATGATTTCGATCAAGATAATTATGAGTTGTATTCAATGACGCTTGCCGATCGTAAAGTCAAACGGATCACTCATCGACCGGCGCTCCGGAATGAAACATTTCCGATCTCGAATATCGAACCCTGTTTTCTTCCGAACGGACGAATTCTTTATATTTCGACGCGTTGTTCCCAATTGGATCCGTGTTCTTGGTCGCATTCGGGTAATATGTATACCTGTCTTCCGGACGGGAGCGATATTCAGCGGATGGGGTTCGATCAGGTCGATTTACTCTATCCAAAACTTCTTTCGGACGGCCGCGTTATTTATACGCGCTGGGAATACAACGACCGGACACCCATTCTTGTTCAGCCTCTTTTTGTCATGAATGAAGACGGAACAAATCAAACGGAATATTATGGTAACAATTCCTGGTGGCCGGTCTCATTGATTCATACGCGGCCGATCCCGGGAACATCGAAAGTCATGAGTATTGCTTCCGGTCATCATGTTTTTCAAAAAGGAAAACTGGTCGTCATTGATCGAACGGAAGGAACGCAGGAAGGCGCGGGAATCGAGTTTATCGCGGGATCATCCCCGGACGGATCGCCCGGACGTAAAAAAGCGGATATTCATGAAAACCGTTGGAGTAAAAAACTGGACGGTTTCGGACAGGACGGCTTTCAGTTCGCTTATCCTTATCCGATGAATGAAGATCTCTTTCTCGTTTCGTTTACGCCGGACGGTTATCAAGGGTTTGTTCGGTACGCCGAGTATCTTTATGAAAATAATCAGGGAAATCCTTTTGGCCTCTATCTGATGACACCGGAAGGACGCCGCGAACTTCTTGCATTCGATTCGGATTACTGCTGTCTGCAGGCGATTCCCATTGCGTCCCGGCCGGTTCCTCCGGTTCGTCCTTCGTCCGTTGATTATAAAAAGAAGACGGGAACCTTTTATATTCAGGATATTTATCATGGTCCCGGTTTGAAAGATATTCCGCGCGGA
>CAZZEF010000006.1:7163-8038 GCA_964652875.1 uncultured Planctomycetaceae bacterium
AACGGTCAAAAAGATCCGTGTTGTCGGCTTGGAGTATCGAACCGCGTTTGTCGGATCGAACCGCAACGCCGGTCCCGGCGGCGATTCCTGCAATCAGACGCCGATTGGTGTCGATAACGCCTGCTGGGACGTCAAACATGTTTTGGGAGAGGCCGATATTGAAGAGGACGGCAGCGTTTTTTTGGAAGCGCCCGCTCTTCAGCCGGTTTATTTTCAAATGCTTGATGAAAAAGGTAAAACCGTTCAAACAATGAGAAGTTGGACAATGCTCATGCCGGGGGAACAAGTCGGCTGTCTTGGCTGTCATGAGAACAAGCTTGACGGCGGTTCGTCGGTCGCGTCGGGAATAAGATCGGCGGCCATGAAAAGGCCTGCGCAAAAACTTCAGCCGTTTCTTGGCGTTCCGCATCCATATTTGAAAAAAATGGAAAACGCAAATCTGACCGATTCGACGGATCATTATCTCGGCATCAACAGGATCCGATCATTCGACGAAAAAGAACCGGTCGAAGGTTTTAGTTATCGGCAGATCGTTCAGCCTGTTCTGGATCGTCATTGCGTTCGTTGTCATAATGGGGATAAACAGACCGCTTCCCAAGAGATCGTTCCTTCGTCGTTTCTTTTGACCGCGGCGCCTGTTGCTGATCAAAGGGCCAAACGTCTTTTCAATGTCTCTTATGTAACACTTACACATAACGGAAAAATGACGCCGCTGGTCAACTGGATCGACGCGGAAAGTATTCCTGCAATGCTTCCGCCCCGATTTGCCGGTTCGTCCAAAAGTGAACTGATGAAATATCTGGAGCCAGATCATTATAATGTTCGGCTTTCCGAAAATGACAAACGGGCCATTGCCTGCTGGCTTGATCTCGGTG
>CAZZEF010000006.1:8048-43737 GCA_964652875.1 uncultured Planctomycetaceae bacterium
GAAGCCCGGATTTGGAACGATCAGGAAAAGACAGTTTACGATTATTTTCAAAAGAAAAGAGAAGCGTCCGCGCTTGAAGAATTGAAATTTTTGAAAAAACGTGCTCAATAAAATTCTCAACTTTAGAGAATCACTAAAGAGCGAATTGAATTTTTGGATAACTCAAACTTGGAAAGAAAGGTTGATTATGAAAAGAAATGTTTGTTCGGCGTTTTATATTTTCGTTTTTCTTTTACTTGTTCCGGCGATGATTTCCGCTGTTTACGGTGAAGTGAAAACGTACCCGGCGCCGGAAGGCGAAGCGGTAACCGGTGTCTGGTCGATTAAAGCGGACGGAAAGACGGTCGATGTTTATTCCGCCATGTCGCAGGATGAAGGTAAAGAGTATTATTTTGCCTCGTTTGATTTTTCAGGAAAAGTAACGCTTGAGATCTCCGCGTCCTCTTTTTCTTTTGATAAACTGGTAATAGGTCCTGACCGGTTCGGGGTCAAAACCGTTCAGAAAAAAGATCGGTCCGTCACACTTGAGGCGGACAAACCTTTTCAAATCGCGCTTGAGCCGAACGGATTGATCAAGCCGCTGATTCTTTTCGGTTGTGAGATCGAAAAAGACATTCCCGCCAAAGATCAGAAAGACGTTGTTTATTTTGGTCCCGGCGTTCATAAAACGGGCAAAATCGTTCTTAAAGACAATCAAACGCTTTATCTGGCCGGCGGCGCGGTTGTCAAAGGGTGTGTTCTGGCGCAAGGAAAAAATATTGTTATTCGCGGTCGCGGACTTTTAGCCGGAGAAGACTCACCCCGATTCAAGGGACCCGGCCGGTATATGATTGACTGCCTGAATTGCGAAAATGTTGTCATTCGCGATATCATGCTCCGCAATCCCTGGAGCTGGACTTTCGTAACCTGGAACTGTCAGAAGGTTCTTATTGACGGTGTTAAAATTTTAGGTTCAAGAATGATCAACGATGACGCGCTCGATTTGGTCAATACGCAGGACGCCGTTGTCAAAAACTGCTATTTCAGAACGCAGGATGACAATATCGCGATCAAAGGATTGGCTGGTCTGACCCGTCCTTGCGAAAATATTCTTATTGAAGACTGTGTTTTCTGGACCGATTCGGCCAATACTTTCCGGATCGGTTACGAATGCGAAACGGACGGTATGCGTAATATTCGGGCAAAAAATATTGATGTCTGGCGTTATGCCCGATACAGTGCCCCGTCCGAATATTGGGCGCACGCGATTCTTTGGCTTCAGCCAAATCAGAACATGATGATGGAAAACTGTCATTTTGAAAATTTCAATATAAGGTCTAACGGAAACGATATGACCGTTGTTTTGGCCAAACCGATGAGTTGCCGATATGGGAAATTCAAAAATCCCGATCCCGGCCGGATCCAGAATTGCGTTTTCAAGAATTTTAACGTTACCGGCGAAAAGGGCGCCTTCCGGGGTGAACTGGTTATGAAAGGAACACTTCCGGATCATTTTGTAAAGAATATGACGTTCGAGAATATTGTCTATTTCGGACAGACAATTCAGAAGGATTCTTCCGCAGTTCAAATTGGAGAGAATGTAAAGAATATTGTGGTTCGGTAAAATAAATAATGAAAAAATAATAACCTTGATTGAAACTTGTTTTTAAAAATAAGGATAATGTCAGTGCTGTAAAAATTTCAAACAGGACTGACATTATTTTTTTACAGGAGAGAATAGAAGAGAGCAAGACAGAATATGCAAGAAAAAAAACAATACTTGTTGTGTTTATTAATATAAAAAGAAAACAGTATCGACTCCTTGATGAATATTTTATTTGTAAATAGCGGAAATTTTTAAAAAGAGGTCATGACAAAAAAAGATCTCTTGCGTTGAAGGAAGGTTTTCATTATTATTCCCTGAATATATTGTCGGACCGTTTACAAAAACGAAATCCGGCGATCTTCTGTTTTTCTCAACAAGAAGAATATAAAAAGAAATATATTAAGGAATTGGCAAATGCAAAAGCAGAAAACTTCCAGTATAATTTTTCGGCGGCTTCTTTTGGCGCTGGTCTTTACAGCGCTGGCAGGCGGTTTGATTTATTTTGGGGTAACCAACCGAAGCGGCGTCAATAAAGCGGAAGAAACTGTTTTTGCTTTTAACAACTGGCATTATTCGCGGGAAGACAGCAAGGAAGCGAGTGCCGTATTATCGAAGGCGGGGCTTTTTGAGTATCGCTGGAAAGACGGCGCGCTTGAAGTTCCGAAAAAAGAAAAAGCCCGTTACGAAGCCGTTTTGGCAGGAAGTAAAGCATTTCCCCGGGCGCCGAGCGATGTTCATCAAGACGCGCTGCGGGAAATGGGGTTGTTTGAATCAGAATCAAAAAGTCGGTTGCGCGATCTTTATGCCGCCGCTCGTCAGCTGGAACAGACACTGGAGCATTTTTCGACCAAGATCGATTACGCGACCGTTGGAGTTCGTGCCCGAAACGAACAGAACGGACTTGTCCGCCGAACGGTGATAACGGCTTCCGTTGGTATTTGGACCCGGGAAGACGAGCCGATAACGATGGAATTGATTTCCGCTGTTACCGTTGCTGCCCGGCATCAGCTCGGAATTTCCGAGAATAACAACATTTCTATTTTGGATCTTCGACACGGTAAGAGTTGGTTAGGGTCCGATGAAGGTTTGGCTGACCCGAAGTCGGCCGGCTTGAAAGAAAAAGAAGCTTATTGGAAGCGGCTGCTGAAAGATCGATTCCGTGAAATCGCCGGTTTGGAAGTTGAATTGGATCTTGAAGAACAGATCTCGACACCGGTTCAGGAACGATCCAGCGCAGTTTTGGGACATCCGGGATTTTCAACTTTTGCCAAAGATCAAAATGAAAAGAACTGGCAAAATGTTTCTCTGGATCGACCGGTTTCGGAATATAAAAATGTTTCAGTCAAGATCGGAATACCGCAGGATTATATTCGAAGTCTGTTAACCGACAAAAATGATTCCGCGGCGCTGCTGGGTGAAACAAATCGAACCATTGATCTGATTAATCGGGAAGCGTCCGCGCTTCTTCGTCCGCTTTTGAACGGTCTTCAATCGACAGGATCCGCGGACGACCGTCGAATCGATCCGCGAATTGATGTCGTTGTATTGAACAAGCCGATTCTTTCTGACGGATCCGAAAAGGAAAGTAATTCCGGCGGCCCGGAGCATTTGATAACTCTTAATAAAATCACTTCGACCGGTCCGTCAAAAGTAAAGGAGAAGGATGTTTCGGCTTCCCCGGTAAAAGACAAGCGAAATTCGGTTCAGGAGGCGGGGATACCGTTCCCATTGGAGAATAACGCGTCAAATAACGGTCTTCCGTCGCTGATTCAAGACGGGGGGGCTTCCGAAATTGGTCCATCTTCTTCCGCCAAGCCTTCGAAAGGATCCGAACCCGTAAATTCTGCTTTTTGGCAGGATCTGAAAGAAAAAGGCAATCAGCTTTGGGCCCGTCATCATTTATCAGTTACGGTTGTCTTTTTTGCGGTTTTTTCCTTTTTACTGCTCCTTTTTTCTTTTCGCAAAAAGAACGAGATCAAAACGGATCCTTGGAAAGAGGAAACAGAGCGATCCGAAAAAATGACCGCCTCGAAAATCGATCAAGATGCAGAGAGCCATCAAACGGAAAAAGAACGCGACAAGCGGCGAAAGAACTTTTTTGAAGAAGACACAGAAGATGAACCGATCGTCCGGGTTGACCGTTCAGGACATTTTGCAGCGGCTCATCCGCAGATCCTGACCTCTTCCGAATCTGATCCGCGGCAGAAAAAAGATCCATTCGATTTTCTCAATCAGTGCGGCGACAGACAGCTTGCGGATCTTTTCGAGAAAGAGCGCGCTTCTTTTGCGGCGGTTGCGCTTCATTTTATGGTCCGGGACAAACGGGAAGCCGTTCTTAAAAATATGCCGGAAGAAAAAAGACGTAAAATCGCTTCTTTTTTATCGCAGCCCTTTAAATTTGAGTCGTCGTTGATTAAGGAAGTTGAAAAAATACTTCGTGAACGTTGTCGTCGGCTGGTTCAGGGATCAATATAATTTTACAAGGGAAGATAAAGGCTCATAATGAACGCGGCTAACGGTAAATATCCCGATCTGATCCCTTTTTCATTTCCGGATCTTGAAGAGCAGAACGCCGATTATCTTGATCTGATCAAGAAGGAATCAGCGCGTATAATTAATGAGACACGGGAAGAAATTTGCCGACTGAAAGAAAAAGCGGACAACGAATTGAATCAGCGGCGAATAGTTCTTGACGATTTCGAGAGACAGCTTTTGGAAGGAAAAAAGGATCTGGACCGGCGCGCGGAGGAGCTTGAACAAAAAACTTATGAGTCGGCGCAGCGTAACGGTTTTGAAAACGGCGTGAACGAAGGGCGCGAACGGGGATATGCCGAAGGTTTGGCGGATGCCGAACGAAAATGCAGGGAAACGATGGCTGGCCGTCTTAAAGAAATGACGGACCGGAAAGTCGATGAAATTCTTCCGGTTTTGAATAATATGACCAAGGAACTTCTTGGCGTGCGTCAATCTTTGTTGAAACATTGGGAAGAAAATATACTGCAAATAGCGGCCGCGATTGCTTATCAAACGATCATGCGGGAAGTTCCTCAAAAGGCGCAGATCTCGTTGGATCTGCTCAAAGAAGCATTGGATCTGGCGGTCGGAAGTTCATCAATAAAGATCCGTATGAATCCCGGTGATTTGGAAGAATTGCGCGACCCGGTCACCAAACTTGCCGGTGAACTGAAAAACAGTGTTAAACTGGAACTGGAAGCCGATCCGAAAGTCGCTTCCGCCGGCTGTGTGATCGAAACCCCGGTTGGAATCATTGACCAGCGTCTTGAGTCCCGGTTGGAACGGATTATCGCCGAATTGTCCTGATCTCTTGTTGGAAAGTCACGCGGATCCGGTTTTAAAAACGTTTTTCAGAAAACGAAGAAGATACCGAATTCCAAGATGAATTTTCCGTTCTAACGTTAAAGCTCCGCTGATTAACGGAGTCAATAGGCGAAAACGGCAGAAATTTAAAGCCGGAACAGTATAAAATCATGAATAATATATATGAACGTCTTGAAAATATTGTACCAATTCGGATCGTCGGGCATGTTGTGCGAACCGAAGGAATGACGGTCTGCGCGTCCGGTTTTCCAGTTCCGATCGGGTCAGTCGCGAAAATATTCCGCCGGGATGAAGAACCTCTTTTTGCCGAAGCGATTGCTTTTAATAATGATCAAACGGTCCTTTACGCGTATTCCGATCTGACCGGTATTCGACCGGGGAGCAAAATAGAGCTGGCGCGGTCAGTTCCCTGGCTTCGAACGGGAGAAGAACTGCTTGGTCGGGTGGTCGATTCTTTTGGTCGTGTTATTGATTCCGGACCGCTTCCTGTTTTGCCCGATTTTATTCGATTTGATCGAAAGCCGCCTGCTCCTTGCGACCGTCCGCCGATCAAGGATATTCTTTCAACAGGGATTCGAGCGATTGACGGTCTTTTAACTTGCGGCTGCGGTCAACGGATAGGGATTTTCGCGGGATCCGGCGTCGGCAAAAGCGTTACGCTTGGAATGATGACCCGATATACGGACGCGGATGTTATTGTTTTGGGATTGATTGGGGAACGGGGTCGGGAAGTTAATGAATTTATCGATCGCGAGCTTGGGGAAGAAGGACGAAAAAAGAGCGTTGTCGTTGTTTCGACCAGTAACGAGCCGGCCTTAATGCGTGTTCGGGCGGCGCAAGCGGCGATGTCGATTGCGGAATACTTTCGCGATCAGGGGAAACGGGTACTTTTTTTAATGGATTCGCTGACACGTTTTGCGATGGCGCAGCGGGAGATCGGTTTGGCGGCGGGGGAACCGCCGACCGCCCGGGGGTATACGCCGAGTGTTTTTGCCAAACTTCCGAATTTGGTTGAGCGGGCGGGTCAAAGTCTCCGCGGAAGCATCACCGCCTTTTTTACTGTTTTAGTCGAAGGAGACGATATTCATGATCCAATTTGCGATGCCGTTCGGGGACTTTTGGACGGACATATATGGCTTTCCCGGGATTTAAGTTCGCGCGGACATTATCCGGCCATTGATATTCTCGGAAGCGTTAGTCGGCTTATGCCGAATATTTGTGAAAAAAAAATGCTAAACGCCGCTCAAAAAATAAGAACATTACTGAGTGTTTATCGGGACAATGAGGATCTGATTAATCTCGGAGCATATAAAAAAGGATCGAATAAAAATATCGATCAGGCTATTGATCTGAAAATGGAAATAGATCGCTTTTTATGTCAGGGTATGAACGAACGGTCTTCCTTTGGCGAGACTACAGAAAGTCTTTTTAGAATTGTCGGTTGATCCGGCTGGTTATCGGCCGGCGGAAGATCGTTTCATTCAATGGACGATATCAATTTGGACCAAGGGAAGGAACCGATAACCGACGACAAGGTTTTTCTGAAGGTCCATTATGCCGATTATATTATTAATGCGTTCTGTCGCCGGAAGAGCTGCCGGGGTACGGAGTCTGCCGACGGAATAGACGGAAACTTAATATTATGGGCAAGTATTAATTTCTTTTGAAATAATAATGAACAAAATTCATCATTGCATCGAAAACTCGAGAACTTTCTCCTTCTTTTCTTCGGTTTGAAACGATAATTTATCCCGCTTGATCGCCTGATAAATTTCTTCGCGATGAACTGGTACATCCGCCGGAGCTTCAATACCAAGACGAATTCGATCACCTCTGACATCGACAACGGTTATGACAATATCATCTCCGATGTAAATGCTTTGATCCTTATATCTTGACAAAACCAGCATCCTTTTTACTCCTTATACTATTTGCTGATGAAAAAAGAGCGCCTCCTGCCGCGAAATTAAAAATCAAACGGAATGGAAATATTTGATCTTTAATGAAGCGGAACTTACATAATTACGCCTTATAATACTTTCAATCGACTCAAAGAATTTAAAACTGACGCAAAAAATAAATAAAATACACAGACAGGATAAAATAGATAGTGTTTTTTGTGAGATTAACAATAATAAGGAATAAAGCGAAAATAGCAGTAGGCGAAATATTTTTATGGAAGAAGAAAATCCGCCAATAATAAAAAACGGTTTTCTTGTTGATAATAAAGCGATTAGCTCAAGAAACTGAACAGCATTATTTAATCGACATGAAAACCGTTAAGTCAATATCTTAATATTTATATTTTCAAAAGGCCATAATCAGCCAAAACTTTTTGAAGTTTTTTCATTGAGGCGTCATCCAACGGGGTCAAGGGGAGCCGCAAATCACCGGTATCTCGTCCGAGAAGTTTCATTGCCGCTTTAACGGGGATCGGATTGGTTGCCAGTGAGAGCATATTTTTGGAAAGAGGAAACATTTTATAATGGAGTTCCTGCGCCAGTTTGATGGATCCGCTGTCAAACGCTTTACAAAGAGCGATCACGTCTTTGGGGATGAAGTTTCCGATAACGGAGACAACACCGCGGGCACCAACGGACATGAAAGGAAGGGTCAAGCTATCGTCGCCGGAAAGAATTGTTAAATCGGTTTCGGACGCTATTCGGGACGCGGAATCCATTGATCCGGTTGCCTCTTTGACCATTGTAATATTTTTGATTTTGGAAAGGCGGACGATTGTATCGACATCAATGGCTTTTCCGGTTCGACCGGGAATATTATAAACACAGATCGGGATATTAACGGCTTCTGCGACCATTTTGAAATGCTGATAAAATCCTTCCTGCATTGGTTTATTATAATAAGGACCGACAAGAAGAGCGGCGTCCGCGCCGGATCGTTCCGCGTTTTTGGTCAGTTTGAGCGCTTCATCCGTGCAGTTGGATCCAGTACCGGCCATTACTTTGATCCGGCCGGCCGCCGCTTCGACGGTTGCCCGAATAACCCGGTCATGTTCATCATGAGAAAGAGTCGGAGATTCGCCGGAAGTGCCAACGGGTACAACCGCTGTTGTGCCTGCCTGAGCCTGAAATTCAACCTGCTGCTGAAGCGTGTCGTAATCGACTTGCCCATTTTTAAACGGAGTGATCATTGCTACCGATAAGCCCGCAAAATCTTCGGATCGTGTTGTCATTTGCCTCAACCTTTTTATTAATCAGTTATTAACCGGATTGTTTTTTGTTGATTTGATTGTGTCCGGTTTTTCTTTTTATGCTGGATTTTTATACCGACGGCCATTAAGGTTCTGTTATATTTTTCAAGCGGAAGAGATCTTAAACGGCCCGATTTCTGAACTTTCAAAAATCGACAAACAAAAAACTCCAATATATAAGTATATTGGAAATTCTTTTATTTTTCAATCCCCCCTTGTCTTCTTTCTCGTTAGAATACGGACTTACCGCCCGCTAAATTAATATTTGCAAACAGTCCAACAGGAAAATATTTTCGTTTTTTTATTATCAATGAGAATACCCCCCTTCTTTCAGAGGGAGCCGTCTGGTTTGATCTTGGCTTCAATTTTGTCTGATGGATTCTGCTTTATTGGGCGGAAAGAACCTGACAGGTGATCGGCTTGCCTTTGATTTTGTCTGACGGATTCTGCTTTATTGGGGAGAGCAGCAGGAGACGGTAAACAGGAAGAGCGTAAAGCCGAAGTTGGAGCGGGTGTATCCGGAACTTGAAGCGGTGCCGAATCAGACGAATCAGATAAAACAGGTGAATCAGATAAAACAGGTGAGCAAGGCAAATCAGAGGTTTTGAGCGGATCCGCTGAAGAGACGCTATGAAGCTGCCAGGAATTCCAAAGATTGTGCCAAATTACATAAAGGGTCGGGCCAAGCGCGATCAGCGGATTGGCGTAAAGCAAGGCCAAGTGAATAGTGAGACTTGTGTTTTTTTGGCCGAGCGATTGACTGGACTCTCTTTTAAAGGACTTTTCCCCGACAAGTCGTCCGAGAAAGAAATTGAGAAAGCAGATCAAACAGGTCAGTCCGGCGACTTCAAAAATAACAGTCCAAGATAGATCAGAGGTCGTATGAATATAATTGGAGGCACAGGAACAGATAATTCCGACGACCGTAACCCAAGCGAGAAAAACGACATGTTTAAGCCGATTAGGCCATTCGATGGATTGGGGCAGGATCCAGCGGGTCAACAGTGCGGCTAAAAGGGGAGCGCCGATTACGGTTAGCATTTGTTTTCCGACATCGCCGATTAAGCCGGGAGCGGGCGAATGAACCATGATCGGGATTAAAAAGGGTGCCGCCGCCGCAATTCCGACCGTATTGATCATAAAAGAAGTGAAGACGTATTCAACGCTTCCGTTGAGAAAACTCATAACCGCGGGAGCGGCAGTTCCGGTCGGAGAAAGAGCGGTAAAAAAAGCGATCAATCCGAGGACGGGATAGCCGCAAAGCGTTAAAATTTCGCAAAGAGTGATCGGGATTAAAAGATTCAGTCCGAAAACATAAAGTTGGCTCCAATGCAATCGGAATTTATCTTTTCGGCATTGCAAAGAGATCATATAGATCATGAACCGGACGAACCAGGGAACGACCGGCTGCAGAATATGCGCTTGCGGAATCAGAAAACCGATAATGAAAACGCAGGGAAGGGCCAATGAACGCAAAAGGGAACTCATTCGTTAACAACTTTATTGACGATTTCTTTGTCGAAATAATTAATGTCCATTCCGGCGTCAACGATTATTTTTTGCGCCGCGATTCCGCTTGATCGGGGACTGAGCAGAAAGACGGCCGCGGCCGCCGCTTCATCTGTTGTAACCGCCGAATGGCGCGGAATGACTTTTTCCGCGTAAAGATAGGAATCAAGATAGTTGGGAATTCCGGCGGAAGCCGAAGTTTTCAGAAGGCTGGGGGCCACCGCATTGAAACGGATCTTTGAGAAAGCGGAAAAAGATTTCGTCAGAAAAGCCAACGAAGAATCGAGAGCCGCTTTGACAGGAGCCATAAAACCGTAATTTTCACTGGCCAACCGCGTTGTCGAGATCGAAACGGTTACAACAGAAGCATTTTCTTTCAGAAGATCTTTAAAATGATTGGCGATTTCCGTCAAGGAAAAACAGGAAATATCAAGTGCCTGCAAAAATGCCTTTTTCGGTGTTTCATGAAACGGTTTCATTCCTTCCGAGTAATCGGCAAAAGCGATTGAATGCAAAATACCGTCAAAAGAATCGAACGAAGCGCCGATTTCTTTTCGCAGACGGACGATCTCTTCTTCTTTTTCAACATCGCAGCAAAAGAAAGAAGAATTTGGAAACAGACCGGCGGTTTTGGCTTTTACCGATTCGTTCAAAACAACGAAAACAGTTTCTGCCCCTTCCGATTGAAGCATTTTGGCAATCGCGTAAGCAACGCTTTTTTTATTGGCAACACCGAAGATCAGAAAGCGTTTGCCCTGAAGCTGGAGAAAGTCCATAATCTTATTGCTCCTTCTAAATATTCCCAATTTGTTTTGACGGCAGTATTGATTGTAAATGAATTGCTGTTAATTTCTAACTCTTGTTCCGATGTATTCTGTAAACAGGGAAAAATGACAGAATGCGTGATTGAAATTTTTATGAATACGGACTTTTTTTATACGGTCCGTATTTTTTCTCCATTAACAGTGTCATTCAACACCTTAATTTATATGTTCTTTCAGGAAAAAAAACAGACGGGGCTCCTGTATTTTTTGAGGCGGGAGAGACGTTAGCGTTCCAAACCTGTCTGTCAAAATTTTCAGTCTGCTCTTATATTAAAGTATTTGGGATCGACAGGTATCGCCCCTTTGTCTGTTTATAGTCTCAGAGCAGAAAAACGTATCATGTATCAAGTGCCCGTGTCAAAGTATTTTTTCAACGCGGCATTCAATTGATCCTTCTTCAAGCCGGGTAATAATCTTTTCGCCGGGAGCGGTTTCCGAAGCTTTTCGAAGAACGGTTCCGTTGGGAGTACAGGTCAGGGAATAACCGCGTCCGAGAACAGCCAACGGACTTAATGCGTTCAGCCGGGCGGCTAAATGAGAAACACGGTTTTCTTTTTGATCCAGGCAGCGTTTCATTGCGTTTTGAATATTTTCTGACACCTCATGAACTTCCCGGGTCCGAAAATCGGTTAGAACCTTTTGGGGATCGGTAAAGAGAGCGGATCTTTTTACCCGATTCAGCCGTTCTTCCGACCGGTCAAGATTCTGCTGAAGAAGGCGGTCCAGATGGGAACGATATAAATTCAAGGCGAGGAACAGTTCGCTGTCGTCCGGAATAAGCCGGGCGGCGGCATCACTTGGCGTTAACGCCCGAAAATCGGCCGCCAAATCGCAAAGAGACTGATCCACTTCGTGCCCGATTCCTGTTATGACCGGTATTTTGGAAGCAGCGACCGCCCGAACGGTCGGTTCTTCATTAAAAGTCCAAAGATCTTCATTGCTTCCGCCGCCGCGAATCAGGGCGATGACGTCAGGGCGGTCTTGGGACGAAAGAGCGTTCAGTTGGCGAAATGCGTTCGCAATTTCCAACGAGGCACCGCTTCCCTGAACTTGGACTGGAACGATCAACGCGCAGATCCGCCGGGAATGACGGTACATGATATTGAGAAAGTCCCGTATTGCCGCACCGGTCTTACTGGTAATAACTGCGATCTTTTTCAAACGCTTGGGGAGAGGCCTTTTTCGAGAAGCATCAAAAAGGCCTTCGGCGTTCAATTTGCTTTCCAGCTGCTTGTAAGCAAGTTCAAGCGCGCCAATTCCTTTTGGTTCGATTCTGGAAACGATCAGCTGATACTTGCCGTAAGGCGGATAGATCTCAATTTTGCCCCGGCAAATGATTTCAAGACCGTTGGCGAGCGCGAATCGAAGCTTTGTCATTGCGGTTTTCCAAACGATGCAGGAAAGCTGGGCATCCTGATCTTTCAAGGTAAAATAACAATGACCCGATTTAGGAAAAGAAAGATTGGAGATCTCACCAACGACGAACACATCGGAAAATGTTTGTTCCATTACCGTTTTCATTCGTTTGGTCAGAAGTCCGACGCTTAGTATTTCCGGTTGTTTAATATTTATGTCGTTCATATTTGTCAGTATACGACATTTTCGACCTGTTTACAAGGAAGGGATAAAACTTCCTGAGCAGCGGATCGAAACCCGCAAGCAGTATTAAGACTTTTGTTTTGACCAAGTAAAGAACTCTTTATTGGGAAAAAGGTCTTGCAAAAACGATTTATAATAATTATTATTGGGTCTTTATACCGATCCCAGGATGAAATTTTCGTTCCTATGTTAAAAGAACAGCAGATTCGTGAAGCCAATCGGCGGAATCACGGAAAATTAATTATGAGATCAGTATAAAATAAAGAAACAAAAATAATGAACAGCTATGAAAAAGATTGTATATTTCATTTTAATGATAATATTATTAACGGAAGCGGAAGCTAAGGCCGATTTTCCGTTTTTTCAAAAATTGGGGGGGATTCCTCCGCTTCAGAGAAAGCAAGACGATCGGCCGGATGGACCTGATATTGTCAAGCTGTTCGATGTTCACGCGCCGGTTACCGGGTTGACGATCTCTTCCAATTATAAATATCTTGCCGTTCGAACACTTCAGGAGCGTTTCGAACAGCCAAATCCGCAGACAGGAATGCGTCTTAACCGGAAAGTTGAAGTTTGGAATATCGAATACAATGAACCATTTAAGGAAGCGGAATCGGAATTGTCGCCGTTGAGCTGGGTTATGGATTCCGCGTTCGGTGATGACGGACGATCCTTTTATGTTTCCGATTATTCTTTTCAACGAACGGCGATGCCGGGATCCATGTCCGGTCCGGTCAACGTTCGAAAAATCGATTTGGAACAAAAGGAGCATTATCATTCGCTTTTGACCGATATTGGTTTTCAACGTATTCGTCTTTTTAAGGGAAATAAATGGTTTGCCTGTCAGACTTGGAACGGGACTTGGCGTCTGATTAATGTTAAAGACAACAACCGTATCGTTAATTTTCCAGATATTGATATTACCCGGGCTCCTGAATTTAATCTCGCGGACAAAAATGAATCTGAATCAAAAAATAAAAAGGAAAAAAGTACAAAAGTAAAAGAGGCGTCCAAAGAAGAAATAAAAAAAGAGATCAAAAAAGAACTTATCGAAGACATTAAAGAACTGAATACGAATTCGCGGACGATCCCGGAAGACAATGATTGGTCAAAAAACGAAAAAGATCCATCAGACGATAAAAAAGAATTTTCAAAATCAATGGATCCGAAGCCGGAAAACAGACGCAAAGTTGTTGATATTCTGGCTGTTTCCGAGTCGGGTGATTTGGCGGCGGCATTGGTTTCGGACGGCGGTAAAGTTTACGACGACAATTTCAGTTTGGATATTAATACTTCTGTTCCCCGTATGATCGTTATTTGGGATTTGAAAGTTGTTTCAACGATCGACTATAAAAAACTTGATATTCCGTTGGAGGCGATTGAAGTTTCCCGATTTTATGTCGAAGACGGAGTTGAACCAAGAAAATGTGTTTTTTCAAAAACGGGAACAATGATTGCGGTTCGGTCCAAGTCCCGATATATTGGAATTTGGGAAACCGCGGGCGGACGTCTTTTGAGCGAGTTGGGCGAACATAAACAAAATATTCGGGCGGTCGATTTTTCGCCGAACAATCTGAAAATAGTTGTTGCGACCGGCGGAGATCGGGCGAAGCTGGTTTTATGGGATATTCGAAAGGAAACAGTTCATCGTATTTACGAAGAACAGAATCCGGAAGTAAAAAATATTACCGCGGTTACATTTGACCCGGATTCGAAGATCGTTTATTATGGAAACGATCTTGGTGAAATCAAAAGCTGGGATGTAAGCAAAAAAATAAAAAACGAGGAAAAATAAAAGGATCAGATCCAAAAAATGTTCGCCAATCCGCTTATTGGCCGAGTGTAATTCCGTTTAATCGGGAAGCGGTGAGCGCTTCCTGCAGTTTCTTTTCGGAAACAAGCCAGCCTGCTCGAAGAATAAACTGAATTGTGATTGAGAGCATGAGAATGAAAAAACCGATTCCTCCGTATTGAATTGATTCCCGAATTCTTTTTATATCGGGCGTTTTTCCGCGCCAAAGATAGGTTTCAATTGATTCCGGCCAGCCGAAATACTCTTCAATATTGCGGGACAGCTTTAGATTTTCTTCAATGGTGTTTCGCCAGCCGAAGATCATTTCCCAACGCGGTTTTTCCGGTGTTTCCAAAATTGCGTGTTCAATTTTAACAGGATCCTTTTTCTCAATTTCGTAATGTGTGTCGTTGGAATGGTCCTTTGAGGAAGTCGAATCGGCGGAGTTTGAGGGCGAAGTTTCTTTTGCCGAAGAACTGGAGCCGGGATCTTCAGAGGAATCAACGGTGTTTGAAGTACCGTTATAATCCAAAGAACCGGAAGAGTCGGCGTCCGTTGAATGGTTATCGGCCATTTCATCAGACTGATAAAGATCGGCGGCGAAATGAAAAGTTTTTTCCGGAGAGTCGGGTTCATCTTCCGGATTTTCGTTATCGGGATCAGGAGACAGAGGCTTTTCATTCTTTTTCGGCGAGTCATTTGAAGGGGATTTTTTTTCCTGTTTGAATGGAGAATTTATTTCGGGATCTTTGGAGGATTTTTTCGAATCGGAAGGATTTTCCTGTTGAATATTGGCAGCGCTGTTTTGCGGAACTCTTGGGAAAGAGGAGCAAAAGACAAAAACGAAGATAAAGCTTAAAAAGCAGATCCCCGTTGCGGAAAAAAGAAGAAGTCGGGACATGGGCCGTGTCCGAATGAATTGAAACAGGACCCAAAAGGCGAATAATATAAAGAGAGCATAAATAAAACGGAGAAAAATGAATGAGAAAAAGAATGGGTTGGCGTCATTTTTTTCTGATTGGACAAGAATATTGAAAATAACGGACGTAAAGGAACAAATTGACTCTCCGCTTAATAAAACAGCAAGAATAGGCAAGGCGATCCAAAAAAACAAATGGAGTTTCGGTTCTTTATGATCAAGAACACCGGCCAGAACGACAACGGAACTGATTGCGATATGGATCCAAAGGAGAGAGAAAAACCAGTCCATAAGATTTCCGCGTTGGTGCAGATCAAGAAAAGGGATCGAAACACCGAAAAAAGATTCAATAGCGTTCAGGTGATAGTATCCCCAAAGAGTCATAATCATAAAGGCGGAGCAAAAAAGAAAAAAGAACAAGTAATAAACAAGGGTTTTGGGAAAAAGAAGCCGGACGATTCTCATGTTAGCCTCGCTTATTTCTTCCGGACGTGTTTCCGGAAAATTTTTGTTTTCATTTAACCGTCAATATTTCTCAAATAACGAAAGCAGCTGGAGAAAACCATTCTGCTGACAGTATAAATATAATCCAATCAATTATACCGAATCTATCATGAATTTTCCGTTATAGTGTCAAAAGAACAGCCGATTAACACAGTCAATCGGCGGAGATGATGGAAAATTTAAAATAAAAGCGGTATAAATATTATAATCTCTGTTTGGAAGGATAGTCTGTAAATATTTCTTTGTCAAGTAATTTTCCAATATTTATATTGGGAATTTATGTTGGAAAGTTGATAGAACGCCGCAGAGAAGTACTTTGAGGAACAAATTTCCTGATTTGTTTTTCTTGATGAATTAAGGGCTCCCGAGTTGAAACAGGATTCATATATACTGCTTTTATTTGTCATTTTACCGATTGCCTACTTGAATCGACGGTTCTTTTGACGTTATAACGGAAAATTCATCTTGGAATCAATATAATAATTGTGAAAACAGGAAAATAAAAAAGATATTTCGACGTAAAGAAGACGAAGAAAAATCAATCGTCATTAAAAGTAGATTTCTTTCGTAACAGATGATGATAATGCTGGGCGAATCGATGGGCTTCATCGCGGACATATTGAAGCAGTCGCAGCGCGAACGAATGTCGACTTAAGCGGAGTGGATCTTCCTGATCGGGAATAAAGACTTCTTCGTCTCTCTTGGCCAGGGAGAGGATCATTCCGGGCGCGGTTTGGGAGTGTTCCAGCGCTTTGCAAGCGGCATGCAGCTGTCCTTTGCCGCCGTCGATCAATAAAATATCAGGCGGCGGATTATTGGGGTCGACGACGGAAAAACGGCGGGCGACCACTTCGGCAATGGAGGCGAAATCGTCGATTCCTTCAACGGTCCGGATCTTGTAACGCCGGTATCCCGGTTTGAACGGAAGTCCATCTTGAAAATGAACAAGAGAAGCGACCATGTCTTCCCCCCCGAGATGCGCGATATCGATTCCTTCGATTGTTCTTGGCAGATCCGGCAGTTTGAATATTTTTTTCAATCCGATTACACCGCGCCGCGGATCGATCTGAAAGACTTCCGGTTGAACATGTTTTTCAATATTGCCGCGTTCCCGAAGTTTTTCCAGTGCTTCGATCTGATCCCGAATTTCAGCGGCCCGTTCGTATCGGCGATCCTTTGCGGCGTCCGTCATTTCGTTTTTAAGTTCGCGCAGGACTTCCTGACGTTTTCCGTTTAAAAAGTTGCGCAGACGGCGAATGTCCCGACGGTAAAGTTCTTTGGAAATTCGATGATTGCAAGGAGCGCTGCATTGGCCAATCGAAGCCAAAAGACAAGGGCGGTACCAGTTCCAGCGTTCCTCCTCTTCTTTGATTAATAAAGAGCAGTTTCTGAACCGGAAGATCTTTTGCAGAACATTGATTGCCCCACGTAACAGGGAGGCACTTGGAAAAGGGCCGATCAGCGTTGTTCCGTGATCTTTGGGAGTTCGGGTAACGAGTACGCGCGGATATTCTTCCCGATTATAGATCTCTATATATGGGAAAGATTTATCGTCTTTCAAGTCGCGGTTGTATTTAGGCTGAATGTCTTTGATCAGACGAGCTTCCATCATAATGGCGTCTACTTCACTTTCCGCCGGGATGAAATCAATGTCCCGGACTTCGGAGATGATGGGAAGGACGCGCTGATCCTGCAGGGCGGTATGATGAAAATAACTGCCGGCCCGATTATGAAGATTTTTGGCTTTACCGATATAAATAACCCGATCGGCGGAATCTTTCATTAAATAAACGCCCGGTTTTTTGGGGAAAGATCGGACTTTTTCAGCCGCGTGAGCATAATTTCTGATAATTCCCTCAAATTCGGGACTTAGGAAAAGCTGCCGGGTCGGCTGATCTTCTTTACCGGAACGAAGACCGTCCGGATGTTCAACCGCATTGATGATCGGTTTTTTCCCCTGATTGATTGGATCTTCTGTCATGGTTTACTGGATTGGCCGTTTGGCGTTAATTTTCTGAAGAAAAAATATGTCAATCAAATATTTTTATTTTTTCGAATCAATAGTGTTAATGGATACTCGAATAATTAAGAGTAATTTTACTTTTTTTAAAGAAAAGGTCAAGTTAAGCGTAAATAATCGGGCATTGCGTTTTAAAGAGGGGAAGCGGGTTTGGACTCAAAAAAAATAAGAAATTGCGATAGAGCAAGGCGGAGAGAAAACAGACGGCTTAAGAGAGCGGAGGGGTAAAAAGACGGAACAGCCGGCGCAAGTGCTGGTTTGCGCGCGTCTGTTCCTTATTGAGAAGGAGGTGGCTGTTTTGGTAGGAAAAAGCGGAGGAGTGTCCGCTTGAAAAAAGAATGTTAAAAAAAGGGGAAATCGATCTCAAGAAAATTTTTCTGTATTTTAAATGGAATCCGTTCGAATTTTTTTCATTGTAATTTTATTTCCTTTTTCATTATAAAAAGCGTCATTCATAAAGTTGCGGATGAGGAAAATTCCGCGTCCGCTTGACTTGGTCAAATACTCTGTTTTTCTGGGATCGGGAACGGATTTTGGAGAAAAACCGTTTCCCTCATCAGCGACCGAAAGAATGATTTGATCCGGGGTTATTTCGTAGGTGACTTCAATCCTTTTGGTCTTGTTCTCACGATTGCCATGCAAGAGGGCATTCATAAAGGCCTCGTCCAAAGCTATTTCAACGGCAAAACGATCAATTTCGGACCAATTCCAATCGTTCAAAAAACTGTTTATTTCGTTAAAGGCAATTTGAATATATTTGGACTCTGACGGATAAAGCGTAACTTTGTATTTTCGCATTTGGGTAGGACGATTTTTAATAGCATGGGGGACATAAACTTTTTATAATTGAACATAAATTATAAATATAAATGTTTGTTCTATTTATGCTGTTCTTAAAAACATCCAAGTTCTAAAACGAATTGCAAAATTTATGCCAATTAATCTGTTTGATGTTTCCCAAAAAAGAGATCAAAAGAGAGTAAGGAAAGATACTCTATAACGTATCAAATAATAATCAAGAAATTTTATGATAAAAAATAAATTTGTTGTATTGAAAAAAGAATGAGAAGTAAATGAAGGAGAGCAATTAACGGGTAAAATTCTTAAATATGCAAAAATAATTCGCAAAAATAAGAAATGGTTAATGCGAATCCAGAAAAATGATTATGATATTAATATGAATTACTAAAATAACAAACAGTTTTATATTTCTTTTATTTTAAATATTTCGTCATTTTCGCCGATTGACTGCGTGAATCGACAGTTCTTTTGACCTTATAATGGAAAATTCATCATGAAATCGATATAAAGAGACTCGAAAGATCTGAAAGAAGCGTTTTTAATCGGCGAAACAATCAAAGAGGGGATGTCAGTAACTTGACGAGAGAATTTAATAAATGTAAAATAAAATCTGTCATTATAACATTAGTTATAAATAAAACTCAAAAAGAAATTTCGGAGGGCAGGCGTTGAGTCTGAATTGAATGTTTATTGATAATCCTTCTCTTTTTAGCGGCAGCGCGGATAGTATATTGCTGATAGCGTTATCTTTACTGGGAACTGCGGTTGTTTGTGCCGCGGTTAACGGCTCCCCAAAAAATACCGGTAAAGAGACCTATAAAATAGATTATGAATATTTAAAACAAATTTTTCAGGTAATGATGGATAATTCCCCTTGTTACATTTATTTGAAAAGTGGAAGTCCTGATTTTCGTTATCTGAAAACGAATAAAACTTGGGTTGACACTATTGGTGAGGATAAACTGGGGAAGAATGATTTTGAGATCTTTTCTCAAGAGATCGCCCAAAAGATGCGCAAGCAGGATGAGCAGGTTCTTCAAGGACCCCCTGGAACCGTTCATGAATTCAATTCGCAAATATGTGATAAAGAGGGGAATAATCATTGGACGAAAGCCCATAAATATCTGATCCGATTTGCGTCGGGAGAAGAAATAATCTTTTGCAGCAGCATTGATCAGACCAACGAGACGGATCTTCGATTGGAGATCAAGAGACAGGAAGAATTTTTGCGGTGTATTCTTGATAATATTCCGGCAGACATTGTTGTCAAAGATGCTGAAAATGAATTTAGATATATGATTTGGAATAAGCAGCTTGAATTGGAGACGGGTATTCCGCAAGATCAAGTTATTGGAAAGACTGACACGGAAATTGTTCCGGAGCCTTGGCAGGGGAGCGCTCAACTGGTCCGGGAATTTGATATTGACGCAATGAAAAACGGTGAAATGCGTCATGAACAATGGTATAAAACGGCAACCGGACTGAAAATTTATTCAAAAACACGTAAGAAACGTTTAACGACAGCAGACGGTCACAATTATATTATTGATATGTGCATCGATTCGACACGGGAACGTGAGGCCGAAGAACAAAAAGAGGAGATCATCGCCTATCAAAAAGAATTGATCCGTATGTCAAGGCTTTACTGCGAATGCTTGACTTATATTGCGCAGGAAACAAATTATAAAAAAAATATAAAGTATCTCTTGCAGCGTTTTGCGGAAGAAGAACAGGCCGATCGAAGTTATGTGTATCGATTTAAAGGAAAAGATTGCGTTATTTTTAACAGAATTTATGAGTATACCGCTGACGGCATTCCTTCGATGATGGCAGACCAGCAGAATATATCCGCCGATCTGTATCCGGAAGTTCAGGAGCTGCTTTTAACAAAGCATGAAGTTATTATTGATTCGGTTGACGATATGAATGGGTGCGAATCCAAACGGGACTTGCAGAAGAAAAACATCAAATCAATTATCTTAATACCTCTTTTGGATAACGGACAGCTTCGGGGATTTGTCGGACTGGATTATGTTCAACGTCAGCATATTTTTTCGGAAAGTGATCTGCGCGCAATGAATATTCTTGCGCATTTAATCGAGATCTCTTATCATCGTGATCAGCAGATGAAACGTATCGTTCTTGGAAACGCGTATCAGAAGCAGTTTTTTCATAAAGCGAATGTCTGCAATTTGGTTTTCAATTTGTCCGGAGAACTTGAACAGATCAGCCGTTTCGCGTTGCAAAAGTGGCCGGAGGCTGAAACTTGCCGTTTAAATAAAAAATGTGATGGCTACTTCTGCAATCATTTGATTCCCGCAGAAAAGTGTCCTGTTCAAAAAGCGTTTAAGGATAAAAACGCGCATCGGATTAAAGTTGAAAAAAGTTCCGGCGAATGTATTGTTTATTCGGTTATGCCCATTTGCAATGACAAAAACGAAATTATTTTTGTTGTTGAAACAATAGATGATCTTTCCAATGTTGATGAGGTGCTGACGGACAATGTGTAATAATTTGGATGTATTTAAGGGGTTGACAACCGGGGTTGTAGTTGTCAGTCCCGATGAACATATCGTATTCGTCAATAAAGCCGCAGAAAAATTATTGATGAAGGATCGATCATTAATATTGGGAACTTGCTGTCATAATACTTTGCGAATGTCGCATTGCGGCTCGAACTGTCTTCTTAAAAAAACACTGGAACTTGGGACAAGTCAGTATATTGGAATAAACTGCCAATACATAACTCCAGGAGATCAAGTTCGGGATTTTCATGTTTCTTCCGCTCCGATAAAAGAGGACAATGGTAGTATTTCAGCAATTGCCCTGTTCATTAATTCAGTGGATCAGCCTTACTTTCAAAACAGAGAAATGCCAACGTTTCAGATCGGCGATTTCTGCAGTTGTTCGCCGGCAATGGAAAAAATCTTTGTTCATTTTTCCAAGATGGCCAACATTGACACAACCGTATTGATCACCGGAGAAACTGGGACAGGCAAAGAAGTTCTCGCCCGGACTTTACATAAATCGGGACCTCGCCGCGATGGTCCTTTTATCGCGATGAATTGCGGTGCTTTTCCTGACCAGCTTTTGGAGTCGGAACTTTTCGGATACAAGGCGGGCGCGTTTACCGGCGCTGTTCATAACAAGCCGGGGCGTTTTGCGCTGGCCAACGGCGGCACTCTTTTTCTGGATGAAATTGGAGAGATCTCAACATCAATGCAGGTGCGTCTGCTTCTTGTTATTCAGGAACGAACCTTTGAGCCGTTAGGTTCGATAAAATCCGAGAGTACAAATATTCGTGTGATCGCGGCAACCAATCGCAACCTGGCGGAAATGGTTCAGCAGGGAAAATTCCGCAGTGATCTTTTTTACAGAATTAATGTTTTGCATATTGAGATTCCGCCGCTGCGAACAAGACAAGAAGACATTATGCTTTTATCGGATTTTATTATTCAACGATTGAATATTTCGATGGGACGGAATATCTCCGGGCTGAGCAAAGCGGTTCGTCAGATATTTTTGAATTATTCCTGGCCGGGTAATGTGCGTGAACTGGAAAATATTTTAGAGCAGAGTATGGTCTTTTGCACTGGACCGCAAATAGAACTGGAGCATTTACCCGATCAACTGCTCAATCAGAAGAATAAAGAAGAAACTCAAACCGGTTCGACAATTTCTCAAGTTCGCAAGGATACGGAAACACAAGCAATTGAAGCCGCGCTGGAACAATGCGGAGGAAATAAACGGTTGGCCGCCGAAATGCTTGGAATACATCCTTCCAGTCTTTATCGAAAGCTGAAAAATATTCAGGACGAAAACTGACTTTCTGTCTTTCGATTCGGATTGTTTCTTTTTGATTAACCCTTGGCATTTATAATTTTTTCTGATGGAAATTTAAAGTCCGGTTTGACGTTTTATAAATAAAAAAAAAGAATGGTGTCAAAAAATAATGACAACAGATATTGTAAATGTTAAAGAAATTCCCGGTCGCGAAAATGGTTTTGAAGACAAGCCGTTCCGGATATCATTTTCCGGCGCGCGTAAGATATTTTGGATCTTTGCGCTGACTCATTTTATTGTTTGGACCTTTTTGCCTTGGCTGATTCAATACAGTCCCGGTAATAAGGATGTTATTGAATCACTTATTCTTTCGAAAGAATGGGTCATGGGCAGCATTAAACATCCTCCTTTGCCTTGGTGGGTGTTGGAAAGTGTTTATCAGCTGACCGGGCGCGCCGAATTTGGAAGTTACATGGCCGCACAACTTTGGGGTCTATTGGGGCTTTGGTCTGTTTGGCGATTGAGCAGGGAGTATGTTTCCGATCTGATGGCGCTGATCGTTGTTTTTTCAGCCGCTTCTTACCGATATTTTAATTTGGGAAGTATTAGTTATACAACAAGTGTTCCTCCGGTCAGTATTTGGTGTTTTGTTATTTGTTTTTTTGCGTTGGCATTGAAATACAATAAAATAAGATATTGGATCATAACAGGACTGGCGCTTGGAGTTGGGCTTTTATGTAAATACTCGTTGGGGATACTTGTTTTAACGATTCTTCTCTTTATGTTTTTTTCGCCGCGGGCTCGAAAATACTGGAAAACGTCGGGGCCTTGGCTTTCAACACTGGCCGCGTTTTTGGTTTTTCTGCCTCACTTTATTTGGGTGGTGCAAAATGATTTTGTGACGATTCAGTCCGCGGGTCGGACGATTACCGATGTTTCCCGCTGGATGAATCATTTGATATCGCCTTTGAAATTTGCGTTAGCGCAACTGGCGCTTTTTGTCCCGGTAACGATCGGATTGATCCCTTTGCTCGGAATTGCCTGGAAATTGCGATGGATCCCTTATGACAAGGAGAAGACCGATAAAAATTTCGAACGCAATTATCTTGCCTTTATGATCTATGTCCCGGTGATTATGCATATTTTGACCGGCGCGATTTTTGGCGCAAAAATGAGACCGGCTTACGGTTCGCCTCTTTGGACGCTTATTGGTTTATGGTTCATTGTCAATTTTCAAGCGAATATTCAATACGCAAATATTAAAAAAGCGGTTCTTCTATGCTTTGCGGTGATTGGTGTTATTATTGCCTGTTATATTTTGAATTATCAATTTTATTATTGGGTGACGCCGGAAAAACCGTCAAAGATCCATTTTCCCGGCATTGAGCTAGGAAGTGCCGTTTCTGAAAAATGGCATTCGCGTTTCGGGGAACCTTGTCCTTACATCAGCGGAGATTGGATCCTTGCCGGTCAGGCGGCGATTCATATGAAAGAACGTCCGAGTGTTCTCTGTTATTATAACGGCGCGCAGATGGATCAAAAAATGGTCGGATTTTACGCGTCCGATAAAGATCTCAATGAAAAAGGAGGAATAATTGTTTGGGAACTGAATAAGGAGATGCCGGGCGATTATGTGCCTGAATGGCTTTTCAAACGGTATCCGAAAGCGGCGGTTTCTCCTGAAACAATCATTATTCCCTATCATACGAACAACGCGAAATTATGGCCGCTTCATGTGCGCTTTGCGATTGTTCCTCCGGGCAAATAAAGAGGGCGAAAGCAGTATAAAAGGGGAAGAAGGATCAAAACGTCAGATCCGGTATTTTCCGGGAGAAGAAAGAGAGTGAAGAATCCGAAGATCTTGTTGAAAACTTTTTGACATTTTCGAAGAGATCTTTTGGCATTTTCAAAAGAGCAATGGATTTTGTGTCATTGATTTGACCGATACGCGAGGACAGGCGGCGCGGAACGAAATCGCCGAAAAACGCCCCTGTCCAAAAACACTTTTAACCGAAGTTATGAACGTCAGGGATTTAAAGCTTCTTTTGAATGAATTTGGCCAATAATTCAGGATTGTCCTGACTGACAATATGAGCGACGATTTCGTCAGGAACTTTTATGTTTTTCAGTGCCGTTTCGATTCGTTTCCAAATGCGTTCCCGTTTTTTCCCTTCGGAGAGATAGAGATCGGTGACAAGTTCCTGAAGTTTCTGCAGCATGATGTTGTCAAGATTCTCATAATATCTCTTTATAATATTGTCTTGATAAGGTGTTCTGTCTGTTCCAGTCATTGAAGATAACCTCTTTTTTAATAATTTTTTTAAAAACGAAACTGACGTTGATCCTTTACCCTTGCCAAAAAAGACAGGCAAGGGTAAAATAATATAATATTAGGAATTGAAGATCAGTCAATCCAATACTCTGATTATCGGCAATTTTATCTCTTGGGAGGATTTTTTCATGAAAAAAGGTGATTTTCGCCCGATTTCTTTTGTTCTTCTTGTTATCGGTCTGTTTTTATTAACAGGACTGTTCGTTGGCTGCGATCAGGACAAACCGGAAGTCAGTCGGGAAGAATATGGTAAAATTGTAACAGAACTGCCAAAAATAAAAGATCGACCGCAATCGTTTAAACTTCCGGACGGTGTTGAAAATTCGGAAGAATGTCTTATTGAAAAACGAATCATGCGTGAAAAAGAAACATTCAAAAAATAAGTACGAAACCAAAGTGACATTCTCGAAAATACGTTTATTAGTATTTTTTCTTTGTCTGGCGCTGTTTTTATCGGAAAAAACCGGTTTCATTCCGGCTAATTTACCGGCGGCGGTCAGTCCGTTTCTCTTTCTGACCGCTTGGCTCGGAGGACTGTTTTTCAGCGGTGCCGCCTTCTTTGCACTTGCTATTATTTTAGTCTGTCTGTTAAAAAAACGTTTTTTCTGCCGATATCTATGTCCGATGGGGTGTTCTTTTGCTCTGATCAATAAAGGAGTTCGACGGTTTAAATTAAAAAGAAAATTCAAGAACGAGAATATCGGTCAAACATTTACCGGCCAAAAAACAGCAGACGGTTTTCCGGCGGTTTCGCAAGCGATTGCGGAAGATCCGCCGGTATCCTGGTCCTTTTGGGGAAAGGTATTTGTTCTTTTGACCTTTCTTTTTCTTTTTCTCAAAATTCCGGGAATGACAGGGTTTCAATTTCTTGATCCGCTGATTTTATTTGGCGCTTTGTTCCGTATCGATCATCCGCTGTTTTTTCTGTCCGCTGTTCTTTTGGTTTTTGCGTCGTCCGGATTTTGGTGCGTTAATTTTTGTCCGTTGGGCGCTTTGCAGGACATGATTCGATTTTGCGGAAAATCGATCAGTAATCTTGCGTCAAGTCGTGAACAGAAAAAAATTTCCTCCGATTGCATTAAGGAGTCAGAGACTTCTGTTTTATCAACGGGAAAAAAATTGCGGCGCCGACGAGCGTTTTTATTGCTGATTCCTTTTGCTTTTGTTCTGGAAGCAGTTCGGCGGTCTTCGTCGAAAATAGTCAAAAGGATACCTTTTTTTCGTCCTCCGGGATCTTGCGGTGATCCGAAATTTACCGGGTTGTGCGCTTCCTGCGGGCGATGCATTGCCGTTTGTCCGACAAAGCATTTAATTACCATCGCTCAATTAAAACGGGAGGAAAGCGCGAAAACTCCGGCATTGCCGTCAGAGGAGGCCGCCGGATCGGGCAACCCGCAGGTATTTGGAGGGGCATCGTCTATTGATCGACAATCGGACAAGACGGAATGGCGGGAAACTTTCTGTAAATCGTCGTTGACGGCCGGAATTTCCGCGTTCGAACTAACACCTGTAATAGAGACTAAAAAAACATTTTGCGATGCTAAATGCAATTCCTGTTCCCGTGTCTGTCCAACCGGAGCGATTCGGCGTTTTTCCATTGAAGAAAAAAAGATGATTCATACGGCGATTGTCAAATATGAATTTGAAAATTGTGTTCTCTATGATAGTAAGGATTGCAATATTTGCGTTCGGGAATGCCCTTATGAAGCGATTGGTCTTGTTTGGAACGAAGAACTTTATGTCAATGTTCCAACAGTAGATGCTGAAAAGTGTACCGGGTGCGGCCGATGTATTGTTTTTTGTCCCGGATTTGATCCGATATGGCAAGGTGATGAAGAAGACGAAACGGATGATAATTCATCGGATCACAATAATAAGTCAGACGATCATCAGAGCGTCTGTGATCCGCCAAAGGCGTTTACTCTTGTTTCTCGTCAGGAATGGGAAGCGATGTCTTCTTCCGATAAAAATTGAATTATTTTCTTAAACAAATAAGAAAAACTTTAACGAAAAAAGGGAATAAAAATTTCTTTTCTCTTTGACTATTGAGCGGTAAAAGATTATAATTGAAAGCAGAAATGGATTATTGACGCTTTCCTGAGAAATTTTTGAAACAGAAAAGCGCGGTCGGTTCAGGAGAATTGCGGGCAGAGAATACAAAAAATAAATAGTGGACAATATTATAAAAATATTTTCGATTATTAAAATAAAGGCGGCGGTTCTGGAATTTTTGCTTATATAAGGAAATAGAAATGAATTCAAAATTTTCGTTTTTTAAATTATTTGTCTTTTTTGCGCTAGTGATCTTTTTAACGCGGGGAGATGTATACAGCGCTCAAAGTTCGAGATCTCGATCCAGATCGAACAAGACTTCGACGCAAAAAGCAGAAAAAGAGAACCAATCGGAAAAAGAGAATAAAGAAAAAGACGGTCAAGATCAACAGAAAAAGCAAGGATTTGGTGATCGTCAGTTACCCAATGGCCGGGACAACAGTAACAACAGCGGGAAAATAAAATACAAACCGGCGCTGCTTATTGAGGAACAGTTTGAAAAGGTCAAACCGGAAGAGCCGATTGTGATCAAGAACCCGGCTTATCAATCCGCGGACGGAGTTTTCATGACAGGTTATTTTATGAAAGGAAAGGCCGATGAAGAGACTGTTCCGGTGATTTTGATTCATGATCAGGAAAGTCAAGCGTCCGATTTAAGTAAATTGGCTCAATATCTCGCTCAGGAAGGAATGGCCGTTCTTGTTCCTGATTTACGTGGACACGGCGAATGTTTTCGTCGCGTTGTCAAAGATTATTCCAACGGGCAACGTTCGGTGAACCGAATGGACGATACTTATACTGCCGATACGTTCGTTATGGCGGATTATCAAGCCATGATTAATTATGACGGTATGTTCTGGTATCAGTTTCTATGCAAACTTCATAATCTGAAGAAGCTGAATCTTCGCAAGCTGGTGATTGTCGGTAGCGGATTAGGGTGCGCGGTCAGTCTCGGCTGGGCCAAAAACGATTGGTCACAGCCCAACGCCAAAGTCGGGCGTTTTGTTAAAGTGATGGTTTTCATTTCTCCTGTTTATAAACAATGCGAAGAATTTATCGAGACCATGAAGCGAAAAAAAGATCAGCTCTATTTTCTCGGTTTTGTCGGAAATATGAATGCGGATCTTTTGAAAGACATGAAAAAAGTCCAATCGGAATTAGGCGGAAAACATGGATCCAAACAAGAGGAAAACAAGAATACCGCCGAATGGCTCGAAAAGAAACGCTTTCCTTATATGGCCATCAAAACGGAAACAAATGGAACCGCATTATTGGCTAACGATTCTTTCGGAGTTATGCCCAATATGAAGAAATATATTGATTTGCGTATAAACGGTCCTAAAATGAAAAACTTCAAATGGTCCGAAATCGAACTCGGAGACAAATAACAATCGGTACATTTTTAAAAAATATTCTGTTGGGGAAATATTGGCAAAATTTTCTTGACCTGGTATTTCCCCGAAAATGTCGTTTTTGCAAAAAACTTCTTTCGGATGAACATTTGCCGACCGGAGTAATGTTCCCGAAAGATTTTTTTTGTTGTTCTGCTTGCCTGCAAAAACTGATTCCTGATAATCAGCCATGTCCGAGCTGCGGAGGAACGAAATATTCTTTGCCCCCCGATCAAAAAAAATGTCCAAGTTGTAAAAATTGGAAAAGACCGTTTGATTCCGTCATTGCGCTTATCGAATACAAAGAACCTTATAAATCGCGGATTCATTATATTAAATTTGACACTTCTGGAGAAGCGGCTCGCTTTTGGACGAAAATTTTTCTCTTTCTCCGCAAGGAAAAGCTGCAGCAGTTGGGAGCGGATCTTGTTATTCCGATTCCGATGTATGTTGTGCGAAAAATCAGAAGAAGAATTAACGCGTCTGATATTATCGCGGATGAAATTGGAAAAGCGCTGAAAATACCCGTCGGGCATCGGCTGCTTGTCCGTTCGAAGTGGACCAAACGGCAAGCGTTTCTTTCCCCAAAAGATCGTGAATTGAACGTCAAAGGGACATTCGCGTTAAGTCGTAAAAGTTTTTTTCGAAGAAATTCCAGGGACATAACTGGTCAAACGATTCTTTTGGTCGATGATATTCTGACAACCGGTGCGACCTGCGGCGAAGCGGCTAAAATACTTATCGAAGGCGGCGCGGCAAAAGTTTATGTTGCTGTTATCGGACGCGGACAGGGGGCGGCAAGAAACAGTTTTTACGCTTCCGTTTACCGAAATTCAAAAAAAATAGAAGAAAACAGAAAAAATAGTGATTGAAATGTTACTCATCAATTAGTCGGGAACTGATAATAGCGGCCGTTGTCCTGTCGTCTGTCAAGAGCTTGAAAGTATTTTTTTCCGTCGGTAAAAATTTATAACCGGTCGTTTGCATAAAGACCGGTTACGTGAGATTATTGCGGGAGCAGGTTTTCAATCGGCGGTTGTTCGACCGGTCGCGACATCGAATTCATCAACAGCCGGTATCAGCATTGAAATGGAAGCGAACAGATAAGCCCCGACAATAGAGACAAAAACTCCGTAAGGCTTGCCGAGTAAAAGGCTTGTAATGGCGTAAAAAGTCGCTAAAGGACAGATGAACGAGGCCAGCGCAATGGCAGCGGACGGATTTCGCGCACCGAGACAAATATAAAGTCCGATACTACCTCCGATCACAAAAGCCAAAAACGGCTGTAACTGCGCTTCAAAAGATCCGCTGAAAGCGATCATAATCCACATACAGGTTGCGATTCCGATAAAAAGGAAAAAAACGATTCCCAAACTGGTTGCAATAGCACTGCGTGTATTGGAATATTGCATTCCGATATGAATTCCGACCATCGCCGCGAAAAAACTCAAGACAAGAACACCGGCAGTTAAAAGAAACATGTTCGTCATGAGTGACGGTTCTTTCCAAATAATGTAAAGACAGATCAAAACAGGAAAAATAACCGCTTCTTTCATGTTGTAAAAAGAGCCCCCCAGCTTTCCGTAAACAAACTCTTTGGGAGAAATATCGCTGACTAAAAGAAGATTGAAGGTTCCTCCGTCCCGTTCCGAGGTTAACGAAGTTGCCGCCTGTGCGTTAAGAAGCAACATCGAAAGAACGAAAAAGGGGACAAGCGGTCCGGCCAGCTCGCTCATGGTTGGTACTGTCGTTGTACTAAAAGCCAAATGAAGTGCGTATATGCTCATAAGGAACAATAAAAAATAGACCAGTCGGATAATGAACGTTCGGCGTCCGTAAGCATGAGTGCAAATCTCGCGCCAGATGATCGGGTTGTCCCAAACCTGACGGACTTTTCCGGGCGCCGCGGAGATCGCCGCATCCATTTTGTAACGTCCGTCCTGAGCGTATTCCTGATGTTTGTCAGCGATATCAGGATGTTCTTCTTCCTGGGCCAGAAGGTTGTCTTCGAGATTTTCGTAAGGATTGGCGTTGTAAACTTTACCGGCAACGGCCGATTTTCGTTCCGCGGCTTCCCGTTGAAGTCGGGCGGCGACCGCCTCTTTTCGCCAAGTGTCTTCTTCCGGCGTTCCCTGTTTGAGTTCCCGGGAAGGGTTCCAAATCCGGACCATCATAACGGCGATCCCGTTGACCAGTAAGGTGATAATGGTGGAGGAGATTAAATAACCGGCGATTGGATTTAAAATTTTAAATAATGTTCCGTCTGTTTCAATCGCGGGTTGAACCGCGGTCATGACGGCTTGCCAGGGACTCATTGCCGCGACAAGATCCGAAACAAAAAGGCCGGCAAAAGATTTTTCCGGGAACAAAAAGCCGATCGACTGCCAAAAACCGATCCATAAAACCAAAACGAGCGTTGTTCCAGCAATTGCTTGAAATGTTTTGTCCCGCCAAAGGGCGATTAAAGATCCAACGCTTCCGCAAGTCAAAACGCCAAAAAAGGTTACCAGCAGAACACGAACGATCTGCGGGTAGGAAATTCCTCCTAACAGAGAAACGAGCATAAACAGAGGAAGTGAGATGATCAGAAAGATCAAGACTTCCAGCAGACTGGCTAAAAGTTTGCCCAGAACGAGTTCACTGTTGGATAAATGAGTAAGCAGAAGCAGAAGCAGAGTTTTGCGGTCTTTTTCCTGGGCAACGGCGGCTGCGGCCAAAATTGCAGAGAGAAAAAGCATGATTACCAGCTGAAGCGGTGCAAGGATACCGAACAGAGACGCTCCGAAACGGGAAAAATCTCCGGTATCGATAATAACCTGGGTTCCGGTCATAACGAGCCAGGCGGTACTGATCAAAAGGAGAAGAAGTCCTCCGTAGATCCCCCGGGCGATATAAGTTCGATCGCGGCGGGGCGCGATGGTGACTTCACGAGTAAAAACCGGACCGATGAACATGAAACTCTCCAAAAAACAATCAATAATCGTTAGATCTGTCCCGGCCATAACAGCCGAAAACAGCGAAACTTCAACGCGCGGAATTCAAAACAGCCGAAGCAGTGAAATGAAAGTGAATCGTCAAATCAGATGGCCGTTCAATTTAAAAAACGCGATATCGATCATCCGCTCGACATCGCGAAATTTATGACTCGATAAAAGGATTATCTCCCGTTGTCAGGCAAGGTCCCTGTCTTCGAACAGCAACAGGGACAGAACCATTGCCACTAACGCGAAAATAAAGGAATAAAGTCCGGCAATACCGAGATAGTCAAGAGGAACCGCCCGATTCATTGCGACGGCCGTTTCCATATTGAAGTGATCCAGCACCGGAATAAACGCGCAAACCAGATTGGCGGCGAATCCAACCAGTGCCATTTCGCTGACCGCCTTTGAAACGACGATCATCGGGACCAAATGGCCAAGCGCGTAAATGGTCAGACAGATCGTCAGGTTCGGCAACAGGGAAAGACGGGTTGAAATAGCAACGGAAATGGCGGTCAGAACAATTGTTTCAAAATAGGCCAGCGCCAATCCCGGCAGGATGTTGATAATATACTGGTAGCATTCAACGGCGGTCGGGATATCCTTGGCCGCTTCCCGGGCATCGTAAACGAGTTTGTAACCGATCGTATTGACGAAGAAAAGACCGAGGATGAGAAAAATAGTTGTAACAGCAATCATCAGTCCGAAGTATTTACCGAGAACAAACTGCGGACGTCCGACCGGTTTGGCCAGAATCATCAGAGCAGTCTTTCCTTCAATTTCGTCGGCGATTGAGGTACTGGCACTCCAAATCGCCAGAAATACCGCGAATAGTTTGACAAGGGTAAGTCCTTGTGAAACAACGATTTTAATATCTTCTCCCAATGTATGATACGGAAGAAAAAGGAAAATAAACAGACCAAAACAGCCCGCTAAAACCAAAATTAAAAACAACGGTTGAAGAAGTGTTTCTTTGGCAGTTACCCAAGCAATAGCGCCTACTTTTGGGAAAATCATTCGAAACAGAACAACGAGCAGCGCAAAAGCGACAAAAACGCCGATAGCCGACGAGTCGATCCAAGTAAGGGCTTTCATCCAGTTCGGAAGACCAAACAAAGAACAATTCATGATACTTTCTGAAAGGTTTGCAATAACCATAAGATTCACCTGATAAACTGTATTTTATGACAACGGTGTCTAAAACAAAACAACTCATTTATTATTTTACTCCAATTACCCAAATTTTTCAACTGCTAAAATGAAAAAATCGGGGTTCTCCAAGTAATTTTTGACATGATAAATGAAATTAAGCCGGAAATATCGTGAAAAGTCGGCAAGGTTTGCCTCTCTTGTTCAATTGTGTCATAAAGTACAGGTTGGATTATCAATGAAATTAAAATATTTTTTACTTGCAAAATTTACAGGAGATGTTATCATAAGAAATGAATGATAATTCAGTCATGTTTTCATTGGAAATTTCCCGATCGTCTTTTGTAAAATAAAGCGCGTAATATTTTATTTCAAAAATAAATCAATGACGAACGGTTTGAACTGATAATCTCACCTGTGTTTCGATAATTTAATATCGCGCCGATTAAATATAAAAAGGTTTTTTCATGTTTAAGATCCGTCCTTTTACTAATGCGGACCCGGGCTTTGTCAAAGAACTTTGGAATGCAAAATCAAAGTCCGATCCTTCCCGTTATTATAAGGTCGATACCGATATTTTGGAAGAACAGCTTTTCGGCAATATTTTGTTTGACCGAATGGGCCTGTTGTTCGCCGTTGACGAAAACGATCAGGTTATCGGTTTTATTCATGCTTCTTTTCTTCCTAATCAGAATTGGGATGGCCCCTCTTCCAATTTCGGCGTTATCTTTCCTCCGATTGTCCGGCCGACTTATGAACGTCAGGTCGAAGCCTGTCAGGAATTGATTATTGCTGCCGAAAATTATCTTAAAAGTAAAAATATCAATCTTTGGTTTGCGGGCGGATGCGAGAAACTGCCTCCGTTTTATACCGGGCTTTACGGAAACGGAATTACATTGGGACTTTTGGAAGGGGACACTCAATTAGTAGACGCTTTTCAAAAACTCGGCTATCGGACTCATATGCGGTTTCGCAGTTTTCAGCTTGATTCAAGCTGTTATATCGCACCGATTACCGTTCGATCCCGGGAAGCCAGTCAGAATTATATTATTCGCATTAATCAGCCGCCGATCGCCCGGAACTGGTGGGAAGCAAACCTTTACAGAAATTTCGAAACATTTGAATGGAATGTTTTTTCCCGGTCCGATCGGAAAGCTCCTCCGATTGCGGGCGCGCTTGTTCATCAGATCCATGATCTTCCCAGTTCCGATTACTGTATTTTGTCCGATATCGGCGTTCTTGAAAATTGTTTAAGATCTGGAATAGGTTCTTTTCTTTTTTCAACTGTTGTTCACGATTTGGTTCACATTCTTCATCAGCGCCTTGTTTTTGTGACAACCATTGTTGATAAAAATGAACCGCTGGCCGCTTTTTTGAACAGGCATCAGTTTACCGAAAAAGAAGCCGCGCTCGCTCTTTATAAAATTTCAAAATAAAAATCCCAATCAAGGGCTGCTTTGTCATTGCTGATATTTGATGAGTAGTATGAAATTGCTGTTGTGAAGAATTCTTTTTTATTGACAAGACCGTTTCAGATCTGACGACAGATCGGCAAACGGATCGGACAAAATTTTAAAGACAAACAGTAAATAAATGGATTATTATTTCATAAATAATGAATCAGACAAGATATACTGAATCCATCATGGATTTTCCGTTATAACGTCAAAAGAACAGCCGATTCACGCAGTCAATCGGCGCAGATCACGGAAAATTTAAAATAAAAGCAGTATAAATAATATCATTGTCCCTTACTTCATCTTGTATCTGTGTTATAATTTATTTGAATATCATTAAAGAGAAATGATTCAATTATTGTTTTGCTGGCGGAAATTATTGAAATAAAAGAGATCGGAAGGCGGAGAAGTCGGAATGAATCTTGGAGAATGGATAAGCGGTAAAATTTTCCAATACATTCACGGAAATAATCTTGTTTACAATACATGCTGGGAGGATCCCCGAATTGACAAACAGGCGTTGGATCTTCAGCCGGACGACAGTCTGCTGGTCATAACCTCCGCCGGATGTAATGTTCTTTCTTACGCACTGGCCGGTATAAAACATGTTTATGCCGTTGACATGAACTATCGGCAAAATGCTGTTTTGGAATTGAAAATAGCCGGGATCAAAGAGCTTGATTATGAAATGTTTTTTGATCTTTTCGGTAAAGGATATTGTCCGAACATTAGACAGATTTACAAAAGCAGACTTCGAAATCGTCTTTCGCCCGCCTCTCAAAAATTTTGGGATAAAAAAATTGTTAAATATTTCGGCAGAAAAAACAACTCTTATTATTTTTGCGGGACCTCCGGTTTTGTCGCTCATTGGATGAACATTTATGTGAACACACTGGGAGGATTTCGCAAGTCTCTTACAGAACTTTGGGAATGCCGGGATATTGAGCGGCAAAGAGATATTTGGCGAAACAGGATCCGAAAAAAATTATGGCGGTTTCCTATTTGTTTTATGGTTAAAAGGGATCTTTTTCTCGCCCTGCTTGGAGTTCCGAGGGCGCAGCGCCGCCAGATCGAAAAAACATATGACGGGGGCGTTTTGAAATTCATTCAAGATTGTCTGGACGCGGTCTTTGCCGAATTGCCTGTCTCCGACAATTATTTCTGGCGGGTCTACTGCACTGGATCTTATACCAAAGACTGCTGTCCGGAATATCTGGAAGAAAAGAATTTTATGGCTTTAAAAAATGGGCTGGCCGATCGAATCAGTGTTTATACGGATACTGTTGAAGGTTTTTTAACAAAGCATTCGGGAAAAATTTCGCGTTTTGTTTTACTGGATCATATGGACTGGCTTTCGGACAAACTCTATAATGCGCTTGTTTCGGAATGGAAGGCCATACTTCAGGCGAAAGCGGAAAAGACGAGAATTCTTTGGCGCAGCGGGGGATTAAAAACGGATTATATTGATACTCTTCCGGTCGAATGGAAGGGACAAAAAACGGAACTCGGCAAGATCTTGACACAGGATCCTGATCGCGCAGCCCGGCTTCATCAACAGGATCGCGTTCATACATACGGAAGTTTTTATATCGCCGATTTTGAAGAAAGTGAAACGGAAAATCACGTCACGAACAATCTTGCTGAAAACGGGGATCTGTAAGCCGGTATTCGGGAGAATATTTGAAAATGAAACTTTGGGCCGATTTAAAAATATTGATTCAGCTGGTTTTTCACCGGTGCAGGGAAAATACACTGAAGGAGCGAATGGACGGTTTTTATTCGAAACAGGCGAATCAATACGATCATTTTCGAAATCGATTTTTACATGGTCGGGAAGATCTCTTTAAAAATTTACCGGTCCCGGAAAATGGTGTTTGGATCGATGTCGGAGGCGGAACCGGCATGAATCTCGTTAATTTGGGCGATAAGATCCGGCATTTAAAAAAAGTTTATATCGTCGATTTGGCGGAATCTCTTTTGAATGTTGCCCGGCAGCGTATTCAGGACGAAGGTTGGACCAATGTCGAAGTCATTTGCGCGGACGCGACTGAGTGGACGCCTCCGGAAGGAAAAGCCGATGTTGTTACTTTTTCCTATTCGCTAACGATGATTCCTGATTGGTATTCCGCATTGGAACGGGCGGTTGGAAATCTCAAGCCGGACGGAGTGATCGGAGTCGTCGATTTTTATATTTCCCGATCAATGCCCCGGGACGGCATGAAAAAACATCGATGGATCACGCGGACATTCTGGCCGATCTGGTTTGCTTTCAGCAGTGTTTTTCCATCCTCGGAACATCTGCCTTGGCTTTTGGATCATTTCGAGAAGATCTTAATGGAAGAGCGACGAGAAAAGATACTTTATTTCCCCCTGTTTTGGTGGAAAATGCCGTATTATCTCTTTATTGGAAAAAACAATATTCAGGAAAGTATTTCCCAAGTGTT
>CAZZEF010000006.1:43747-53482 GCA_964652875.1 uncultured Planctomycetaceae bacterium
AAATACTTCCCTCCCAATGGAAAAGGATTCAATCAAATGACAAAAATCGCAGTTTTGGGAGCCACCGGTTATACCGCGCTTGAACTATTAAAGATTCTGTCCCGACATCCTGAAGCGGAAGTTACCGCTTTGACCAGTCGGGAAGAGACTCGTCCGGTCAATTTCGTTCATCCGTCACTGACGGGTCTTTATTCGATCCCGTTGGAAAATCTGTCCGTCGATCAGATCGCCGAACGGGCCGAATGCGTTTTCAGTTGCCTGCCGCATACGGCAACCGCTGCGGTTGCTCCCGCCTTGCTTAATGCCGGATTGAAAGTGATCGATTTCGGAGCGGATTACCGGCTTCATTCCGCGGAAGTTTTTAAGAAATGGTACGGAGTTGAGCATCCGGACGCCGGACGGCTGGGAAAAGTTCCTTATGGACTTCCTGAACTGTTTCGGGATCAGATCCGCGGTGCTGATCTGGTCGCCAATCCGGGTTGCTATCCGACTTCAACGATCCTTCCGCTGGTTCCAATTCTTAAAGCAGGACTTGTTTCGCCGATCGATATTATTGTCGATTCCAAAAGCGGTGTTTCCGGTGCCGGACGCAAACCGTCGATGAAGACCGTCTATCCCGAATGCAATGAAGCGATTTCCGCTTACGGTGTCGGAACACATCGGCATACCCCGGAGATCAGCCAGGTTTTGGAAATGGGAAGCGGCTTCAAACCGGAAATTATCTTTACTCCCCATTTAACTCCGATGGATCGGGGCATATTAACCGTTTCTTACTCCTTGATCCAAAAAGAAGCTCTGACACAAGAAGAAGTTTTGGATACATTGCGAAAATTTTATGATAATGAACCGTTCGTTCAGGTTGTTGACGCATTGCCGACGACCAAAGATGTCGCGCACACAAATCGATGTCATATGACGGCCCGTATTTCCGGTCGACGGCTTCTGCTCATTTCGGTAATCGACAATTTAATTAAAGGCGCGTCCGGCGCGGCGGTTCAGAACTTCAATATTCTTTTCGGCTACCCCGAAACAACGGCACTGAAATAAGATCTCAGATTTTAAGATGCAGGATAAGATCAAAAATTGAAATACTGAAAAAAGCATGCCGATCCATGATCGGTTTTCCGTTCCAAGGCTTAAAAATAACCGTTTCAAGCGGTCAATAGTGGAAATAACGGAAAATATAAAATGAGTGCGGTATAATTTTTTTTACTGAATAAAGGCGATTTTCCCGAACGAGAGAATCGCCTTTATTATTAATAGAAAAATATTCTGCAAATTTGAAAACGGGATTAGTCCGTTATTTTCCTTCGTTGAGCTGTTTGGCCAGCGCTTCCGCTTGCGGTCGTTTGCTGAAAAGCTTTTTGTTCGAAAGAGCGGCGTCAAGCAGTTTTTTAGCATTGTCTTTTTGATTGAGATCCGACAGGATAACCGCTTGATAATAGGCGCCGGTCTGACTCATGCGACCGTCCGCGCAAGCTTGTTGCAGAACTTTGATCGCTTCATCTTTTTGTCCGTTTTGATAAAGGCACCAGCCGCAGGTTACAAGGAATTCCCGGTTGTTGTTCTGTTTTTGAACATTGGCAACGGCGTATTGAAGAGCGCGTTTTTTCTTTTCGGGATCCTGCTGTTCACAGAGGGCCAGGGCCAGTCCGTTTTGAGCTTCCGCGTCAGCGGGAGCGTCGATTGTTGCTTTTTGGAATGCCTGTTCCGCGCTTGCGTAATCGTTTCGGAACATGGCAACGTTGGCGTATGTTTTAAGGACTTGAAGATTATCCGGCTGTTCCGTTAAAAGTTTTTGCGCATTGCTCCAAGCGAGATCCAAGTTATTGTCGATCAGCGCCAGATTGGTAGCGAGGCTTAAAACGAAAACGGATTTCGGATTGGTCTTTTCTGCTTGAGCGAGACTTTCCTTGGCTTTTTCGACATCGCCGCGGCTGATATAATACTGAGCCATAACGGCGGCGGCGGGAGCCCCTTTTTCACCGGCCAGTTGCTGGGAATGATCGAGCCATTTCCGCGCGCTTTCATCATCTTTTTTCTGAAAAAAAGTATAGGCAATGCGTTGGCTTAATTCGGAAGAATCGCCGGTCAGTTTTTGAAGTTGGCCGAGTACCCCCTGTGCTTTATCCCAATCGCCGCGTGCGGCATAAAGAGCGTGTTTGGTATTCAGAAGCTTGGCGGCCAGTACTTTCTGTCGATCTGGATTCGTTTTATAAGCGGTTAAAACGGATTCCGCCCGATCGAGAAGAAGTTCCGCGGCCATCAGTTCACCTCGTTTAAATGAAATTTCGCCGAGAAGCAAAAATGCTTCCGGATCATTTGCGTCTTCGTGAGCGGCGGTTTCAAGACAGAGAAGAACCGCTTTTTCATTCTTAAGCTGGGCAAACCATTGCGCGTGAATCAAACGCGGAGGGGTGATCTTCGGATTGGAAGCGGCCAGTTCTTTTAAAATTTCAAGTGATCCGTTGAAATCGGATTTATTGAATTTTTCCGCGGCGACTTTGAGCTTTTCTTGAGACGCGGCGTCAAGTTCCGGCTGATTGCTCTTTTCGGAGGCAGTCGCGGGAGCAGGCGCGACGGAAGGGGTTTCCTGCGCGTTGATTGGCGCACAGGATCCAAAAATCAGAAATAAAATGGAAAGCGCGGCGGCAAAATGCAATCGGTTGGTTTTCATGGAGAATCCTTTCTTTTTTGAAAACTGTATTTTATCTGAACAAAACAATAGTTTCTTTTTTATGATAACTTTATAAATAATGTTGTAATATTCATTGAACTTAATTTTCAATTTATTCAATAAGAGAAAACAGACGTTTCTGTCCGCGTTTCAATTTTCTCTCAAATCAGCCTTAATATCGCCAAGATAAAACTTCGTGATCTGTTTTAAATAGATATTGTGTGAAAGACTGTGTTGGTTCAACCGGCTGGATTTTATCAGTTTTTACCGACTTAGACAATATCAATTTTTAAACTTGTCCAAAATTCAAGAGGAATTGAATTTTAAAGTTCAATGAAATAGATAACCGGTAAAAATTTAAATTGGAAATACATTTTTAAAGCGATCGAGTGATTTTTTAAAAAAGAAAAAAGAAAAATGACGATAATATTTTTTGAAAATAGATTTAATACAGACTGTCTATGTTCTCTAAATTAAAATTATTTTAATAAAAATAAGGTTAAAGCGATAAAATTTTGAAAAATCTTCTTGGTAAGGACTGGACACAAAGGCTACTCGGGTATATATTAATGAGACCTGTATTCTTTAATAAGGTAAATAAAGAGTTAATATAAATATTCCATTCATCCGGAAAGGATCTTCCGATATCACTGTCTGTCGGCAAGAAAACAGGGATGAAAATTTAAAAACAACCAAGACACGAAAGGTGGAAGTTTAGTGGTTAAGCTTACTTTAAGAGAAAAGGAGAACATCCAGGACGCGGTTCGTCGTTTTCGCAAACTCGTAGAGCGCAGTGGTACTAAAAAAGAGATGCGTCGCCGCGAAAGTTATGAAAAACCCAGTGAGATCAAACGCCGGGCTCGTTTGCGCGCCGAACGCCGCAACAGTCGCGCCGCCAAACTTGCCATTCACTGATTTTTATCGGCAGAGCCGAATGCTGGTTTCTTCGCTTCCACAAAAAGCAAATTCAGTGCTGATCTCCGTTAATCCGAAGGCGGGCCGAGGTTCCTCAACGGTACGGGCGGAGATGTTGTCTGATATTTTGATTAAAAAAGGGTTCGCCGTTGAAATTCATACCGATCTCGGTAAGGTTTCCGACAGGGCGAACCTTCTTTTTTCTGACGGTCGTTTGCGCGCCTTGGTTGGGGTGGGCGGAGATGGAACAGCCGCTGAATTAGTGAACCGAACCAATCCGGGAGTGCCGATCACTCTTTTGCCTGCAGGTACGGCCAATTTAATCGCGAAATATCTAAAATTACCGGCCGATCCTAACAAAGCGGCGTTAATGATCGAACAGGGCGAGATCAGATCTCTTGATGCGGGACTTGCGGGTAACCGTCTTTTTCTCGTTGTCGTCAGTGCCGGTATTGATGCCGATATTGTCAACCGGGTCCATGAGGCTCGAATGAATCGTTTTGCAAACGGATCTCAAAAAGGCGCTCATATCAGTTATCTTTCTTATATTAAACCGATTTTTTCCGCGATTACTCATTATTCTTTTCCGACGATCAAATTGGAGCCTGAAACTCTTCTGCCGTCTGAAAATAACGAATCGACATTGCGTGACGTCAAGGACTTGAAGAAGAATTTGGGGGCTGAAACACCGCATATCGGATCGGAATTAAAAGAGAATTCGCAAACAGTAGCGGCCATAGAAGGGAAATGGACTTTTTTGTTTAATTTGCCCCAATACGGTTGGGGAGTTCCGTTGGTCCCTCAATGTTTGGGAAATGATTTTTTACTCGATTATTGTGTTTTTAAAAAAGGAAAATTCATCCGCCAAATTGTTAATATGATCTTGGCAATGAGTGGAAGTCTTCATCGGTTTCTGCCGACCTCCCGACTCGGGCAGGGGAAAGCGTTTCGGCTCTCTTCGTCTGACGGATCGGTGATCCCTTATGAACTGGATGGCGATCCCGGCGGTATTCTTCCTGTTCGAATTGAAATTATTCCCCGGCGCTTTACTGTTCTGGCTCCGAAAAAAACGGTTCAAAAACTGGATCGTCTGCTCGAAAAAAGAAATAAAAACAGCGCGGAATGAGGGATCTGTCATGCCGAATAATCCTGTCGTTATCGGACCTTGCCGATGCGGAAAGTCTTCTCCCCTATTATTAATAGCGGGTCCTTGTGTTCTGCAGGAGAAGAGTGTTTTTCGAATCGCAAACGGGCTTGTTCAAATTGTTGAATCACTTCGTTCGAAAGGAGAGGAAATTCAGCTGATCTTTAAAGGGTCATTTGATAAAGCAAATAGGTCAAGCGGATCGACTTGGCGCGGGTTGGGACTCGATCAGGGGCTTTGTCTGCTGGAAAAGGTGAAAACGGAATTCGGTATACCTTGTTCGACGGACATTCACGAAACATTTCAGGCCGAACCGACCGCGGAAGTTTGCGATCTTCTTCAGATCCCGGCGTTTCTTTGCCGACAAACGGATCTTATCTGCGCTGCGGCCCGAACTCATCGCCCGGTTCATATTAAAAAAGGACAGTTTCTTTCTCCGTATGATATGAAAAATGTTGTCGATAAACTGGAATCGGCCGGCTGTTCCGATATTCTGCTGGGCGAGCGCGGGACTTTTTTCGGTTACGGCCGGTTGGTGAACGATTTTCGGTCGCTGGTGATCATGCACGGTTTGGGGGTTCCCGTTGTTTACGACGCGACTCACAGTGTTCAGGAACCGGGCGGATGCGGTACCTCTTCCGGCGGCCATCGGGAATTTGTTCCTTATCTGGCTCAAGCCGCGGCCGCGGTCGGAATTGACGCTTTGTTTTTGGAGACGCATTATAACCCGGAAGAGTCGCCCAGCGATGGTCCGAATATGATCCCTTTGGATCAATTGGAAAGACTCTTGGAGATCGTTTTAAAAATTCGAAAGATCGTTCAGGTCCCTGACAATTATTGAAACACCGGATTTTGAGAATTGAATGGTCTCAAAAGCTTTTTTGACGCGTCTGTCTGAACAGATATTGTATTCGCCGGAAGAACAAATCAAGCAGATCTTGTTCATCGAATGGCCGGGTCAGGAATTCATATTAATACAGTCGATCATTTTCAGTGCGTTGGCGGTATTATCGGTATTGGGGGCCTGCTGGAGGTAAAGGTGCAGATGTTCCGCCGCCTCTTTTTTGCGTCCGGTTTGAAAGAGCAGTTCTCCCAAATCGTAATGAATGTCGATGAAATCAGGATTATTTATAAGAAGAGATTCGAAAACGTCAATCGCTTTTTCATTTTCTTTGAGCCGGACGAGGACATGACCGAGTGCCGCTTGGGCTTCGGCATTGTTACGGTCGAGTTCGAGGGTCATATAAAACCGTTCCCGAGCGGCGGTCAGATCTCCGCAACGAGCTAAAAGTTCCGCCAGCTGAAAACAAATCGCCGGATCCGCCCCCCCGCAGACAAGAGCCGACCGGTAAAGTTCAAGCGCTTCTTTGATCCGGCCTTCACCTTCAAGTTTCCAAGCGGATTCGCAAAGGAGCAGAATTTGTTTGTCGATGATCTTTCGGATGTATTCCAAATCATCTTGAGAAAAATTGATCGGCGAATGACCGCCCGGAATGAATCTTTTATAAATGTCAAGAAAAGCGTCTTTATGAATTGCGGCCGACAAGGTATTGGAAGGTTCGCCGGAAATTTCAACGGTGTTGTCACTGTTGAAAACGATCATCTGCTGGCCGCGGGGATCAATTCCCTGTTCGCCATTGCAGAAAACGAGCGCCTTTTTATCGGAGGAAAGAGCGATATAATCGAGAACAGGCGTCAGATCCGGAAACTTTTCCTGAAATCGGGTGACACTGTCCAAAATTTCTGTCGTATTGAAACCGGCCTTCATAAAATCGACGAGCTGTCTTGTTTCAATAAGATTTTGAGTATTGAAACGCCAAAATTTTTCGGTTTCGTTTACGGGCGTCAATAATCCGCGCCGAACGAGAAGCCGTATTGTTGAAATCGATATTGAAAGCTGTTCGGCCAACATTGTCGTTGTATAAAAAACAGCGGTATTATCGGTCATCGATAACCTCTTTACAATGCGATTGGTTTGGAAGGCAATTCCCCTTCAATTCTTGGAAGACTGGGGAAAGTTAACGTAAACTGCGTTCCGAAACGGGGCTCACTTTGTATGGCGATATGGCCGCCGTGTCCTTCGATGATTTTTCGAACGGTCGGCAGTCCCAGCCCGGATCCGCCGCGTTTGGTCGAGTAAAAAGGATCGAAAATTTTCTGAATGGTTTCGTGATCCATACCGCATCCGGTGTCGATCAGATCAATTGCGACTTCCGATCCGCAAAGCCGGGTTCGGACAACGAGTTCTCCGCCGTCCGGCATCGCCTGAATGCTGTTGAGAACAAGATTCAAAACAGCGCGGCGGAATGATCGTTTGTCAATTCGGATCGTCGGAAGATCGACCGCGTAAAATTCGGAAAGTTCGACGTTTTTTTCCTTGGCCATCGGCCGGTAAAAATCGACAATTTCTTTCAGTTCCGCGCTGGCATCCGCCGGATTGAGTTCCATATGATGAGCCCGGGCAAAATCAAGGAACTCATTGAGAAGATCTTCCAGTCGGGATGACTCCTGTTTAACGGTCTGAATTCGTTTTAAAGCTCTCTTTTGCGGCGCTGATTCGGGTATGTCCTCCAAGTCCTCTTCCAGCAGATCCATGTTAAGCCGAATCGTTGAAAGAGGATTTTTTATTTCATGCGCCAAACCGCCGGCCAGCTGCGAAATCGTTGAGTATTGCTCTCTTAATCGTTCGTTGAGTTCCTGCGGCGAAAAATCCAAAGGAGCGGAATCCATTTAATTGGCCTTAATGAAAAATCAAAAATCTTTCAGAAGCGGTTCAAGATAATTCAAGGAGGTTTCCATCGAAACAAGATTCGGATAATCTGATTCGGGGATCTGAAGTTTATAACGGCGCCGGAGTTCGAGAACGATGTCCAGCATATCCATGCTGTCCATACTCAACTGTTCCCGGAAAGAGACATCGTCTTTTAAAGCGTTATAGTCTTCATCAGGGGCAATGTCGGAAAGGATACCGATAACAGCTTCTCTAATTTCAGGTCTCGTCATTTTTAACTCCTTGCTTTTTAACGGGGCAATTCACTCGTTTTTAATTGTGTCAACGATGATGCAAATTAATATCTGATTATTGATCCTGTTATAAAATTGCAGAAATTTCAAATATATTTCAGAAAGAATGTTCGGATCCGAAAAGAAATTCCGCGCCGATCAATATTTATATTTTATTCTATAATATTATGTAAACTTTTCCAGTCAGAAACAACAAATTTTTATAAAAAATCGAAAAGACCTTTTTTTCAATCATTAAAAACTTACTTTTATTCATTGTTATTCTGTTTCATGTTTGATTCTTCTGTTCGGCGTAACTTTTTTCGATGATCAGCGGAGCAGAACAATAAAAAAATATAATCCAAACAAGAAAAATTGCGAAAAAGTGAAAAGCTGTATGAAAACCGATGCGGTAATTATATTAAACGTTTTCGAAAAAACAAAAGGAAGAAAACGCTTTTCTGTAAAAGATCTGTTACGAAAACAACTTGCCGGAACCGACTCCATTAACCCCTTGAATTTAAAGAGTTCAATGGTGACCGGTTCGCGGATCGGGCCAGATCTTTTGTGATCCTGTTATACCGATTTCATGATGAATTTTTCGTTATTACGTCAAAAGAACAGCCGATTCACGGAGTCAATCGGCGGAAATGACGGAAGATTTAAAATAAAAGCAGTATAAAAATAATCGAAATTACTTTGGGGCGCTACTATTCGGGCGCTTGTCCGACAATGAGAACGGCGTTGACCCCAACCATACCAAAAGAATTGTTCAGAATGAATTTTATCTTTTGTTCGGCTTTGACCGGTTCATTGACGACAAGATTTTTAATAGCGCATTTTTCATCAAGTTCATCGATATTAATGGTCGGATGAACGATATTATCATCGAATGAAGGAAGGTTTCCGGCCAATTCGAGTGCCCCGGCCGCGCCCATCGCGTGACCGATAAAGCTTTTGGTGTTGTTGATGTATGTTTTCTCGGAGCTGTCGAAAACCTCTTTAATTGCGACGATTTCGTTAATATCGCCCGATTGAGTGGCTGTCGCGTGAGTGTTGATCAGATCAATATCTTCCGGAGCAAGCCCGGCGGATCGGAGAGCCTTTCGCATGCACTGCGCCTGCCGGACAGGATTAGGAAGAATAAAATCGGTTGCGTCGCTGTTCATTCCGTATCCGACGATTTCGGCATAAATTTTGGCTCCCCGTTTTTTCGCGTCGCTGAGACGTTCGACAGTATAAAGACAGCCCCCTTCCGAAATAACGATACCGTTTCTTTGTGTGTCAAACGGTCTGCTGGCTTTCTCGGGATTGGCATTGGCCGCCAGCGCGCCTTCGGCATGAAAAGCGGCAAAAATACCGAATGTGTGAATGCTTTCGGAAACACCGCCGGCAATAGCGAAATCAACTTCGCCCAGCCGGAGCTGCTGAACGGCCTGGATCAGACTGGCGTTTCCCGCGGCGCAGGCGGCACCGATCGTATAATGCGGTCCGGTGATTTTCATATTCAGGGTTATTTCGCCCGCGGGACTGTTGGTTACCGTTCGCGGGTTATGATGATGCGACCAGTACGCGCAATCATAATCATATTGTTTGATTGTGTAAATTTCGTTTTCCGTTTCAACATTGCCGTGTTCCGTCAGGCCGACGTAAATACCAACGCGGTCTTTATCGACGGTGTCCCAGTCGATTCCGGAATCATTAACGGCTTCATGAGCGCAGTAAATGGCGATACTTCCTGCCCGGGTTCCGCGGCGGAGTTCACGTCGGGATTCATATTTCAAATTGTCGAAATGACAAATACCGGCAACGGTATCTCCAAAATAGCGAATATTGTATTTTTCGATTCCGCTTTTTCCTGTCAGAAGAGCGCTGCGGTAATCGGCAAGATTGTCACCGTTCGGGGCAGTCAGTCCGATGCCCGTCAAAACAATGCGATCTTCTTCTTTTCGTTCGATCATGTCCGTTTCTCCTTTTTTATTGATACTGAGACAGG
>CAZZEF010000007.1:0-51830 GCA_964652875.1 uncultured Planctomycetaceae bacterium
AGGCGAATATAGCGAGGACGATAAAGATGGCCAGAATGCCCAAAAGAGTCAAACATCGAAAAATCCAAAGAGGGCGTATAAAAGGTAACGCGACTCGAGGTCAAACAGTCGAATTCGGTGAATTCGGTTTGCAGACTCTCGAAGGCGGCTGGATTAGTGCTCAAGTTATTGAGGCCGGTCGTGTTGCGGCGCAGCAATACCTTCGAACAGAAGGTAAATTATACGTTCGGATTTTTCCGCATAAATCAATCACCTCCATTCCTCTGGAAACACGAATGGGAAAAGGTAAAGGCGAGCCCGAGTATTGGGCTGGTGTAGTCAAACCTGGAACAGTAATGTATGAAATAGGTGGTGTTCCGGAAGAAACGGCTAAGATGTGTCTGAACCGTTTGGCTAACAAGCTTCCGGTCAAGTGCCGGCTTGTCAGACGCAAAACTTTCTAAAACGTAATGATCGAATCGCGGACAGGCCGAGTAATCAGAGTGTCCGCAAGATCCGAAAATCATTAAGAGGAATATAAGATGGCAGAAAAGAACATTATCAAGGCGAAAGACATTCGCGAAATGAGCGAGGAACATCGCGCAACGCTGATGGCCGAAACGACCAAAAAGCTGTTCGATCTTCGGGTTCAGGCGCGTATGGAACGGCTGGACTCACCGAGTGAAGTGGTGAAATGCCGCAAATTGATCGCCCGAATCAAGACAATTGAAAAAGAGAAACAAACGGAAAAGTAACGAGGGATATTCATGCCTAAGATGAAAATTGTCGGAGTCGTAAAGACGGACAAAATGCAGAAGACCCGCCGGGTTGAAGTTCCGCGCATACAGAAGTATCCGAAATACGGAAAATACGTTCATACACGTACTGTCTGCTACGTTCATGATGAGAACAACGAATCCTCTGTCGGCGATGTCGTCGAGATCGAGGAATGCCGGCCGCTCTCCAAGATGAAACGCTGGAAGCTCGTCGGAATCGTCCGCAAAGCCAAATTGATTGACGCTGTGGAAGAATAAAAATTGGTTCAGATCCTCTTCAGGAGAGTCTGTTTTTCATGCGGAAGAATAAATCGGACGCGATCAAGATTGAAAGAATAGAATTAATTAGCGAGTGACATAAAATGATTCAGATGCAAACTCGTTTGGACTCAGCGGACAATACAGGTGCACGTGAACTGATGTGCATTAAAGTATTAGGCGGCACGCATCGCCGCACGGCCGGGCTGGGTGATATTATTGTGTGCTGCGTGAAATCGGTTATTCCCGGCAGCTCGATTAAAAAAGGTGAAGTAGTCCAGGGCGTTATCGTTCGAACAAAACAGCCGACACGACGCGCAGACGGAAGTTATATCCGTTTTGATTCCAACGCGATTGTTCTTATTGATAAAGATAAGAATCCGCGCGGAACACGTATTTTCGGCGCAGTCGGACGTGAACTTCGTGACCTTGGCTTTATGAAAATCGTCAGTCTGGCGAGCGAGGTGGTCTGATGCGTATCAAAAAAAGCGATATGGTTATAGTTCGAACCGGTAAATACAGCGGACAAAAAGGCGAAGTCCTTAAAGTCAACAAAGAAGAAGGCGAAGTTACCGTTCAGGGAGTTAATGAAGTTTTTCGTCATGTGAAACGTTCACAGAAGAACGTTCAAGGCGGAAGAATTTCAAAGAATATGCCTATTGACGCTTCCAACGTCATGGTCATTTGCCCGAAATGTCAGCAGCCTGCCAAATTTGGTGTTGCTGTTGATGAAAACGGTAAAAAAGTTCGTGTCTGCAAGAAATGCGGAGCGCATGTTTGAGAAATGAATAAAGGGCCGGTTGGGGTAACCGGGAATACGGTCCCGGGGATCCATAAGGCCGAAACAATAAACAATTTAATGTCAGATAACAGGTAGTAATCACATGTTGCCCAGACTAATGGAAAAGTACAACAACACGATTTTCACCGCTCTTAAAGACCGGCTTGCGGTCAAGAACGTCAATTGCGTTCCCAAAATGGAAAAGATCGTTGTGAATATGGGTGTTGGAAGCGCCATTCAGGATAAGAAATATCTTGAGGAAGCTCTTGATGTTTTAACGCAGATCACTGGTCAGAAGCCGGTTATAACCCAGGCGCGGCGCTCAATCGCCAATTTCCGGCTGCGTGAAGGTATGAATATTGGTTGCAAAGTCACTCTTCGCGGTAAAAGAATGTATGAGTTCATGGATCGTCTGATCTCGATCGTTCTTCCCCGTGTCCGCGACTTTCGCGGCTTGAATCCCAACAGTTTTGATCGCCGCGGAAATTACAACCTCGGTCTTTCTGAACAGTTGGTTTTCCCGGAACTCAATCCGGATAAATACACAAAAAGCCAAGGTATGAATATCACTTTCGTTACGAATGTGAACGATGATAATCAGGCCCGCGAGCTTTTAAGAGAATTTGGTATGCCGTTCAAAAAGGACTGAGCAGTCCGTAAAGAAAATATAAAGGTATAATAAACATGGCAAGCAAAGCAAAAATCAACAAGGCCAACAGGACCCCGAAATTCAGCACACGGTCCGAAAATCGTTGCAAGATCTGCGGTCGTCCGCGCGCTGTTTACCGGAAGTTCGGTATTTGCCGTATTTGTTTCCGGAAGTTGGCTGATCAGGGACTTATCCCCGGCGTTAAGAAATCGAGCTGGTAATATAAGGAGTACGAACAAATGATTACAGATCCCGTCGCAGATATGCTGACTCGTATTCGCAACGCCTTGAAGGTGGAACGTATGATCGTCGACATTCCTTTCTCCCGAATGAAGAAAGAAATCATTGACGTCATGAAGCGAGAAGGTTATGTCCGTGAATATGAAGTTATTGAAAATAAACCCTATGATTTGATCCGTATCCGTCTCGGTTTCAGTCCGAGCGAGTGCGCTATTCAAAGTATTAAACGTATCAGCAAGCCCGGACGCCGCTGCTATTGCGGTCCCAGTGATTTGAAACCGGTTCTTAACGGACTCGGAATTCAGATCCTGAGTACCAATAAAGGCATTATCAGCGATCGGGAAGCCAAAGAACAAAATGTCGGCGGTGAAATTCTTTGTGAGATCTGGTAATAACGATCTCATTGGGTGCCGGTAAAAACCGGCACCTCAAAGGAAAAGCAGCTGTTGATTGTTTATATTTTATTATTGCTGAAATTCAGGCTCCTGAAAATATCGAAACAGAATACGGTTTTGTTTTTTTGATAATAATAAACAAGGTCCTGAAGTTAAGCCAAACGAAAAGATAAGGTAAGAAATGTCCAGACTTGGAAAAAAACCTGTCGAAATTCCCGCCGGTGTTACTGTCGCTGTTAATGGAAGCGAAGTTGCCGTCAAGGGTCCGAAAGGCGAATTGAAGTTGAATGTTCGTCCGGAAGTCAAAGTTGAAATGGACGAAGAAGGAAAGAAAGTTCATGTGTTCCAGAATGGTGATAACAGAATCGCCAACGCGATGCACGGACTTTTCCGGTCACTGATCCAGAATATGGTGATCGGCGTAGCTCAAGGTTATGAAAAGAAACTTGAGATTTTTGGTACCGGTTATCTGGCCGCGGTTGCCGGAAACGTTCTTCAGGTGCGAGTCGGATTTGCGAACGAAGTTCACAAGCAGATTCCTGCCGGATTAACAGTTAAGTGTCCGGATCAATTGCATGTACAGATCAGCGGATGCGACAAGCAGCTTGTCGGACAATTTGCCGCTGAAGTCAGAGCGATCAAAAAGGCCGAGCCTTATTTGGGTAAAGGTATCAAATACGAAGGCGAAGTCATTCGCCGTAAAGAGAGTAAGGCGATGGGCAAGAAATAGTGTCCGCGTCCTTTGGAACAGTTTGGAATTTCATTATTTGAACAAGATATAAATTGGTGGAAACGTGAGAGTTAAAATTCGTTTAAACAAACAGCGAAAGGTTCGTAAATTCCGAGTCAGTAATGCTGTCAAAAAGAATTGCACACGTCCGCGGTTGTCAATTTTCCGGACCGCTAAACATTTTTATGCCCAACTGATAGATGATCAAGAAGGCAAGACCATTGTCTCGGCCGGTTCGCTTGACAAAGATTTCAAAGCGCTGGGGATCAGTGGCGGTAATTGCGAAGGAGCTGCGGCTCTTGGAAAGATCTTTGCGGAGAAAGCGGTGGCTGCCGGAGTGAAGCAGGTTGCGTTCGATCGAAAAGGTTTCAGATATCACGGTCGTGTCAAGAGCTTCGCTGATGCCGTTCGAGACAACGGTTTGGATATGGGCCCCAAAGGTGACGAGGAATAAGAAACCGCAGGACGAAAGACGAACTGATAAGTTTTTCGTCCAGTCGGAGCTATTCCACTGAGATCATAATCATTTTACCAGATATGAGCAGTAAATACGATGTCAAGTGAAAACAGCCAAGTCGAAAAAAGAAATAAAAAAGAAGATTATCCGGTAGTTAAGATCCGGAGATGCGCAGCCGTCGTCAAGGGCGGGCGCCGATTCAGTTTTGCCGCCATGGTCATTGTTGGCGATGGTTCCGGCAGAGTTACCTGGGGAAGCGGAAAAGCCAAGGAAGTCGCTCCTGCTGTTAAAAAGGCGCAGGAAGATGGAAAACGTCGGCTGAAGACGACCCGATCGATCTTCCCGGAAAGCATGCGATCTAGCGCGGCCGGAAGTGATTACAATTCCGATAAATCCGTGACCATTCCGCATGAAGTAATCGGCCGTTACGGGGCAGCCCGGGTCATTTTGGTTCCCGCCCAGCCTGGTACCGGTGTTATCGCCGGAGCCGCGGTTCGAGCGGTTTGCGAAGCCTGCGGTATCAGCGATATTCTGACAAAATCTTACGGAAGCAACAACCCGATCAATCTGGTTAAAGCAACTATTGATGCGTTGCATAATACCCGTCAGAAAGAAGATGTCGAAAGACTGAGAAGAGGAGTGAAACTCTAATGGATTTAAATACAGTTAACAGCGGAATTGAAAAACACGCGGTAAGCCGTCGTGTTGGCCGCGGTGCCGGCAGCAATAAAGGAAAACAGAGCGGACGCGGATCCAATGGACAGAAATCGCGATCCGGTTTCTCCCAGTCTCCGGCGTTCGAAGGCGGTCAGATGCCTTTGGCCCGTCGTATTCCGAAACGCGGCTTTAACAATGCCAATTATGCCAAAGACGTCGAAAGCGTTTCGCTCGCTTCCGTTATGGCGAAGTTCCCCGAATCCTGCCCGATCAATCACGATATCCTTCTTGAACGCGGTTTGATCAAAAGAACAGGATCTTATGTAAAAATTATTGGAAATGACAAACTCGAAAGAAAATACGATTTTTCAGTTCATTTCATTTCCAAAGGTGCGGCAAAATCAGTAGAAGAAATCGGCGGAAAAGTCGAAATTCTTCCTCTTAAAAAGCCTGTCGTGAAAAATAAAATGAAACAGAAGGCAAAGAAGGACTGATTTCCGGTTCGAACGTCCGTCAGGGAATTGATTCATTTTAAATTTGAACCGTTGCTGGAAATCCATTGTGATCCGGTCAACGGTTTGCCGTTTCGAATGTAAAGATTCCCCGGGATAAAGAAGTCAAGCGGCGAACAGATCCCGCTTTTCAACGGTTCGTGATTGTCTCCAAACCGTCCCGATGATCGGATGTCAATTCTTATTTATCGTTAAGGAAGATGATCTGATGCTGAATAAGTTTCGAATAATGTTCTCAATCGACGAATTGAGAAAAAAAATATTATTGACCCTCGGACTCCTTGCCGTTTATCGTCTGGGATGGAATATCATTCTTCCGATGGTGAACGATCAGCAGGGTATCTATTCGCTCGGCGGCAACATGAAAGATATTTTCGATCGTGTCGCGGTTTTCAGCGGAACCCAGCTTGATAAAATGACCATCTTCGGTCTTGGTATTATGCCGTATATTTCGTCCTCAATTATTTTTCAATTGCTGGGTACCGTTTGGGCTCCTCTGGAAAAATTGCGAAAAGAGGGGGAAAGCGGTCAAAAAAAGATCAATGAATATACTCGATATATGACTATTCCGATCTGCCTGATTCAAAGTTACGCTTATGTCGCGTATTTGAATTCAATGGCGGTTTCGCAATTCCAGTCTGGTGGTGTTCAAAGCGTTTATCTCGCTTCCTGTATTAATCCGGAAACGGGTTCGCTGACCATGCCTTGGATACTTCTTGCGGTTTTGACCATGACCGCCGGTACTGCCTTCCTTATGTGGCTCGGCGAACAGATCGACGCTTACGGTATCGGAAACGGTATCAGCCTCCTGATCATGGCCGGTATTCTCGCAAGAGGACCTTCCGCGGTTACCGAACTTTGGAAGTCGGTTGCGCCGGACGGACATCTTGCCATGGGTGGCGGAGTGGAAAAAATCATCCTGCTTTGCGTTTTGTTCTTCCTGGTTGTTTTGGGAGTCGTGTTCATCATGAGAGGTCAGCGTCGTATTCCGACGCAAAGCGCCAAACATGTCCGCGGACGTCAGGTCTTCGGCGGCAATCGTCAGTTCCTTCCGCTTCGTGTTGATCAAGCGGGTGTTATGCCGATTATTTTTGCCAGCTCCCTGATGCTCTTTCCGCAGTTTATCTTTGCATATCTGGCCGGATCTTTTCCGTACACCGGAGAAGCAACCGACAGCTTTATGACCAAATCGATCTATGTTTTGAATCAGATGTTTTCGGGAAGCCGATCTTATATTTATGTTGTAATGGAAATCGGTTTGATTTACTTCTTCTGTTATTTTTGGACAGCTGTTACCTTCAATCCGAAGGATATGGCGGAAAATCTCAAAAATCACGGAACGTTCATTCAAGGTCATCGGCCGGGAACGAGAACGGCGGATTATCTCGAAAAACTTATGGTTCGAATCACTTATGTCGGCGCTTCATTCCTTGCGATTATCGCTGTTGCCCCGACACTGATCACCAATATGCTTGATGTACCTTACAGCATCGCCGGTTTCTTTGGCGGGACAAGCCTTTTGATTGCCGTCAGCGTTGTTATCGACCTTGTCAACAAGATCGACAGCCATTTGGTGATGCGTGATCATAAAGGTCTGTTGGAAAAGTAATTTCAGAAAAATGAGCGCCGGTTTTTTTCGAATGTAAACGGCGCAGTACTGATACGGTTATTGTTCCCGCGGAAGTTTTTTTGCTGAAAGCGGGAAAGTTTTTTTGGTCGAACGATCATCGTTATGATAAAGCGTCAAACGAAAAACAAGACCGATCAGTTTGCGGCAGTTTCAAGTTTTGAGATCTCTTCAAAATGAAATCTCAAAAGATTTTGAACGATAAAAAGTCGGCGGCAGATTATTTTTGCAGCGGTCAGAAAAAGCGAAAAAACATAAACGAATTAAAGGATAGAACATGAAACTGGTATTTGTCGGCCCTCCGGGAGCGGGAAAAGGAACACAGGCGGAAAAGATTGTTGCGAAATACGGTCTTCTTCATCTTTCGACGGGTGATATGCTGCGCGCAGCTCGTGACGCGAAAACCCCGATCGGTCTGAAAGCGGAAGAATACATGTCCGCCGGTCAATTGGTTCCCGATGAGGTCATTATCGGTATTGTTGTTGATCGTTTGTCGCAAGACGACGCGAAAAAAGGTTTTCTTTTGGATGGTTTCCCGCGAACACTGGTTCAGGCGGCGGAACTGGACAAAAATCTGAAGGCCAAGAATGATCCTTTGGACGTTGTCCTTGAGCTTCGAGTACCGGAAGACGAGCTTTACAAACGTCTTTCATCCCGGGGTCGCGCGGATGACAAACCGGAGGTGATTAAGGAACGTTTGGTTGCATATCGCAAGCAGACGGAGCCGCTGGTAGGTTACTATACCGAACAAAACATCCTGAAAACGATCGATGGAATCGGAACTGTGGATGAGATTTTCGGCAGAATAGAAAAAGTATTGGATTCTTATAAATAATCGGTCGCGCTCAAAGTCGACCGGAGAGACAGGTTGAAATGTCCTTAAAAACAGAACGTGATATTCTCCAGATGCGCAAGGCGGGTCTTTTGACATGGGCCAGTCATAAACTGGTTTCAGATATTATCACCGCAGGAATGACAACCGCCGAACTCGACCGGGAAGTTGAGCGATTATATCTATGCAACGGAGCGATCCCTTTATTTAAAGGGTATCCCGGACGGGTACCATATCCGGCGACGATTTGCTGTTCTATTAATGAGCAGATCGTCCACGGAATACCGTCTGACCGTGTGATCAAGGATGGTGATATAGTCAGTGTCGATACAGGATGCAAGATCGACGGCTGGTGCGGAGATTCGGCCAACACATACATGGTCGGCAATGTTGACGCGCCGTCGAAGAAATTGGTCGACGTGACCAGAGGGGCATTAAAGCTTGCGATCAAGCTTTTGAAGACGAAACGTCTTTGGAGCGATGTAGCCCGGGAAATGGAGCGGTTTGTAAAGAAGGACGGATTTTCAGTGGTCGAGATGTTTGTCGGTCACGGAGTCGGTCGGGAGATGCACGAAGAGCCGCAGGTTCCGAACTATGTTTATCGTGAGTTTATTATGAACCATGACTTTCCCATCCGGCCCGGATTGGTTATCGCGATTGAACCAATGGTCAATGCGGGAACGAAAAAAGTCCGGCAGGAGCGAGATCTCTGGACGATTACAACGGCGGATGGGAGTCGCAGCGCGCACGCGGAACATACGGTAGGAATATTGAAATCCGGTCCGTATATTTTGACGGGAGAACCGCTGGACGAAGAGGAAAAGAGGCTCGCCGCAGAATTTTTCGAAAAATATGAAGACGCGAAAGCGAAAGGGCAATATGTCTGATCGGCAGAAAACTTGAGTTATTTTGTTTTTTTTAATGAAAAAAGCTGGAAAAACAGGATAAAAGCCGTAAATTTTAAAGAGATACCCTTGGCAATATTTTTTGAGCCTCTATAATAGAATAAATTTTTATATAATCTGGAAGATTACCGGGTCCTCTGGTTTCCGGTATAACCATGTAAGACGGAAGGTTAGCGCAAGTAAAACTTCCCAGCAATAAGAGAGAAAAGCGATGAAAGTTCGAGCAAGTGTCAAGCGGATCTGCGAAAATTGCAAGATCGTCAAGCGCAAAGGAAAAGTTTTCGTAATATGTGTCAATCCTCGCCATAAGCAGCGCCAGGGTTGATTCGGGATTTGTTATAAAAGAGAGCAAGAGGAGAAGGTAAATGCCTCGTTTATTAGGTGTTGATATTCCGAATAACCGGCCGACCGTGATTTCGCTGACCTATCTTTATGGAGTTGGTCCTCAAATCGCCGCTGAGTTGTGCAGGAAAGCAGGAGTTGATCCGATGGTTCGGGCGAAGAGTCTTAAGGAAGATGAAATTGCCCGTCTGGCTTCGTTGTTGGATAATGATTACATGGTAGAAGGTCAGCTTCGCCGTCAGGTCAATCAAAATATTCAGCGTCTTCGAGAAATCGGTTGCTATCGGGGCATCCGTCATCGTAAAGGGCTTCCGGTTCGCGGTCAGCGAACCCGGACGAATGCCCGAACGCGCAAGGGTCCGAAAAAGACCGTTGCCGGCAAGAAGGGTGTTAAAGACCTTCACTAATTTGGCGGTTTAAGAGAATTGACGGATTAAGAAATAAGTTTGGAGAAAATCAGTGGCTAAGACAGTTGCTAAGAAACGTAAGGTCAAAAGAAGCGTTGCAGCCGGTGTAGCGCATATTAAGGCGACCTTCAATAACACGAATGTAACGATCACCGATACCAAAGGCGATACGCTTTGTTGGGCAACCGCCGGAACAAGCGGATTTAAGGGAAGCCGTAAAAGCACCCCTTATGGTGGTCAGATGGCCGCGCAGCAGGCTGCGGACAAAGCCAAAAAATTTGGCATGAGAGAACTCGAAGTCAAAGTGAAAGGTCCTGGAAGCGGTCGCGATATGGCAATTACCGCCCTTCAGCAGGCCGGTCTTGTGATCAAGACGATTGAAGACGTCACACCTCTGCCGCATAATGGTTGCCGTCCTCCCAAAAGACGCCGTGTTTGAGCATTCATTACGGTTGAATGTTCGGTCTGTTGATCTTTATTGCGGAAGCATGAATTAAAGACAGATCTTGGCAGTAAATTTTAATTAAGAGATAATTATATACAACTTTGGAGCTATTGCAGTTATGGGGCGAACATTAGAAGCGGTTTGTAAAAGATGCCGTCGGGAAGGTATGAAGCTCTTCTTGAAGGGAGCCAGATGCCAGAACGCGAACACATGCGCGTTTGAGAAAAACAGCAACCCTCCCGGAATGCATGGAGCAAAACGCGGAAAGGTGACTGATTACGGTATTCACCTCCGCGAAAAACAGAAGGTGAAAACCTATTACGGAGTGATGGAAAAGCAGTTCCGTAAATATTATAAAATGGCGGATCGGGCCAAGGGAAATACCGGAAAGGTTCTCATGGGGATTCTCGAAAGCCGTCTGGACAATGTTGTTTATCGTCTTGGCTTCGCGGTTTCGCGCGCCGCTGCCCGTCAGTTCATTGGACATGGACACATCCTTGTCAACGGACGCCGGGTTGATATTGTAAGTTATCTGGTTCGTCCTGGTGATATTATCACGGTCAAGGGCAAAAAAGGAAGTGTTGATCTTGCGTCGATCGCGGTTGAAACAGCAGCATCGGGAGCTTGTCCTGACTTCCTTAATGTCGAAGTGAAAGAAACCGGCGGAACAAAAAGTTTTGTTGGAACAGTTCTTCGCGCCCCGAGCGATGAAGACGTTTCTCTTCCCGTCGATGCTCAGCTTATCGTCGAGCTTTGTTCCCGCTAATAATAATCAGCGAGTAAGATCAAGATCCAAGTCGGGAACATCCTCTGGGGGTTCCCGTTTGTATAAAATAAAATATTCGCCCTCACCCAAGAAATCGGAGCGCTTGATTTATGAGAGTCAGATGGAGAGGTTTGGAGTTGCCCAACAAGGTTGTCTGTGACAAGGAAACCTGCACTCCCACTTATGCGAAGTTTTCTGCCGAACCCTTTGAGCGCGGATTCGGTATCACCATTGGGAACAGCCTTCGAAGAGTTCTTCTTTCAAGTCTTGAAGGAAGTGCCGTTACCCGGATGAAATTAAGGGGTGCGACTCTTGAATACACTTCTTTGGACGGCGTCCTGGAAGATGTGACGGAAATAGCCCTGAATGTCAAATCGCTCATAGTGCGGCTTAACGATGACAAACCGCATGTAATAAGAATAGAAAAGAATAAAAAGGGCCCGGTAACCGCGGCCGATATAACTCCTGACAGTGCCGTTCAGATCATTAATACCGATCTTAAGATCGCAACCTTGACGGCAGACGTTCCATTCTGTCTTGAAATGGTCGTTGAAAACGGTCGGGGATATGTTCCTGCTTCCGAGCAGGCCTTAACAAGAGATCGTAACGATGAAATTGGAACGATTCCGCTTGATGCTTCCTTCAGCCCGGTGCTGCGCGTGAAGTATGAAGTTGAAGAGACGCGTGTTGTTCAGAAAACAAACTATGACCGGTTAATCCTCCATATTTGGACGGATGGCACGGTGGATCCGGAACTTGCTTTTGTCGAAGCGGCGAAGATCCTTCGTAAGCATTTGAATCCGTTTATCCAGTATGACCGAGTTGAAGGCGATGTTTTCAGCCGAGTTAAAGCTATTGGAACAAGCGGTCTTGATCCGGCTCTTGAAGCCAAATTGTCGATGAAACTCAGCGAACTGAACCTCTCGGTTCGAGCCATGAACTGCCTGGAGGCGGAAAATATCAAAACGGTTCGCGAACTGGTTGTCCGGAACGAAGATTCATTATTGGAAGTGAGAAACTTCGGAGAAACGACACTGAACGAAGTCAAGGAAAAACTCCAGCAGCATAATTTGCGTCTTGGAATGAGAATTCCTACTCCGGTGAATCCTCAAGGAATGAGCCAGTATTGATATTAACGCTTGATCGGAGAAGTCGTCCGATATAAAGCATCCCCAAGTCGTAACACCTTTAAATAGCGGATATAAACGGAAGAACAATGCGACATAGAATGATTGGTAGGAAATTAGGCAGAAACCCGAGTCATCAAAGGGCTCTTTTGAGGAATTTGGCCATTGCCCTTATTTTGACGGCTCGCGACAGTGAAGATTATGATACTCCTGAAATGGCTCCCAAAGTCAACGGCCGTATCATTACAACACTGATGAAAGCCAAAGAACTTCGTCCTTTTATTGAAAAATGCATCACAATCGCCGTCAAAGCGCGCGAAAGTGAAAAAGCGGCCAAGCTCCTTGAGTCGAAAGCTGAAAAGAACAGCGCCGCTTGGAAAACATGGCGCGAAGGCGAAGGATGGAAAGAATGGAATGCTGTTGCTTGCAAGGCGCTTGCTTATCGAAGACGAGCCCTGCAGGAACTCGGTTCGAAAGAAGCCGTTTCTATTCTTTTTAATAAATTAGCGGAACGTTTTGAAAATCGTCCCGGCGGTTATACCCGTATCCTGAAATTGGCCAAGCCAAGATTGGGTGACGGCGGTGACCGGGCGATTATCGAATTCGTCGGACAAAATGATCGAGTCAAAGAAACCGCGGCTGTTCCCGCTGTTGAGTGATTTTGTCTGAATGATAAAATCTTAATGTATTTTAAAAGCCGGCGCTTTTCAAGTTTGCCGGCTTTTTTTAGATCCGAATTCTGATGGATTAAATATTATTATGGGACTGTCTCAAAAACTGGTCAAATAAAGATCGAATTCGATCTTTTCTGCTGACAGGTTGATTGCGGATGAATGGTGCCTTTCTTGATTTTATTGGAAATGTTTTTATGTTTTTGGGTTTTTTAGTATTAATCCGGTAGAAAAGACATAAAAATTTTCTTGAAAAGACGCGGATTCCAATAAATGAAATATTGTTTCCAAAGGACAAATATAAAATAGAAACGATATAAATTGGTAATTTTATAAAAAATTTACGGAATTTACAAAAAAATCGGTTCTTGCGGTTTTATGGAAGCGTTATAATTGTTATAATGATAGTTATATTGTCGGATAATTTGGATAAGATTGTTACGAACATTAATATTATGAAAAAAGGAAAAAACATGTTTCGAAGATTGTCAATTTTTGTATTCGGTTTGTCAGTATCACTGACGGCCGGTTTGACCGTATTGGAAGCTCAGCAGCCCGCCGCTCCTAATGCCGCGCCCGCGGTTTCTCAGGATCTTTCTCTTGATGCTCTTGGTCCTTTGGATAAGAAAGAGGCCAAGCCTCTTGATATGAGTCTTTTTAAAGTTCCTGAAAAGGCGACTCCTGCCGAACTGATCAAATTCCTTGATGAACTGGAAAAGAAGCTTCCGCAGCCGAAGTCTGAAGCGGAGATGCACCAGCTGATCGACGCGATGAGTAAGACCTTTATTGAAGTTTCTGACAAAATTCTTGCGGCGAAAGATCTTAAGCCGGAAGAAAAGAAGCAGGCGTATCAGTATAAAATGATCGCGCTGACCGCCAAATCGGGTATTGATCCGACGAATAAAGCGGCGGCGGAAGAACTCGGAAAATTTGTTGATTCTGTCCTTAAAGACGCCAAAACGACAGAAGAAAAAATTGATGCCTGGAAAATGAAGCTTCAATCCGTGATCGGATTGGGGGGAAACGATGCCGCCGGTTTCGATAAAGCGGAAGCCGTTGCCGCGGAAATTCTTAAGAATAAGGAAGACGAACTTCAGATCCTTGGACTTGAAGTCAAAGCGCAGCTTGCGCTTACCAAAGGTGAAAAAGAAGCGGCCGCTTTCGATCAATTGGTTTCCTTCCTTGAAGGTTATCTCAAACAGGCCGGACTTTCAAAACGATGCTCGGAGAAAGCCCGCGAGATCAAATTCCTTGGTCTGACGCTTGCTGCTCAAAAGAGTCCGGAGAAAGAAGCCGCGCTGGAAGCATATTTTGAGGAATTGATCAAGTCGGATCTGTCCGCCGATTCCCGAAAAGGAATTTATCAGCTTCGTCTTCAGCCGCTCATGGGCGGCGCACAGGGACCGCAGGGCCAACCGAAAGCTCCGTCTCCGGAAGCCGACAAGAAAATTCTGAAAGTTGCTGAATATTTGCTTGCGGAAAAAACGCCTGAACTTCAATCGCTCGGTATTACAACCAAAGCGGGAGTACTCAGCCGCGCCGCTCAATCCGATCCCGCCAAAGTCGCCGATCTGTTCAAGTTCGTTGACGAACATCTTGCAAAAAATCCGGCCGATGCCCAGAAAACCCAACTTTACGGTGTCAAGATCCAGGGATATCTTTTAAAGAGTCAGATGGATGAAAAAGCAATGGACGATCTGGCCAAATTTGTTGACGAAGCGTTCGCGAAAGATAAACTGCCTATTCTCGCCAACTGCAAGATCCGACTCCTTATGTTCAAGGTTTCGAAAGGTACTGCCAAAATTGACGATCTTAATAAAGTCTTTGACGAATTTTCCAAGAATAGTGCTTTCAAAGATATTGTCAATTCCGTCGCGCCTGAAGTTTGTGTTCTGCGCATTAAAAACGTTTCCGAAAACAAGGGAAAGATCGAAGATCTCAACGCTGTTCTGTCCGATATCAAAAAAATGATGGAATCGGAACCTGAAGCCGGTACCGTTGTCGTTGCCAGCCGCCCTGAAATCGAAATGATCGGATCCAATAATAATGACGCCAATCTTTATTCAAAAGTTTTAAAGGATTTCGCCGCGTTCTGCGCCGCTTCTTCCAATGAAGGAGTCAAAGCCGAAGCGAATTTCTTCAAAGGTCAGATCAGTTTGATCGAATTGCCCGGATCCAGTTTCACCCTTGAAGGCGTTGTTGCTGACGGATCCGATTTCTCAAGCAAAAAATTAGCCGGTAAAGTTTATCTGGTCGATCTTTGGTCGATGCAGGATCAGAGTTATTTCGGATCGGTTGAAACTCTTAAAGGTCTTTATGACGGATACAAAAACAAAGGTTTTGAAATCGTCAGCGTTAATTTGGACAACGATACCCGTTATCTTAAGCAAATCATCGAAATGCTTGGCATCAACTGGCCGCTCGTTTCCAAGAAAATGACCGCCGATGCCGGTAAAAAATTCCCGGAAATTATCGATGCTGCTGGTTCCGGTTCAAAATTCCTGGTCGGAAAAGACGGTAAAGTACTGATGGTTGCCCGCGATCTTGAAGAAGTCAAGGCCAAACTCCTTTCGCTCTTGGGCGAACCGGAAAAACCGGCTCCGAAAGCGGATGACAAGAAAGCGGAAAAACCCGCTCCGGAAAAACCCGCCAAAGCGGAAGATAAAAAATAATTTTGTTTTCAACGATAGTTCAATTTTTATTCATTGACCATCGCGTTTGAATAATAAAAACATTGAAAAAGACGGAAAGAAATTTCCGTCTTTTTTTGATTTTTACGGATTGATATTGCTTTTATTTTCCATCATTTCCTCCGATGGACTATGTAAATCGATTTTTCTTTTGATGTCATAACGGAAAATTCATTAAGGAATCGGTATCCCTTGTCTGTTGACTTGTCTGAAATTTTCTTTTCGAAATCGGTCTCTATTGATTTTTGTAAAAACTGAAGACTGATTTTAGATAAAAGAGACAGACCCAATGAACTTTTTTGCTGCTCTCATTTTAAACGATTGATTTTGTGAATCTGGCAGTTCTTTTGACTCAGGAACCATAATAAAACCGGTTGTTGCGCTATTGTAAGAGAGATAAACCTGAAAAAACGGAATGATTATAATGGGTAAAATAAACAGAGAATAATAAAAATATCGGATTTTATGGTCAAAATTGTAAAATAAAATAAAAAGATCGTTTATAAAATGCCGATAACTCTGAAGTAATCGGATTTTATGTTTTTAATATAATTTTCGAAAAATAAAGATGGATAAACAAAATAAAACAGACAAAGTTTTTGTGTTAAAAGGCGGAGAATTCAGATGATCCATTATCGATTCGTTCTGTTCCTGACATCAGTATTGACACTTTCCGGACTTAGCTTAAGTCAAGCAAGCACCGATGTTCAGGCGGGCAATAATCAGGAACAGGGGAACAGCCGTCCGCTTTTACGGGCATTTGGACAGAGAAACAATGATCGGGGCACCTGGTCGGGGCAGCAGATGAATACCTCTTCGCGAAATGCGTCGTCGGACGGTAAGCAGATTTCCTGGTTACAGCAGCAGCGTCAAAAGCAGCAGCAGTATTTTCAACAGCGCCAAAAACAACTGAGTCAGCAGAAACAAAATCAGCAGCGATCTGTTCAGGGACAGAATCCTCAAGCATCGCGTTTTCAAATTTTCAAACAGTCGCAGAATCAGCAAAGCCGACAGCAGCGAACGGTTCAGCCGCAAGCGCCGCGAGTGTCAGGAAATGCGTCTCAAACAACGGTTTCCGGACAGGCTCTTGAATCGTCTTATGAAGATGTTTTGAAGCCTTCGTCAAGTAAAAACAGCGCGATGGAAGCGTTGCGCCGAATTCCCTGGAATTCACTTTCACCGCAAGATTACCAAAAAGCACAATCCGTTGTTTCCAAATACAGTGTTTTTCGACGGCTTCCGTTAGCCGGTGCCTATTGCAATCCGGAAGTGTTTGATTACTGTCTTTTGCATCCGGAAATTGTTGTTGGTCTTTGGCGCGAGATGGGCTATTCACAAATCACTATGAAGCAGGAACAATCGAATTTATTTTCTTTGAACGACAGCGGAGGAACGGTCGGGAAGATTGAAGTTCTTTATCATGACAATGAAAATATTCTTGTTTACTGCTGGGGATCTTACAAAACACCGGTTGGAAACAGGGCGCTGGAAGGAGAAATTCTTCTTTTTATCCAGACGCGATATTCGGAAGACAGTAAAATGCAGCCGCTTGTTGTTTGTCGGGCAGACAGTTTTGTCAAGATCAATAATGTTGGCGTTGAAATGGTAAGCAAAGTTTTCGCGCCGATGCTTGGTAAAATTGCGGATGCGAATTTCACTCAAACTGTCGGTTTTGTCGGATCAATTTCTGAATTGGCGGAAAAAGCGCCGAAAGAGATGTATACGCGAATCGACGGACTTACCGAGCTGGTTGCTCCAAAGGTTCAGGAAGATCTTTATCAAATTGCTGCAAGCGTCTGGTCGGAAGCCAATGAACGATCTCAGGGAGCTGTTGTCGAATATCGTTTAAATGCCAAGAAGAATCAGCCGAACGAAACTTATGCGCGGATCGTCAATCGGAAACAGGAGCCGACTTCGCAGTCGGAAACTGTCGTTCAGGAGGAGAAGGGCGTTCATTCCAAAATAACCGATCTTGAAGGAATCCATTTACTGGACAGTCTGCCCAAAGAGGCGGAACTTTCAAACAGCAGGAATACTACCGACAAGCATCTTGACCGTCGGTCTTCAACTCCGATAAAAGAAGAGACGATACCGCAGATTGAGACCTCTGTTGAAAAAGCGGGCCTGCCGGAATTACCGCTGCTTCCCGAATCTGAAAAGACGGTTCCTGATTCGGCAAACAATAAAAAAACGTTCGGAATCGCCGTTCCTGTTGATACGCGCAAGACTCAATACGCGGAATCGGATCCGGAAGTCGCTCTTGCATTGGACGCATCGGCATCCAATGCCGGTTCGAAATCGAATCAAGCGAATGAAATTCGTCCGTTGAGTGATGTTTCGCAAACGCTTCCGGCCATTCCGTTCGATGAAACGATGTTTGAAAAGAAAAATTCAGACGAATCAATAATTGACACGCAAAAATCCGATCAAACAATGACCGGAAACAAGACCGGTCTAAATGATCAGAAAGAGATCAAGACAGTAAAAGTTTCTTCAAACCCGAATTTCTCTGTTAATATGGAAAATGAGAAAAAGAAAGTTTCGACGCTTCCGATTTTGACATTTGCCGACAACAAAGATCTTGAAGAAGTCAATGATAATAAAAAAGCGGAAAAAGAGATACTTTCAGAAAAAACGTCCGAAGTTTATGAACCGGTTTTTAAACAAAAAACGGTTGTCGTTGAAAAGAAGACAGCTTCGAAAAATTCGAACGATCTGAATCAAGAAAAACAGGACACAAGCAAGCCGGGATCTTCCTGGTTCAAGAAAAACTCGGGTTCGGTATTGTCAGCGTCCGTTTCGAATGACGAAAAAGAGAAAACCCCCGAATCACCGTCCGAAAAATCAGACGGCGGCTGGCGGGTTGTCAAATAAAGAAAGATTTTTTGAACACAAGTAATGCGACTATTGGGAAGAATAAACAGACAGTAATATCAATACGGAAAAGTATTACCAATTGAGTTAAACTGCCGTCATTAAATTTTTCCGTTTTTCGCTGGCTGTTTTTCGAATCCGCAGTTATTTTGACATTGAAACAGAAAACGAAATTGTTTTATACTGCTTTTATTTTAAATTTTTCGTCATCTTCGCCAATTGACTGCGTGAATCGGCTGTCCTTTTGACGTTAAGACGGAAAATTCATGATGAAATCGGTGCAACAGGAGCGAACCCGTTTTTCAGCTCCTGTTTTGATTGAATGTAACGTCCATTTATTAAAGATTGAGAAGTTTGCATTTTCTTCCTTCGTTGGTGAGCCGCTGAAAGAGATCCCGTTGATCCTCTTCGCCATCGCATTCAACGACGACCTGCCAAACTTCGGGGATCAAAATTTCCTTTTTCTTTTCAACGGGATCCAACTCGAACGAGAATCCGAAGTCGGTCATATTGAATGACAAATTTTCAAGATCAGCCAGTTCAATTTGCAATTTGGCCAGATCCCAAATGGCCAGTTCGCCTGTCTTATTATCGGCCAGCCGGTAAGCTTTTACCTGGTCCTCCGATAACTCGGACGCGACCAGAACAGGAGCGGTTTTCAGCTTTAACTTTTTAGCGGCCCGCAGTCGGGTATGTCCCGCGATGACAACGCCGTCCCCATCAACGACGATCGGCTGTTGAAATCCAAATTCTTTAATCGATCGGGCAACAAAGGCGACCGCCTCTTTGTTGATACGCGGATTGTTTGGATACGGCTTGATCCGGGACAGCTCCCAATGTTCAATAATCATTTTTGTTCCTTTCTTTTGAATGCCGGGTAATTTTTCCGGCAGAATGAATTTTTCGTCCGGTCTTCCGGTTCTCTTCGAAACGATCTGTTTTTGATATTAATAACAGAGATAGCAAAGCGGCATAACGGTTAACCAGTTTTGATAAAACATGTTTGCTCAGTTGAAATGGCTCTGATTTGCGTTGGGCTCCGGATAAAATAATTCCAAACTTTTTTTTATTCTTTTGCATTTTGGGCAGACATAAGTTCGGATCCGGCGTTCTTCGAGCCGCACTGTTTTAACGATTTTCAGCGGAACACCGCATTTTTCGCAAATATTGAATTTTTTCATTTTTAACATTGAATTCCTTTCACAAAGTCTTTCTGATAAAGCCGGAATGTTCAAACGGGTTCCGCGGAATTCGTTTTATTGAAGAGCTTGGCCAAGATCTCTTTTTTCCGGCAGTCCATATGATTTTTGTTTGTTTTCAGAAATGAAATATTTGATATTAAGAAAAAACAAAACTCGATCGATCTATGTTGGGGGATTATATCAGCAGACCGGATCTGTTCTGACCGTTTGACGGGCGTATTTGCCCTTGTAACGGGCAGGGGAAGCAAATGGAAATTTTTATACTGCTTTTATTTTAAATTTTCTGTTATTTCCGCCGATTGACTGCGTGAATCGGCTGTTCTTTTGACATTGTAACGGAAATTTCATCATGAAATCGGTATAAAAGGAATCGATAAAGGCGGTTGGTCAGAAAAAAATCTGTTTCAGGATTATAAAAACGAACGCAGTAAAAAATTTTTTAGGAAGAGAAAATGTTTCCTTTGGACACAAGGCATGTTCATATTGACAAACCGAATGACCGGTTTATGATTATAATATAAAATATTGACGTAATATTTTTATTTGATTAAAAGAATATTGAGAGTAAGCGGGTTAAAAGATGAGAGTATTATCTGGCATTCAACCGACCGGACGTTTTCATTGGGGGAATTATTTCGGCGCGATCCAGCAGTATATCAGCCTTCAGGGAGATCCGGAGAACGCATTTTATTTTATCGCGGATCTTCATGCGCTGACAACAGTCAGAGACGCAGAACAGATGCGGAACAATGTTATGAATGCGGCTCTTGATCTTTTAGCTCTTGGTTTGAAGCCGGAAAAAGCGACTCTTTTTGTTCAATCGGAAGTCCCGCAGGTAACGCAGCTCTCTTGGCTGCTTACGACGATTACCCCGATTGGAATGATGCAGCGCTGTCACGCGTATAAAGAAAAAAAAGCGCGCGGCTTAACGGCCGATCTTGGACTCTTTTCCTATCCGGTTCTAATGGCCGCCGATATTCTCGTTTATGATTCGGATCTTGTTCCGGTCGGAGAAGATCAAAATCAGCATATTGAGGTTGCCCGCGATCTGGCCGGGTCGTTCAATACGCTTTTTGGCAATGTTTTTATTTTGCCGAAAGCTAAAATAATGGATTTGAGCGCTAAAGTGCCCGGAACAGACGGCGAAAAAATGTCCAAAAGTTACGGAAACGTGATCGAGTGCTTTGAAGAACCGAAGGCGATGCGCAAGAAGATCATGCGGATCGAGACCGATTGTCGGCCGATGGAAGATCCCAAAGATCCTGATACCGATCATCTTTATCAGCTTTATTCCAATTTCGCGACTCCGGTCGAACGGGAAGAAATGGCCGCTCTCTACCGAAAAGGTGGGTTCGGTTACGGACTGGTTAAAAAAGCGCTGGCCGACAAGGCGGATGAGTTCTTTTCCGGAGCGCGTGAACTGCGGGCGAAACTGGAAAACGATCCTGATTATGTTCGAGACGTTCTTGATCAAGGGGCCAAAAGAGCCAGCGAAAAAGCGGCCGAAGTTCTGGATCGGGCCATGTCTGCTTGCGGTTTGAGAATGCCGAAAAGCGTTTGACCGTTTTGATTCTGATCGCGGTTGAAATTATTCATAAGACCGGTGTTCTGTCAATTTTGGAGGCACCCTATAATATGAAATGCATTGCCAATTCATTTATTGACTTTATAACGGAACACATTTTCATTAGGACAATGAAAATTTCAAATGAAACAGAGTGATTTATTTCTCAACGGTAAATAAAAGACCGATCTCGGCAAACCTGATAATCAGTTTCAAACGGTCGGAAATGTATGCGGAAGATCACTTCTCGCTGGCGGTATTCAATCAGATCGACATAAGGCAGATCCGCGGCATTTTTCCGTTTACAGATCAGAAGGACGACCGGTTCCGGAAGTCAATCGGCGGTAAATAACGGAAAATTAAAATCAGAGCGGTATAACAACAATACGGACCGCATAACCATCAGATTGCATAGATCGGATAAAACATGGCATCAGCGCTGGATCGTTTTTTGCGTTATGTAAAAATAGAAACAACATCAAGTGAAACATCGGGAACATATCCGAGTACTTCGTCGCAGTTTGATCTTGCTCTTATGTTGGCGGACGAATTAAAGAAACTGGGGCTTTCTGATGTATCGGTGGACGGTCATTGTTACGTGACGGCGACGCTTCCGGCGGATCCAGCGGTTGGAAAGGACGTTCCGGTGATCGGCTGGGTCGCGCATTTGGATACTTCCTGCGCCGTATCCGGAAAAAATGTCAATCCGTCCGTTATTGATTATCAGGGCGGAGCGATTGCTTTAACGGGAGGTCCCGTTATTGAAGAAAATGACGATCTTCGTTCGTGTATCGGACATAAAATTGTTGTTAGCGACGGAACGACTCTTTTGGGGGCGGATGATAAGGCGGGAATAGCGGCCGTTATGACCGCGTTGGACCGTTTGATCACCGAAAAATTTCCGCATGGGCCGATTCGGATCTGTTTTACTCCCGACGAAGAAATCGGATCGGGAACTCTGTTTTTTGATATTGAGAAATTTGGAGCGTTCTGCGCTTATACTGTTGACGGAGAAAAGCCGGGGCAGATCAATCAAGAGACTTTTTCCGCGGACAAGGCGGAACTCAAGATCGTTGGCAGGGACATTCATCCCGGTTCCGCCAAAGGGATCATGATCAACGCCGCGTTCATCCTGTCGAAAATGATCTCGGAACTGCCTTCCGATCGATTGCCGGAGACAACCGATGGTCGGCTCCCTTATATTTATTTGACCGATTTATCCGGCGGAACTTCCGAAGCCCGGGCAGAGTTTCTTTTGCGCGCTTTTGAAGATTCGGATCGGGAAAAAAATAAAGAGATTTTACAAACGGTCTTTCGACGGGTGCTTGGCGAATATCCTGACGCGACGGGAAGTCTTGAGATCAAAGAACAGTACCTGAACATGAAAAAGTTTTTGACGAACTATCCGGAAGTTACCGAAAAACTGGAACAGGCGGTTCGTTTGGCGGGAGTTAATCCGGTTTGGACGGCTATTCGGGGAGGAACCGATGGGTCCCGATTGAGTGAATTGGGACTTCCAACCCCTAATTTGTTTACCGGCGGACGAAATTTTCATAGCCTGACGGAATGGCTTTCCGTGAACGATATGAACAAGACGGTTGAAACGCTTCTTAAACTGGCGGAACTTTGGACCCGATGATTTTATGCAATCGAAACGGAAGTTAAACCGAATTGAGAGTAATCGCGGGAATCGGGTATTTGAATAAATCGCCGATCCCGCGGAAATAGATTAATTTAGCCGAATCGAAAGTTATGCTGTCCTCATTTTATATTTTCCGGGATTTTTCCGATTGATTTTGAAAATCGGCTGTTCTTCTGGACATTGGAATGAAAATCATAATGGAACAGGTACAAACCGGTCGGCAATTCTGATTAAAAACAGAAATTTTGGACAAGGTCGGAATAAGTTGTTGAAAACTTTTTTACGCGGAATAAAAAACGCTTGCAATCAATTGGCGTAAAGATATACTTTAATCAAAGACGAGAGTTGGAAAACTGTTTTATTCAAAATAAAATTTTAGAGAAAAGGATTGATCATGAACAGTGCGGAATATTTGAAAAATTTGTTTGGAATGGACGGTCAGGTTGCGGTCGTGATCGGCGGAGCGGGTCGTCTTGGACTTTGTCTGGCGACCGGTTTGGGCAAAGCGGGCGCAAAAGTTGTTGTTGCCGATATGAATGAAGAAGCTTGTCAAAAGGCAGTTGAGCAGTTGACTTCAGACGGAATCGAATCCGTATACGCGCTTGTAAACGTAACGGACAAAGAATCGATTCGCGCTCTTTTGGCAGAAGCTCTCAAGCTGACCGGAAAAGTTGACATGCTCGTTAATTGCGCGGGGATCAATGCCGCGACCGGTTTCCTTGATGTCGATACCGATAAATGGGACCGTATTATGGCGATCAATCTTAAAGGAACGATGATGTCGTGTCAGGTCTTTATTGAGTCAATGCTCAAGACCGGGGGCGGATCTATTCTCAATATTGGCAGTGTCAATTCGGATAAGCCGTTGTCCCGGGTTTTCGCTTATGCCGCTTCCAAGGCGGGGGTCGTCAATTTGACCGCCAATATTGCGCAGGAATTCGCAGCGCAGGGAATTCGCTGCAACGCCATTTGTCCCGGCTTCTTTCCCGCAGAACAGAATCGCGCTATTCTTGACGCCAAACGAGTCGAAAATATTATGAATGGAACTCCAATGCGTCGTTACGGTGAACCGGAAGAACTCGTCGGCGCTGCACTGATGCTCCTTTCGAAAAAATCCAATACCTATTTGACCGGCGCCTCCGTTTATGTTGATGGCGGTTTTACCTGCAGCTGGTTCTGATCTTGAAGGAGATCCTTGATACGGTCTTCTTTTTATTTTTCGCTAGATCCGTCGAACGACTTTATGTGTCGGCGGATCTTTTGTATTGTCCTTATTTATGCCGGTTTCATGATGAATTATCCGAAACGAAGTCGAAAAATCCCCCAATTTACGATCGACTGTCCGGAGAGAGGACGTAAAATTTCAAATATCGGCAATATAATTATCCTTAATTCTGCTAAAAGACGTTGGGAATCAGCAGATCTTTTGACGCGAGAACGGAAATTTATAATAGAGTTGGTATAACGCCGTAACGCAATATCGGAATGAAATCAGTATAAACCGAGCGATCAAAAATTATCCGACATCACCGAAGTCGAGCAGTTTTCCGTAACGGCTTAACAGCTGTTTTCTTAATTTTTCGTGTTCCGGCTGACAGAGGCCGGGATCATCTTTAACGAGAGCCAGCGCGTCTTTGCGGGCTTCGAGCAGGATCTTTTTATCGCGGACAAGATCGGCGATTTTAAAGGGGGGGAGTCCATGCTGACGGGTCCCGAAAAGTTCGCCCGGTCCGCGGATCTCGAAATCTTTTTCCGCAAGATCAAAACCGTCGCTTGACGCGGCGAAGACTTTTAAGCGTTCCAGCGCTTCTTTTCTTTTACGCGTTAGTTCCTTGTCTTCTTCATCGTTGCCGGAGAGTTTGGTTTCGCCGACCCAATCGGTTGGAAAAACGGCGCAGTAGCCCGGATGCCGTCCCCGTCCGATCCGTCCCCGAAGCTGATGAAGTTGGGCCAGTCCGAACATGTTCGCGTTCTCAACTGTCATTAAGGTCGCGTTCGGAACGTCGATGCCGACTTCAATAACGGAAGTTGCGATGAGGACATCAATCAAATGATCGCGAAACTGCTGCATGACACTCTCTTTTTCCGGCGTTGACATGCGTCCGTGAATCATACCCAGCCGCCATTCTTTTAATTCACCTTGAGAGAGTTCGTTATAGACCGATTGAACACTTCGAAGATCGTCTTCTTCTTTTTCGTCAACTCTTGAGACAACGACATAACCCTGCCGTCCTTCTTTGAGTTTTTGACGGAAGAAGCCCCACCATTGCGCGCGTTTTTTTTCTCCGGTGATCGACGTTGTCACTTTGGATCGGCCGGGCGGCAGTCCTTCCATTACGGAGACGTCAAGATCGCCGAAAAGTGTCATTGTAACGCTTCGAGGAATCGGAGTGGCCGTCATGACAAGATAATGCGGATCGAATTTTGTGCCCGACTTGAGCAACGCTCGCTGACGGACGCCGAATTTATGCTGTTCGTCGATAATGACAAGACCAAGATCATGAAACGGAATTTCATTGCAGACAATCGCCTGTGTTCCAATAACGATTTGTGCCGCGCCGCTTTGAATATCCTGAAGGATTTCGGCCCGATCTTTGGGGGCCTGCCCTCCGAACAAAGGAGCGATTCGAACCCGGCTTTCCGCGAGCATTGTTTTGATCGTTCGAAGATGCTGCCGGGCCAAAACTTCAGTCGGAGCCATAAGAACCGCCTGATGTCCGCAGGCGATTGTTTGCAGAATTGCGTAAACGGCGACAAGTGTTTTTCCGCTTCCGACATCGCCTTGCAAAAGACGATTCATTGGAACCGGTCGGCCGAGATCGTCGGAAATTTCGCGAATAGCTTTTTCCTGGCCCGGGGTCGGTTCATAAGAAAGGATCCGTCGGATTCGGCTGTCGATTCGGGCCGTTCGCTCCATAATGGGGGCCTTGAGTCCGGTTTGATGTTGTTGACGCCGAATCGCAAGCGCCAGTTGCAGAACAAAGAGTTCCTGATAGACGAATCGGCGCCGCGCCTTTTCAAGCATTTCCATTGAGGGCGGAAAATGAATATTGCGGACCGAATCCGCAATGGGCATAAGATCATGTTCGCGAAGAAAATCTTCCGGAAAAACTTCGGGCAGAAGATCGGGAAGATCGGAGAGTGTATTTTTAATAATTCGGCGCAGATGATATTGTTGAAGACCTTCCGTAAGCGGATAGACCGGCAGAACCGGATCGGATATTTTATCCGGGTCGAACGATTCGTCGTTGTCGTTGTTCTCCGCGCTTCCCTCTTCATCGATCAGATAAATGATTTTCGGGTGCGACATTTGCCAGTCGGAAAAGGCGGTCTGTTTCAGTTTCGGTTTACCGGTCATGAGCAGACGGCGGCCGATTCCGAATTGCTGCATCGCATAAACCTGATTGAACCAAAGCGCCTGAATGATCTGTCCCCCGGAATGAAGATTCATTGTTAGCAGAGGACCTCGGCGAGTGTTTCGAAGGTCCCAAGAGACAATTCGCCCGTAAACGGTTTGAACAATATTTTCTTCAAGCTGACTGATCTTGCGAATATCGGTCAGGTCCTGATAGGTTCGCGGAAAAAAGAAAAGGAGATCCGCGGCCCGAAAGAGATCCAGTTTCTGCAGCAGCGGAGCGCGAAACGGCCCGACTCCTTTGAGCCGGGCGACGGGGATCCGCAAGAGATCTTCATTAACGGGATCAGACGGCAAACTCATTTTTGATCCGCCTTGAAATGGACCGGGTCAAGTTCGGCGGCTTTGGCCAGATCGGCCTTGTATTTTTCTGTTTCTTTGAGTTGATACCAAATACCGGCGCGTTCGAACCAGGTTTCCGCGTCTTTGGGATTGATTTCAACCGCCCGGTTTAAATCAAGAAGAGCCGCCCGCCAGTCTTGTTTCTGTTTGAAATAAAGAGCGCGGTATTTGTACCCGTAAAACGAGTTAATGTCCTTATTGATCGATTCGGTAAAATCTTTCAAAGCGAGATCCCAATAACCGAAATCGGAATGGATCTTGCCGCGAATTCCCCAAAGAACGGCGTTGGCCGGTTCCAGTTCGATCGCCTTGGTAAGATCAGCGATTGCCGGTTCATATTCCTTGCGGCGCTGGTGAATGGTGCCGCGGTTCTGATAAAATTCCGCGATGACCGGTTTTTCCTCAATGCAGAGATCAAGATCCGCAATGGCCTTGTCGTATTGATCAAGTCGACAGTAAGCGAATCCTCGATTGGCCCGAACTGTTGTATTTTTCGGATCGATCTCCAAGGCCCGACTGAAATATTCCGCCGCCTCGGTCCAGTTGCCGAGTCCGAGACAGCATTCGCCGAACCCGGACAGCGCCTGCGCGTTTTTGGAAGCGATGGCCAAAACTTTGGTGAAATCCTGCTGCGCATCCGAATATCGTCCGGCCCGGACTAGCGCTTCTCCCCGTCCATTTAGTGCGGGAATGCACTTGGGATCTTCTTGAATGATCTTGGTAAAGGCTTTAAGCGCGGCGGGGACGTCGTTATGCGCCAAATATTCCTGTCCGAGTCTGACTTCTTCCATTAGTGCGGGATTGCCGTTCGGACATCCGGTCAAGGTTACAGAAAGAACAAGGACCAGAATTACGAACAAACAGCTCATAAAACCGGACAAACAGATCCGACAGGATCCGAACGTCCGATATTTTGAAAAAGACGCGGATTGTCTGATGTCAGGAAAAGAAAGAGATCTTTTCGAATTGAACCGGGGCCAAGACGAGACAGAATCTTGAATTTGTTCTGATGTGTTATTAACAGCGGCGGTTGTGTCAGTGATCTGACAATTGTTCGAAGATAATATCGAATGGGAATTTAAAGCGCTTTTGTTAAATTTCGCCGACATTTCTTAAGATCCGATCTATATGCGTAAGATAAAAATAAAGTTGAATTCCGGTTTTGAAACAGATAACGGTGATCTAATGCTTGTCAATATATAATGATATCATCTTTCTTCAAAAAAAGAAAGGTCAATTTTATTAAAAAGCTGGACAAAACAGACTAATGAGATTATACTCAAGGAATAATGTTTGTTTTTGTTTTCAGATACAACAGGATCGAAAAACCAAGAAGAGCCCTTGTTGACTGAATTAAGCCGGGGCAGGACGGAAAGCGTAAGCAATGCGGAAAAGGGACCGTTTCATTTTATTTTTTTGTTCTGATAAAGAGACATGTCGGAGTACAAAGTCATCCGGCGGGACCATGAAGTATTTATACTGCTTGCCATTTGAATTTTCCGTTGATTGACTTTGTGAATCGGCTGTTCTTTTAATGTTGGAACGGAAATTTTATAATAAAATCGGCATTAAACGTTGGAAACATAATATTATCAATCGAACGGACGCGGCAAAGCATCGTCGCAAGCGGAATCGGAATAAACAGAAAATCAAGGGGTAATTTTAATGAATGATCGGACTGTCCAAAGACGTAATTTATTGCTTGGATTGGGAGCGGGGATTGGATCTGTTTTAGCATCGGGAATACTGACCGGTGAGTGTCAAGCGGCGCAGAAGCAGGATCAATCGGTTTGGAAATACGCGGAACTTGATCCGAAAAAGGTGGCCAAAGCGGTTTATGATTTTTATGAAGAAGGATCCTGTATGTATGCCGTCATTCGCGGCGTTTTATCCCAACTGGAAGAATTGCTTCGAAAAACCGATCCGCTGGAGGCGGAAAAGATCCGGAATTTTCCTTTTTATATGTTTTGGTACGGACACGCGGGTCTCGGTTCGACAGGTTCGCTTTGCGGCTGTATTAACGGTGCTTCCGCCCTTTTCGGACTTTTTATCGCAAATCATAAAAAATGCGATTATCTTGTTCAGGAAATCTCCGCTTGGTATGAAGAGTCGCTTCTTCCTGTTTATGTTCCCGAGAATAATGAATACGGCAAGTTGAATCCGTCGGTCTCCGGATCAGTCCTTTGTCATATATCCAATAACAACTGGAGTAAGGCAAACGATAAAATTTCCGTTAAATCGGATGAACGTACCGAACGGTGTACCCGTCTTGCCGCTGATGTCGCTGTCCGGGCAGTTCAAATTCTGAATCGGGAATTTCATTTCAATAACGCCTGTCCGGTAACCAAGGCTTCCGATGTCAATAAAACCTGTATTGATTGTCATGTCAAAAGCGACACTCCCGATGTTACCGGTCGGATGAACTGCTCTAAATGTCATCCGGATGCTGAAAAAGATCAAATTCATAAAGATCTTAATTTAAAATAAGAGCGGTATAAAATGTCATCGGAATAAAACAAAGAAGCCGGTAAACAAAACGGTTACCGGCTTCTTTATATTGCGGGGGATCTATTGTCGACTCTCAATTCATAACAATAGACAAGAGTTGAAGCGCAGGATCCCGGATTCTGCGCTTCAAGAAAATTTTGGTGTTGAACTCAATGGGCGCCGACCAATTCCGGAACCTGTTCCAGTTCGGGGTCGGTGTTGATCTTGATGGCAAGTTTTCCCTCGTAAATCATCAAGGTTCCTTCGGCGATTGTATGATTGGCCCAAACCAATTGAACATTTCCTGTCGGATTACCCGGCAAAGGAATGATTGATCCTTCCTGAAGCAGATCCGTTTGATCGCTGGAAAGCGTTGTTCTTCCGAATTCAAGATCAATATCATTTTGATCGGCCAGGCAGCCTTGAAGAAGACCACCGTCCTTTTTGTGTTCCGTATTCAGATTATTGTTATTTCCTGCTACCATAAGTCTTGTGCTCCTAAATGAGTTTTCAGATAAAGAAAATCTCAACCTTCCTGGTTTATGAAAAAATTGCAAAGCAAAAAACTTGCGATTAAACAGAAAAGACGAACGGACTCGAGTTTGCCGTCATTTCTGTTTTCAATGATTTTGAACTTCCAAACATTGTCCGGAAGAACAATCGAAAATCAGCTGATCAGTTGGGAAGGCTCTTTGCAGACGATATTGCCCATGATCCAGTTATTGGCATCGGACAAAATTTGCGGTGTCAGTTCCTGGGCGGCATTATACTGTCTGATGGAAACGAGCATTCCGGCGGCATGAAACAGTTTCAGCTGCTGAATGATCTTTTCGGATCGGAAGATCTTGCTTCTTGATCCGAAGGACATAAGGATCGGAAAAGACCGCAGTGTGCGCCAATTGGACAGCGGAGTATTATTTTCCGGGAACGTTCCGCAAAGCGAAATGGCACCGGCAAACTGTTCCGGGTACATTGCCGCCATTCGAAGAGCCATTGTTCCGCCGACGTCAAAACCGGCGATAATAACGCGTTTTCGATTAATATTGTATTTCTGAACCGCCCGATCGATCGAACCAAAAATACGCTCTTCGATTTTCTCGTATGCGCAATCGTCATCCGGCCAGTCATAAGTTGAGGAAAGACGGCAAACGGAATTTCCTGTCGTTATTTCTTTGAGAGGACGCATTATTTTCGATTCGGCGGAAGTTAATCCGCGGGGAGCTACCGCGATATAATTGCGAAGACTGAGCTTCGGCATAATGCGGAAAAGCTGCTTTTCATCCGAACCTGATCCGTGAAGCCAGACAACAAGCGGGTAAGAATAACCCGATTCATAATGGATCGGGGCAAAGACCAAATGCGGAAAAGAATCTTTGCTTTGATCTTCAAAACGCCGCTGTTCCTGTCCCGGATTAAGAGACGGTTTTATTCCTTCCAAAGGCCGAACGGAATTCTTTTCCGACTTGACCGTTTTTTCTGAATTTGCCATAAGAGCAATCCAACTTTCAAAAAAGTTCATTGAGTCATCATCCGGTCGAAGTCTTGACGTTTTTCGAACGGAAAGCCCGGATAAGTTTGTTTTTCGAAAGCCGTTATATCAATCGCGTTTGATTTCCTGTTTCAAGATCAGAAGATCTGCCGATTCAAAAAGCCAATCGGCGGAACGGAAAATTTAAAACTCGGACAATATAAACTTTTTGAAAAACATTCTTGACAGGCTTCAAACCGAATGATGACCCAACGGTTTTTTGTGTCCATATTATTAAGGTAAATAAGGTCGGCTGACTTTGTCGAAACAGATCACTGTCCTTTGGTGTCTTATGCTCTGTTGTCTGAGTTGTCTTACTGGTTGAAAAGACGTTCGGACAAAAAACGAAAAACATTTCTGTTGTATGTCTATACTATTCTTTTTCTTGCATTTTCATTTTGTTGACCGAAGGTTATCGGATGTCTTCAATGAAAATTTTTCAAAAGAAAGTATAAAATACTTGAGATCTTATTTCGGCAAAGTTACAGCCGTCTTATTTTACCAACCCCTCCTTGATTGCTGCAAACGAAAAAGACGATTGCGACGATCTTTCTATAAATATCGCTCTATCTCTTCCTTGCATACAGTAAACTATATCCAAGAGACGCTTTTTAGTCAAGTCCTTATTCATTTCTTGAGTGAATTCTTTCAAAAAACTTAAAATATTTATCCAATGAATCGTTATGATTGTTAATAGTTATTCAGCCTTTTTATTGTTCTGAGCTTTGTAAAAATCTGTATGTTTCCTATTATGAAAAAGCAGAGCAAAAAATATTTAAAAATATTTTTAAAAAACTTATTAAGAAGAATAATATAAGTAAAATAGGTTAAATAAAAAATATTTAGTGGGGGGTGACAGGTAAAAATGGTAAATCTTTGAGAAGCAATTTCTTTTTTTAAAAAACTTTTAAAAAAGCAAGAATTTTATTTGATAAATAATTCAAATAAGAGATGAGAAAATTAAGAGAGACGAATACTAATGTTTATGTTCCGCGAAAAGGAAAGATTTTCAAACAGTCTTCAAGAGGTCTTCAAAAATTGGGAGGTCGGTTGACGAAAAAGAGAAACTCCAAAAGAGGATCGTATAAGCAACAAGAAAAAAATTGTTTGAAAAACAAGAGTCTGTCCTGAGATCTGTTCAGAAGAAAACAATAAACGATTTGAACCGCGCTTCGAACAATTATCAGGATAGACTCTTTATCAAGGAATGTTATACGTCAAACGATTTAAATTTTCCGTCATTGCGCCGAATGACTGGCTTCGTGAATCGGTGTTCATTGAACATTGGAAAGGAAAATTCATAATGAAATCGGAATGAATGCGGGATCCTCTGGCGTTATTTTCGATCTGCTTGCGGGATATAAGCCGGTAATGTTTGCGGAGCGAAAATCGGAGCGAAACAGGTCAGACGCTGTCGGCCATTGACCATTGGCAGACTGAGCATGTCTTCGCCGACCAGTGGTTTGGCGTATCGAATGAACGCGTCAGAAACATCGCTTCCGCTCGGAAGGATCCATTCTTTCAGGAAGGTTCGTTCACTGTTGGCGACTTCAGTCAGCGGAACTTTGTCGTAACGGACATTGTAAATAATGCCGGGATCACGCAAAATCGTTGACATATAACCGCCTTGACCGGATGCGGCCAGTTCGACCGCTTTTTGTCCGCAGCGATACGCTTCGTCAAGATCAACCGCGGACGCGTAAGCCATTGAATGACGCTGATCGGTTCCGGCAACATTGCAGCGGGCGGCCCCTTTGGCGGCCAGTTTAACGCTGTTAAGATAATTGACGACTGTTTGCGCAACGGTGATCTTGCTGGCCCCGAAATGTGTATGACCGAACGAATCCTTGACCGCTCCGACATCGCCGACGTCAAAACCTTCACTGACGACGACCAGACAGCGGCCCGCTTCGCGAATCTTCGCGTTGACCTGATCCGCAAGTTCTTCGAGCGAACAATGAGATTCGGACAAATAGATCAAAAGGGGCATTTCGCGTTTCGGATCTGCCAAACGGGCCGCCGCCGGAATGAAACCGATCTTCCGGCCCATCGCCTGAAGAACGAGAACAGGATCCGCCGGGGACGACCCTTTGTTTTCTTCGTTGGCGTATTGAACCGTATGCATCCAGTACTTGGCGGTCGATCCATAACCGGGGGTATGATCGATCAGTTTGAATTCGCTGTCGCCTATATCGTTATCAATTGTCTTCGGAACGCCGACCGCCTGCAGTGAAAGTCCCCGTTCCGCCGCCAATTGGGCGATCTTGTTGGCGGTGTCCATTGAATCGTTGCCCCCGTTATAAAGAAAATAACCGACATTATGTGCTTTAAAAACTTCAATGACCCGTTCAAAATCTTCCTGCTGATGGGATTTTAATTTATAACGGCAAGTTCCGATTGATCCGGCAACGGGTGTATAACGCAAAAGAGCGACTTCTTCTTCCGTTTGCGCGCTCAAATCGATCAATTCTTCCTTTAAAACCCCTTCAATACCGTGTCGGGCTCCGTAAACAGTACCAATATTGTCGAATTCCCGCGCCGCTTCAATGACACCGCGCAGGCTGCTGTTGATAACGCAGGTTGGGCCGCCGCTTTGCGCGACTACCAGATTTTTAGGAGTACTCATTGAAATAATCCCCTTAATTGTAAATGGTTTAAATAAAATATCGGATAATCGACCGGTTTTTGATTTAATCGGGAAAGAATATCTTTCTTAACCGGCATAAATTCGAAAATCCTCTTGCATTTTTATCTTATTTTAACAGAAATTTTTGTTTTTGACAATCGTCCGTGTATTTACAAATGTTTTTTATTGGTAAATAATAGAAAGTATAATAAGTAAAAACTGATTTAAAGAAAAAGATCTTTTGCGGATCATTTTTTTAAAAAAGAGCCGCCGATGTTTGCCCCGGTGTTATAAACAGACGTTTCTTTTTATGGAAAAGGGAATTATTGTCGAACTTTTAATGATTCATGAGCAACTAATACGATATAGAAATAGTAAAGAAGAATCATTGTTTGATTGTTGAAAAAACATTAATATCTGTGTTTCTGTTTCAGAATTAGAAAAGAGGGAAGAAATGGGAATTCGTTTTTTTTGTCCGCGCGGGCATAAATTAAATGTTAAAGCCGAGTTGGCCGGAAAGATCGGAATTTGTCCTAAATGCGGCGAACGAATGCTCATTCCTTTGGAAAGTACTCGTGAACCCGGTCAAAAGCGGTCCAATTTTGCTAATAACGGGACACCGGAAGACGTTCATAACGATTCTCTTGCTTCCGGTCTGCTTAAGGATCTTCAGGAAGAGGATATTCAAATCATTCAGGCGGAACATGCGGTTCAGGTCGAAAATGCCAATAAATCGGAACAGATAAAAGACCGGATCGAAGCGGAAAAGCGTTCAGTGCCAATTTATGAGTCGGAAGTTTCCGCAGGTCCTGTTCGCCGCGTTGAAATAAAACCGATTATCAGTAATGACGTTCAGGGAACGTTAAGCTTTTCCGGCCCGGGCAACGATCTTTCCGAATCGCAAAACGCGCCGGATCGTAAGCTGTTCGGACCCGCAATGCCTGTTTTGGATCAAAATTCCGATTACGCTTGGCATGTTCGCGGGGCGGATAATCAAACTTATGGACCAGCCAATTCTCAAACAATAAAGACCTGGATCAAAGAAAAACGAATTGGACCGTCAACGCTCGTTTGGCATGAAGGCTGGTCAAACTGGAAAGAGGCCAAAGAGGTTTTTTCGGAATTGGTTCCTGTTAATGCCGTTATAACAACACCGGCCGCCGGAATTTCTGATTACTCCGCTTCAAATTCATTGGATAATCTTAATTCCGATGATATAGAACTAACTGTTTCGGAAAACAAAAAAATTGCGAAAAAAAAGAAAGCTGTCCGAGATCTCTTTTTCGTGATCATCCTGATCGTTTTAATTGCGGTTTTGGTTGGAGTTCTTTGTTTTATTTTAATCGGTCAGAAAAAATCCAAAAATGGTTCGCCCGATCCCGCTCCCGCTCCTGCTCCTGCCGTTCAAACCAATGTTTTGAAATCAGACAGTTTTATATGTTATACCGGTTCCAGAATGAATTTCATGTTATAATGTCAAAAGAACAACCGATTCATGCAATCACTTGGCGGAAATGACGGAAAGTTTATAACAAGAGCGGTAATGTGAATGTTTAGTTAACTTGTTCAAGATCAATTTTGAACCCAAAAGACCGGTGAATGAATTTTTACCGGTCTTTTTGATTATATTGTCGATAATCATTAAATGGTTAATGAGAGTCATGAATATTTAAAAAAGACGCTGTTGCTTTGGCTTTGGATTTTTTCCGGTTAAACAGCAGGAAGTTCGTTCATTTTCATATTATTGCGATTAATGGATACTGTTCATTTTCGCAACCGGTGATACAATAGATTAATAATAATAGACGGGCAGTTTTTGAGGTCATAAGATGCAGATCTTTTGAATAAAGGCCCCTGTTAATAAAAAGAATACTGACAGATCCCCCGATTGATCCGCGCAGATCCGTTTCGAATGATCCGGTGATTGGCAGATCCGTTTCGAATACTTTCCCGAATACCCTGTTGCATTGTTAAACGAAACTTTTCGTTTTGACATAAGGTTTTAATAAACTTGACAGCAGGATGACAGAAATTAGTATAAAGTTCGATTCGAAATTGACAAGGGATGATTCAGACTTGATAAAACGCGGCTTGGGTTTTGCGAGCGGAACAGAAGAAACTTGACAGAATACTTGCCGGAAATTCAACGGTTTTTCGTTGCAGTATACAAGGAGCAGTAAGTAATGAATAGCAGACTTTCAACAATTGACGAAGCGATTGAATCGATTAAAAAAGGTGAGATCATCATTGTTATGGATGATGAGAACCGTGAGAACGAAGGCGATTTCATTTGCGCGGCGGAAAAGGCGACCCCGGAGCATGTCAATTTCATGTTGAAAAACGGGCGCGGTCAGGTTTGTATGCCGCTTCTTCCGGAAGCCTGCAAACGGCTTGGATTGCCGCAAATGGTGAAAGACAATACCGCGCCTCTTCAAACCGCTTTTACCGTTCCTGTTGATCATGTTTCCTGCCGGACAGGTATTACCGCCCAGGAAAAGGCGATGACGATTTCCGCGCTGGCCAATCCGAAGGCCAAACCGGGCGATTTTGTTCGGCCCGGCCATCTGTTTCCGCTTGAGGCGAAAGAAGGGGGTGTTCTGCGGCGTGCCGGACATACGGAAACGGCCATTGATCTGACTCGTTTGGCCGGACTTCAGCCCGCGGGCGTTCTTTGCGAAATATTGCGCGAAGACGGAAATCGGGCCACTCGCGACGAACTCTTTGCCATTGCCGAAGAATTTCATTTAAAAATCATTACCGTCGAAGAGCTGATCAAATACCGGCGTATTCGCGAAAAAATCGTTGATCGTGTCGCCAGCGCTGATCTTCCGACCAAATACGGAATGGCTAAAATTTACGCTTATTCGATCAAATATGAAGACGGCGAACCGGTTGCCATTGTTTATGGAGATCCGCTGAGCGTTGACGCTCCTCTCGTCCGGCTCCATTCGAGCTGCTTTACCGGCGATTTGGTCGGTTCGCTCCGCTGCGATTGCGGTGATCAGCTGACAATGGCCATGCAGATGATTCAGAAAGAAGGCCAGGGCGTTCTCGTTTACCTTCCGCAGGAAGGACGCGGAATCGGGCTGGCTGAAAAAATCAAGGCTTATCATCTTCAGGACGAAGGTCTTGATACCGTTGAGGCGAACTTGGCGCTCGGACACGGGGCCGATCTCCGTGATTATGGAATCGGCATTCAAATCCTAAAGGATCTTGGTCTTCATAAAGTCCGTCTTATGACCAATAATTCCAAAAAAACCGATGCGTTCATTTACGGCGGTTTCGATCTGACCGTTGTCGAGCAGATCCCGATTATCGGTCCGGTCAACGAATACAATCGGCATTATCTTGAAACGAAACGCGACAAGATGGGACACAAACTTCCGAAAATGGAGTAATTTTTTTCTCGAAGTTATTGATTTTATTGAGATTAAAAAAGGTTCACCGATTGTTGAGTCGATGAACCTTTTTATATTACTTTTATTTTAAATTTTCCGCCATCTTCGCCGATTGACTGCGTGAATCGGCTGTTCTTTTGACGTTATAACGAAAAATTCATGACGGAATCGGTATATATTGTCTTTTCTGAAAATTATATTGTTTTCTTTGAAAGTAAAGCGGGCGCAGTGTCATTCAGACTGTCGTCATTTTTTATTTCCGCAATTTCCGATGATTGACTATGTGAATCAACGGGAACGATGGAAAATTTAAAAAAAAGCAGTATATTACCTCCGGTCTGTCCCGATCTTTATGAAAACTTCGTTATCATTTATGGATATGCGGGATTCGTCGATCTGACAAATCAATTGAAGATTTCAAAAACAGAACCCTGTTCGTCGATTTGAACCGGTCTGAACTGGAAGGAACGCGATTAAAAATTTTTCTGTCAAGGATCAGGAATCAAGTTCCTGACCGTTCAAGGTCATGATAATTTTGCGGCGATGCGGCGCGACCCGGAATTCGCAAACGTAAATATCCTGCCAAGTTCCTAATTGGAGCTGACCGGAAGCGATTGGAATCGTTTGTGAAACCCCCATCAGAGAGGACTTGATATGTCCCGGCATGTCATCTTCGCCCTCAATCGTGTGCGCGTACTGATCGGAGATGGGAACAAGCCGGTCAAGACCATCGCCGAGATCGCAAAGAACGTTCGGATCGGCGTTTTCGTTAATCGTCAACGAAGCGGAGGTATGCTGAAGAAAGAGATTGAGCAAGCCGATTTTTACTTCCGAAATTTCGGGAATGGCTTCAATAACCATTTTGGTGATGGGATAAAAACCGGTGGAACGGGAAGGTAATATCAACTGACGCTGGATCCAGATCATTGAAAACTCCAAAAACAAAGGCGGGGGGTGATGCTTTTATACGTCAACATTTAAATTTCCCATTTTCCCCGCCAGTTGACTTTGTAAACCGGCTGTTCTTTTATTGCTGAAACAGGAAAAATAAAGTGTAATCGGTATTAGGTGTTTTTTCAATAAATTATTGAATATTATATATAAATATAGTTGAATCGCCCCTTTTGTCGAGGGGGTAAAGCAACTGTTGCATTTCGGCTTTCATATTCAATCATCACTGTTTATTACAGTATAACATCTTAACGGGAACAGGGCAACCCTTTACTTTATTTTATCTTGATTTTTGATATTTTTAGATTTTATGGAAACATTGGAGAAAATTTCGGACTGGCGGCTTGATTTCAATAAAGACGCGGTTCTTGAACAGAATTTTTTTCATTATTATTAATCGCAGGTGCGGTTTTTATATTTTCGTCAATTTAAACTTTCCGTGAATTCCGCTGAATTATTTCGTAAATACTTTTTTGATGTTGGAACAGATAATATCTTAATGAAGTCTATATTATAATTTTTTTGAAGATCTCCTTTCTGTATTTTTGTTAAAACAATGTCTGTAACATTAAAATTTTCTTTTCGTGTGTGTTTGGCCTCTGGACAAGCGGTCTGTCCTTTTATTATAATAAGATCTGATTTCTGTTGTATTTTCCTGTGTTTGTTTTTTTGACACAAAAACAAAAATGAATTTCAACAGTATTGAAAAACATGATATGGGAGAAAATCTCCCTGGAACGAAAAGACCGAAAAACAGCAAAGGTGACGCGGATCAATTCTGTTTGAGATATCAAAGGATTTTTTGTTCTGACAGTTTATTAAAAAGCATTCGTTGGGATCTGATCCTTTAATATTGAAAAAGAGATATACTGTCCTCACTTTTTATTTTCCGTGATTTTGCCGATTGCCTTCATGTATCGGTTGTTCTTTTGACGCTGGAACGGAAAATTCTTAATGGAACCGGTATAACCGAAATCGGAACGAAAGGAAAAAATGCGATATACTCCTGCTTTGTTATTTCTGATTCTGACAGTATTATTGGCGGCAACGTTTTCGGTTTCGAGCGCGGAACCTAAAATGGCCGGTGATAAATTTTCCGCGGACACACAAAAGACAATGCCGGATAAAAATTCTCCGTTTCTTTCAGAAATACAGGTTTTTACTCTCCCGGACGGCAATACCCAGCTGAGTTGGACGACCAAAGTTCCGACCGGGGCGGCTGTTGTTCAAATAGATTCGAAAGAGGGGAAAAATCAAAAAATCATCGAAACAGAAGACGGACAAAGAAATCATCGGGTTGTCCTGACGGGACTCTCTCAAGGAGAACTCTGTTCTGCTCTTGTTGCGGTTCCTGTCGGTAAAACAGGAAAAAATATTTTTGGACATGTTGACTTTTGCGCCGGGCAAAGAGCGATTCCCAATTTGTCAAAACCAGTAAGAATTCGTTTGACTGTTGATGAACCAACGAAAACTGGCCGTCAAAACTGGCCTGTTTTTTCCGGGATTCCCTTTAGCAAAGGAGAACTGGCCCGGCCGAATGATCTCCGTCTTGTTGATGAAAACGCGGCGGAGATCCCCGCGCAGTTTCAAACGTTTTGCTCTTGGCCGGATGGTTCCGTTAAATGGCTGATTTGCAATTTCAGAGCCAATACACGGCCTGAAAAACCGGTTGTTTATTTTCTCGAAACCGGCTCAAAATCCGATCCGGCAGCCGCGAACAGATCAGGTTCATCGAAAATGTCGGCCGCGTCAACTCCGACGAATTCATCGGACGAGAAGCCGGAACTTGACGAAAAACAGCAAAAACGAATTAAAGCGGTATTAAAATCAATTTCTTCCAACGTTTTTCTGGCGGATGGGACCCTTCTTGAATATCGGGCGGGGGAATTTAAGACAGAATGCGCGGGACCTTTATGCGCAGCGGTTTGCGGATCCGGTGTTTATAAGACCAAAGCGGACCGGCGGGAATTCACCGGACGCTGCGAATTGAATCTGTTTGGTGATGATTTTGTGAGAGTCCGATGGTTTGTCGGCAATAACATTCTTGATAATGTTATGACTCTTGTCAACTCGGTCGACCTCACTTTTCAAACGAGAACAACAGAATCATTTATCTTTTCTGATGGCAGGACGGCGAAGAAAAGAGCGGTAATTTTTCAAGAGACCGAAAAGAAAGCCGAAGCGGATCTTGACGGTAAAAAATCGACTTTGAATCATTTTAGCGGTTTTGTCGCGGCGGATGGCAAAAGCTGGTTCTTTCGTGATTTTCGGCAAACATGGCCGAAAGGTCTTGTTTGCCAAAAGGACAAAATCATCTTTAATATTCTTCCGAAACTTCCGCGAGATTACCGTCCGGACCGTTTCGATTCGCTGGACGAAACCCTTTTGCATTATTACTGGCTTAAAAATAACGCTTACCAATTCAAGCGCGGAATGGAAATCGGTCATGATCTTTGGATAACAACAAGAACGGCGCATGACCCCGAAATAATGGCTGATCATTTGGCGCATCCACTTTTTGCCGTTTGCGAACCTGCGTATTATTGCCAAACCGGGACGTTCGCTCCCTGTAATCCCGTTCGAAAAGGCGAATTCGACCGTTATGAGGAGGCCTTTCAAAAATCGTTCGAAAATTTTGAAAAAGGTCGTCAAAAACGGGGCGAATACGGATGGATGAATTTCGGCGACTGGTTCGGTGAATCAATGTATCATTGGGGTAATAATGAATACGACGGTGCTTATGTCTGTTTTCTGCATTTCATTCGGTCCGGCAATCTTGATTATTTCTGGCGCGGTCTTGAAATGGCGCGGCATTATTCGACCGTCGATTTTAAAGCTCACCCTTGGGATCCAAAAGCGCGTGAACGAATGTGTCTGCATTGTTTCGGACATGTCAACGGTTTCTTTGATAAAAACGATCCAAGGATTCAATTAATAAAGAACGCAACGCAATACGCTGTTTTTGATTGGGAAACAGATGACTCCGGCGGTCATGATTTTCAGCCGGGTCTTTTTTTTGGCGCCTGTCTGACCGGCGACCGGCGAATGTTTGAAACCGCCGAAGCCGCTTGTTTTTGTCAGGCGCAGCGTTATACTTCAAATTTCAATTTTTCAATTGAACGCGCCGCCGGATGGCCTTTGATCAACGCGGTCAACGCTTACCAGTTTACCGGCAATCCTTTTTATTTGAACGCCGCGGATCTCTATTTTGAAGTCATTAAATCCAAACAGGATAAAGAAACCGGTTGTTTCAACCTTCCGCAGGATCTATTGGAATGTGATTGTCCCGATAAAAAACTGCATCGCGGCGGAAAGGCTTTTGCCGTCGGTATTCTTTTACATGGTCTGATTCGGTATTATGAAATGACGAAGCTTTCTGAAGTCAGGGATGTTATCGTTCATTGTGCTGATTGGCTGCTGGATTATTCCTGGAACGAGGAAAAACAGGGGTTCCGTTATAAAACCGGCTGTCCGAAATACGCGGACAGCGGAAAGTATTCGCTTTTGCCGGAGAGGTGACAGGAAACAAACGTTACCTTGATTTTCTCGTTCGGACTTTCGGTCCGGAAATGACGAAAGTAACCGGCTCGGGCATTTCCTGCGGCAAGGATTTCAGCAACCGTTTTCGACAGACCCCGCACGCCCTTTATTATCTTCAAAAATACGGTTTTAGAAATGTGAGTTATAAAGACTCACAAAAATAATATAATCGAAAATAAACGAAAGAAAAAAATGAAAACAACCCTTACTTTAATATTACTGATCCTGTCAGAATTACTGGCGATAATGGAAACGGTTTCGAGCGCGGAACAAAAAATTTCCGGCGATAAAATTTCCGTCAACGAGCCGCGGACGGATTCAGTGAAAACGGATTTGCCGGTTACCGGGTCAAAATTACTGGCTCATTGGAAATTTGATGAGAAAACGGATTCGGAACCGCTGGTCAATACGGTGAATTCGCGGTTCAACGCACAAACGAACCGTCCGATAAAACATTGTGACGGACTGTTCGGAAAAGCCCTGGATCTCTCCGGTTCATTTGCTCTGAAAGTCGATAAAGACCTTGTTCCCGACAAGATCGAAAATTTGACTTTTTCCGTTTGGGCCCAGCCGCGCGATTTGTCCGTTTTTCGTGAAATCATTCGGAAGGAAGACGGAAATCAGCGTTTTCTTTTCAGTTTTCAAAATGACGGTCGGTTCCTTTCTCTCGGTCTGAATATTAACGATGTTTATTATGAATGCGACGCGCCGGTCAATATTGGAGACGTCCTTGACAATCAATGGCATTTTCTTTGCGGATCGTTCGATGGTCAGAAGATGCGTGTTTTTCTGGACGGTCAGATCATCGGGGGCCGAATATTCAATTCCGTCGGATCGTTTCAAACGATGTCGGATGAAGTTTATGAGAATTTGAATAAAAAAGAAGATCGGATTGCCCGATTGACAGTCGGTAAAAGCGCGCCGGTCATGATCGGATCCAGCGGAGGAAGCGGTGAGTTTTTTGACGGATTGCTGGACGATCTTCGTTTTTATAACCGGGCACTTTCCGAAAACGAAATAAGAGATCTTTATCGACAGGGGGCAGCGGTAATTGATCGGTCAGGAAGCGTCAACAGTGAACTTCTTGAACGCCTTTATAAAAAAGAAGATACCTGTTGCAAAACACTTGAAAATATTCGGATTCGACTGGCGGAACTTTCCGGAAAAGATCCGGTTGATTCAAAAACGATTCAGGCGGTTTTGCGGCATGTCCGTCTTGATTTTCCTGAAGAATACGCGCGGTTCAATAATGTATTCCGGTTCGGTGCACTCAAATTTTTGACCGTATCCCGGGAGGAGATCAAAAAGGAGATCCAGCGGGTTTTGGAGCAGGCACTGGAATATAAACCGCTGACAGAGGATCAGTATGCGACACTTTCGTTAAAAGATCGCAGTCGTTGGAAAGAGTTGGAACGTTCGGCCGATGATCTTAAAAAAATGATTCTTTTGCCGAAAGGTGAACTGTCCGGACTGGACCGTGTATTGGATCTGGCCCGAATGATTCAGGAACGTCCGAAAGATCGGGAAGCGGTTGCGTCTTATGAACTGCCGTCAACACCGAAAGTCAGCGGACTTACTCCGGATCAGGGGCAACAAAAATTGCGGGAAGACTGGCTCTTTCAGGCGGGCGGCAACCCGGATCCGGCGCGAATTATTCTTGAAATCGATCGGGCCCGGCAGATCGCCGACCGAATTGAAGAGAAGGAAAACGAATTCGCGTCCGAACGGGCGGCTCTTATCGAATTGCGAAAGAAAGCGGCCAAACTGACGAAGCCGGACGCGGATCTTTATTTTCAGGTTCGCGCGATCAAACGGGATCTGATGTTCCGCAATCCGGCGATAGATTTTGATACCGTTCTTTTTATTGATCAGCCTTATCCGAGGGGGAGTGAATGGCGGCATGAGACCCGTCATCGGCTTGGTTACATGGCGGGATCCGGCGGGCGTCTTATGACACTTCAAGGGCTTTCGCCCGCGGGGAAACAGAAAATGCTTCTTCCGCAAACGCCGCTTCATGGCGCCTTCTGGCGGCCCGATCTTTCGTTCGACGGCAAGCGTGTTCTGGTCAGTTACAAACCGCATAATGAAAAATCCTTTCATATTTACGAGATCGGAATTGATGGTGGAAAAGCCCGGCAGCTGACCGGCGGTATTTTTGATGATTTTGATCCGATTTATCTGCCGGACGGTAAAAATATTATTTTTTCAACGACCCGGGGATATACTTACGTACGATGTATGCCGCCGACCAACGCGTTTGTTTTGGCCCGAATGGGACTTGACGGAAAAAATCTTTATCTTGTTTCGAGAAACAATGAGCCCGATTATCTTCCGTCGGTTTTGCCGGACGGACGAATCGTTTACAGCCGCTGGGAATATACCGACAAGCCGCTTTGGCGATGCGTCAGTCTTTGGACGATGAACCCGGATGGAACGCAGGTACAGATCCTTTGGGGAAATCAGACCGTCTGGCCGGATCTTCCGAAAGACGTTCGGGCCATTCCGGGCAGCGGTAAACTGATCTTTACCGGGAGCGCGCATCATAACTGGTTCGCCGGATCGATCGGTATTATTGATCCGACCAAAGGACTTAATTTTCCCGATGGTCTGACGAAAGTAACCGCGGAGATCCCCTGGCCGGAGTCGGGAAACGGTCCGGTCGATCCGATTGAATCGGAAAATTATTATGTCAGCGGAGCGTATTCCGCATACGATTCCCCGTATCCGCTTGGTGAAAATGACTTTCTGGTTTCCGCCTGTCGGAACGGGAAATACGTTCTTCTTTTAATGGATACCGAGGGCAATCGTGAACTGATTTACGAAGGTGTTCATAATATCTTTTATGCGCAGCCGGTTCGAGCCCGGCCGAATCCTCCTGTTTTGGTTGATCGGGTCGACTGGCCGAAACCGGAAGACAGGGATCATCCGAAAGACGGCCTTATTTACAGCAATAACGTATACGACGGCGCGCCGCCCGAACTCAAAGGAAAGGCAAAATTTTTGCGCGTTATGAATATTGAGCCAAAGACTTACACTTTATGGAACGAGCGTCCATATATTTCGACAGGTCCTGTTATTTCGATGGTTCAGGACGATGGAGTCAAGCGAATTTTGGGAACGGTTCCGATTGAGAAAGATGGATCGGTGTCGTTTTACGCACCCAGCGGTGTTTCGCTTCATTTTCAGTTACTTGACAAGGACGGCAAATGTCTTCAAACGATGCGATCGTTTACAGGTGTTATGCCGGGCGAACAGCGTGGCTGTCTCGGCTGTCATGAAACACATAACAGAACGCCCGCGGCTCAAAATAATCGATCAATCGCATTGACAAAACAACCGGCGGCCATTATTCCGCCTCCCTGGAAGGATATTTCAATAAGTTACGAGCGTTATGTTCAGCCTGTTCTTGACAAACATTGCGGAAAATGTCATCAGGGGGACGGTGAAGCGAAGAACGTGTTGGATTTGACATTGAGACCCGGTTTTCTTCATTTTAATGAACCTTACATAACATTAGTCGGACGGCCGACCTGGGCGAAAAAATACGAGGTCCCGAAAAAGATGCCTCCCGGTTTTGGAATCGCGGATACAATACTGGTCGAAAGTTATTCAACGGTTGACCCGGCGGCTTATGTCAGTCCGAAACCGATGGAAAAGCTTTCTTATGCCAGCCGACTGATTAATAAATATTGCGTTGCGTCTCATTATGACGTCAAACTTGATCCGGAGTAGATGCAGCGGATGATGATTTGGGTCGATGCGATGTGTCCCTATTTGGGATCCGATGATATCAGACGTCTTCCCGATCCGAAATTTCAAGGTTGTGATTGGCTTGCCGTTCCTCCGCGATTGGAGACAGCGCCTGTTTTGCGACGGCCGGGCCCGTTCGATCCCTGGGGAAATGACAAAGCGTATGATCCCCCGCGGGAGGATAAAATATACGCCAATCCCGCCGTATTGAAGACCGCTGAAAAATAGCAAGTGTGAACTGATGACCGATGAACGGCCGGACGACGACCAGTCAGTAAATAAACGATGAAAGAACAAGTTGCCAGGAAATACAGCGGTTTCCGGATCCGGTCAAATGAATCAGAACAGTCGAATAATTAGTTTAAAAAACGCGAGAAGAGGAACCAATGAGAAAAGTTTTTTTATGGAGTGCGGCCGTTTTGTTGATTTCGGTACTGATGTCCGGACTGTTGCTGCAAACAGGTCGGGCCGCCGATCTTACCCGCGAAGGTCAATTTGTCAGATCAGCAGTCAAGAAGAAGAGTTCGCAGATCGTCGAGATCAATCGAAATGTATGGAAATTTTCCGAAACACGATTTCAGGAAGTAAAAAGCAGCGAATTTATTTCCGATATTCTTGAAAAGGAGGGTTTTCAAATAAACCGCAATATTCCGGATATGCCGACCGCTTTTATAGCGCGTTACGGAACCGGGTCACCGGTTATTGGGATAACGGCGGAATATGACGCACTGCCCGGCCTGAATCAAAAAGCGGGCCAGGCGCGGGAATCGTTGGATCCTTCCCGTAAAAACGGACACGGTTGCGGGCATTCCGCGTTGGGAGCCGGTTCAGTTGGCGCCGCGCTGGCTGTTAAGGAATGGCTGAAAGAGCATCCGGGCAAAGGGACGGTTGTTCTTCTTGGAACACCCGGCGAAGAGTCCGGTTACGGTAAAGTTCACATGCTTCGCCGCAAATGTTTTGACTCGATTGACATTGTTCTTTCCTGGCATCCGTATGATCTCAATCATGCCTGGGGCCGTCGGGCATTGGGGGTTCATAATGTCCGATTTAAATTTTTCGGTGTTGCCGCTCATGCGGGCGGGGCTCCTGAAAAAGGACGATCCGCCGTCGATGCCGCTGAGTTGACCAATATCGGCGTTAATTATCTTCGTGAACATGTATCCTCACAAACGCGAATGCATTATGCCTGGCTGGACAGCGGTCCCAAGGCGGCTAATATCGTTCCGTCACATGCCGCTCTTTTGTATTATATCCGAACGGACAATGTCAAAGAGGGAAGGGAAACACTTGACCGTATGGTCGATATTGCCCGCGGCGCGGCTTTAATGACCAGAACGAAAATGGAGTATAATGTTGTTGGCGGTGTTTATGATTTCATGCCGAATCCGACGGTTATTAAAATTCTTTCCGATGCTTTTGTTGAAACCGGAGGGCCTGATTTTGGTGAAGAGGAATTTAAAATAGCCCGGCGCTTTGTTGACGCGCTTCCCGCGGATAAACGGACGGAGGCGATAGAAAGCGGTGCCCAACATGAGGGAATAACGCCGGAGGAGTTTGCCCGGCGTCCGTTGGCCCGGCAGGTGGAGCCTTACTCTCCTTTTGATAAAACCCTTATTACTGTATCTTTTGACTTGGGAGATATCAGTCATCTTATTCCGACCGCTCAAATATACGTTGCCGTTGGTCCGCCCAAAACCGGGCTGCATACCTGGCAGCAGGCCGCGCTGGCGGGAACGTCGATTGGCGACAAGGCCGCGGAAGCCGCCGCAAGAGCCATCGCCTTGGCCTCTATTCGGATGTATATGAATCCCTCTCTGGTGGCTCAGGCAAAAGATGAATTAAAAAAAGTCGAAAAAGACGAGTATAAATCCGTCTTTCCGGAAGATGTCAAGCCGGTCCCGGAATATTAAACAGGTATTCCGGATAGTACAAAAGCCTTTTAAGATTGGAATCGAAAGGTGGTGTCCGATGAATGAATACGATCAGGAAAAACTTGTTTCGATTTTAGATAATGGCAATGGAGAAGACATTATCGCTTATTTTGACACAATGTCCGAAAAGGATCGGCAGACACTTGCGCCGGTTGTTTCTGAATGGTTGCGTAAAAATAAAAATATTATTAAAGAAGAGCAAGCAAACTTACATAAGAACTGGGTGAAAATAAGAGAAGATTGTATTTCTGAAAATAATGACAAGTTCGATTTTCCTTACTTTTACGCATATTTTTCGACGATGAATTTAACAGATCTTAAATCATCGAAGGCGCGATCGTTCTTTTCCAGTTTGAATGGTGGCTCGGAAATTGTTGTTCTGGCGTTGTCCGCGTGCCGTCCTGAATGGATAGGCCCCTGGTTGGAATTCCGAATGTCTAAAGAGAGATCCGCCGGCGAATGGCTTTTGTATCGGACTTGCGTTCGCAAAAGATTGTGTCCGCGCACGGTGAATGAACCGACTGTTTTTTGTATGCTGCGTTATTTTTCGGAGTGCGCTGAATCTCCCCGATATTCAGAGAAAGAAGCGGAAGAATGGCGGGACACGCGTTTTGCCGAATTATGTCCCGAGTTTTTGGATGAAGAGATCCGTTATGTTTTTGAGCATGAGTTCAATCCGGTTTTTCCCTTTGGAGGAATTGATTTACAGATTGCCTGCGGAGAAAAAAACAAGAACAAACTCAAAAAAGCGTTTTTGGCAATGGTCCGTGACAAATACATAGACAGATCGCTGTTTCTGGATTTGACGCTCAAGCCGATGTCGTTTTCTTATAAGGAAGGAGAGCTGCGCTGGTATGTCGATTTACATCGGCAATTGAAACCTGATCCGGATGAAATCGCGAAACGCCAAACGGAATATGTCCGACTGCTTAAAAGTGTTTCTCCTTCGGTGAACGGATTGGCTTATGATATGCTGACGGCCGGTCTTAAAGCAAAAAAAATTGATCCGGACTTCTTTTTTGAAAATATATCTTCTGTTTTCCAATGGAAACAGAAAGGACGTTCTCTTGATCTTCTCGCGGAGGCGTCGAAAATGTTCGCGGACGATCCGACGCTTCGGCAAATCGTTTTGGATTGCGCACTGGCCGGACTGCATCATTCGGCGGCGGATGTTCAGAGCAAAGCGGCGGATCTTTTTATCGCGTCCGCGAATGTTGAAAAGGTGCCCGAACTGCTGAATGACGTCGAACGCCTCTTGCCCGGTCTTGCCGCTTCCGTTCAGAAAAAACTGACCTCACTTTTGAAAAAAGGAAAAATAAATAAACCGGGGGATAAAAAGTGAATCGAAAAATAAAATGAAATCGGTATAAATAAAAATACAGCCCGAAACGTAAAGACGAAATCGGGCTGTTTTATACTGCTTTTATTTTAAATTTTCCGTCATTTCCGCCGATTGACAGCGTGAATTGGCTGTTTTTTTGACGTTATAACGGAAATTTCATTTTGGAATCGGCATACATTTTAAACATTTACTGTCATGCTGTCCGCTTGACAGTTTTGGGAATATTAATACTTTTTAACTTTGTTTTTGCTCTTGTCGGGATCGGGCGCGGGATGTTTCGGAAGCTTGCGCGGATCGGATTCGATCATTTTAAGCAGTTCTTTGATGCCGCGATCAAGTTGCGGATCCTTTCCTTTGAGAACGGCTTTGGGCGTTTGATCGACGATGATGTCGGGGTCGACTCCGTGTCCTTCGATAATGTAATTTCCTTTTTCGTCGTTGGTGGCGGAAAGAGGAACGTAAACGGTCCCGCCGTCAAGCAGGGGTCCTCGACTGGAAATACCGACGACGCCGCCCCAGCTTCGTTTGCCGATCAGTTTTCCCAAATTGCTTTTGCGGAAGTAATACGGGAAGATATCGCCGTCGCTGGCGGAGGTTTCATTGATCAGACAGACCATGTGCGAGTTGTTCGCGATGGTCGGATAGGTTGTCGCGGAGGTCCGGTCGCTTCCGAATCGTGTTCCCAAAAGTTTTTGGTTCAGACGCATAATGATCCAAGAGGAGATATTACCGCCGCCATTGTTGCGGTCGTCGATAATGAGACCTTCTTTTCGAATCTGCGGATAGTACCATTTAATGAATTCATACGCGCCGTTTCCGCCCATATCGGGAATATGAATATAACCGATTTTTCCTTTGGACGCTTTATTGACGCGGTCCATTCGATCGAGAACGAAATTGAGATACCGCAAGTTCGCTTCGCTGGCAATTGGCTTGTAAGCAATGATTTTTGCGTTGGATCCATCCGACTTGGATCCGACTTTCCAAGAGACACTTCCCGACTTGTTCAGAAGGAGACGATACGGATTGTCGGAAGCGGTCAGTTTTTCGCCGTCGATTTCGAACAAATAGTCCCCTTCTTTAACATTGACGCCGACTTCGGTCAGCGGACTTCGGTATTTTTCTTCCTGATTGTGACCTTTATAAATTTTGGCGATTTTATAAAGGCCGGTTTTTTTATCAAGAGAGAATTCAGCGCCGGCCAAGCCTGCGGTCGGACGTTCGGGAACGGCGAAATCACCGCCGTCGACATAGGTATGACCGATATTCAATTCGGAGATCATCTCGGTCAGAATGTAAGTCAAATCGCTTCGATGGGCAACGTAAGGAAGGAGTGCGCGGTACTGTTCGCCAATTTTATTCCAATCGACGCCATGCATATTTTTAACATAAAAATAATCGCGGAACCGACGCCAGACTTCTTCAAAGATTTCGTTCCATTCTTCGGACGGGGTTCGGTCGAGATACATTTCCGATGTATTGAGCGGTTTCGCGTCGGGAGCGGCGGCGGGTCCGGTATTGTAAATTTTAAAGACAGGCCCCTGACCGACGATAATTTTGGATCCGTCGGGGGAAATGTCATATCCGGACACAGCAGGCAGGAAGGTATTTTCTTTTTTCTGTTTCAGATCGTAAACTTTCAGTTCCGGTTTACCGGCCGGGGCTCGACCGTAAAACGGAAGATCGTATTTAATATAATAAAGGAAATTACCGGCGGCCATTAGATCCTCGTAATTTTCGGAAGTGACCGGAATACGAACGGCGCGATTGACAATGCCGTTGAACTCGATTTTCTTTTCGGTTTTTTCAGCGGACGCGGTTCGATCTTTTTGGGACGAATCTTTGGGGGAGACGGATTTTTTGCGATCCGCGTTTTTGTTATCGGTTTTGACCGTTGGGGAGATTTTTTTGTCCGAGTCTTTCTTTTTGGATTTTTCCGATTTTTTCAGATCCTTTTTATCGTTTCTGTCGGGCGCCTTTTTATCAGCAGCAGGAGATTTTTCAGAGACGTTTTCGGCGCTTTTTTCCTGCGGTTCGACTTCGTCGCTTTCGGGAGCGAACATGTTTTTAACATCGCTGCGGAGCGCGATTGCGAACAGACCGTTGAATCGGTTTCCGGAATAATTCCATTCGATGGAGCTGAGCTGCGGATAAAATTCTCGGGAGCTAATGAAATAGAGCCAGTCGCCATTGGGATCCCAGGCGGGCGAGAAAGAATCGAACATCGGATCAGTAACCGGATGCGATTTTCCTGTTTTTTTATCCCAAATATAAATAACGGTGTAATCCGTTTCAGTATTAAGGGTGTAAGCAAGATATTTTCCATCGGGGGACCAGGCAGTATGACCGGGGGTTTCATTTTTCGCTTTAGCGATTTTTACTGATTTATCAACAGCGGGAAAATCGTCTTTTTTACTGTTTGCTTTCAGAATTAAAACATACAGCTGATCATGCGCATCCCAAACGGAAAGCGCTTTGCCGTCAGGAGACCAGCGGAGATGATTTAAACGGGAAGAGAAATCGCTGGTCAGGGGCCGCGCGGTTTTCTGTCCGAACTGATCGGAGATCCAGATCTGATCTTCACCTGTTTTATCGGAGATCCAAGCGATCCATTTACCGTTGGGAGACCAAACGGCGTCGCGGTCGTGAGCGTCAGACGATTTAGTCAGATTGCGGATATTCCCTTTTTCGGCGGGAACGGTAAAGATATCGCCGCGAGCGGCAATAACGGTCCGTTTGCCTTGGGGGGATAGTGAAAGTGATTCAATGTTTTTAGCGGCGTTGACGCGACCGGGCCTCATGGCCAGTCCGTCATGCGGTACGTATAGATCGAGTTTCCGGTCTTTTTTCGCCTTGGTGTCATAAAGATGAAGTTCGCCGCCGAGTTCGTAAACGATTTGATCTTTCCCGTCGGAGCTGGCCCAACGAACATCCCAATTTTTATAATTAGTTTCTTTGACAACGGTTTTCTTTTCGGTATCGTATCGATAAAGGTTCAGCGTCGCGTCGCGGTCGGAGACGAACCAAACGTCTTTTCCGAGGAACATGGGGTCGCGGTCGCTTCGGGGCGTTGTCGGAATTTTTTCGAACGTCTTTTTTGACATATCGTAAACATTAAGATACTGCGCCCAGCCGCCTTCATATCGTTTCCAATGGCGGAAGTCGCGGTATAAAGGTGAATAGACCAGCTTTTGACCGTCAAGAGAGAGGTCACCGGCACCGGCAACGGGGAGGGGGAGCTGTTCCGGAAGTCCGCCGTTGATATCGACCGAGAAGATATTGGTCAGCGAATCGACGCCGTTGGAGTTTCTGCCGCTTCGGAAGAGAACTTTTTTACTGTCGGGGGTCCATCCGAGGACTTGATGATCATAACCGCGGCGGGGAGGATTTGGACCGGCGATCGGATAATAGGTCAACTGCTTCGGAATACCGCCTTCGGAAGGAATGATATTGACCTGTTCGTCGCCGTCGTATTGACTGGTGAACGCGATCCATTTTCCGTCGGGAGAGAATTTCGCGAAAAGCTCAAGTCCTTCATGCGCGGTAAGACGAGTGGCGGATCCGCCGGAAACAGGAGCTTTCCAAAGATCACCCCCGTAAGTAAAGACAACTTCATTACCGAAAATATCGGGATAGCGCAAAAGTTTGGTTACTTTTTTGCTTTCGGCTTTTGGAGCGTCCTCTTTTGCGTCAGTCTTGGGAGCGTCCTCTTTTGCGTCAGTCTTGGGAGCGTCCTCTTTTTTAGGAGCGGTTTTTACCGGCTCGGCTTTTGGAGCGTCCTTTTTTTTGTCATTCTTGGGAGCGTCCTCTTTTTTAGGAACGGTTTTTACCGTTTCGGCTTTTGGAGCGTCCTTTTTTGCGTCAGTCTTTGGAGCGTCCTCTTTTTTAGGAGCGGTTTTTACCGGCTCGGCTTTTGGAGCGTCCTTTTTTTTGTCATTCTTGGGAGCGTCCTCTTTTTTAGGGGCGTTTTTTACCGTTTCGGCTTTTGGAGC
>CAZZEF010000008.1:0-41629 GCA_964652875.1 uncultured Planctomycetaceae bacterium
GAACTTCCTCCGGAACGGCGGCGGGAGCCGGTTTCGGTGTTTCCGCCGGTTTGGCCGCAGCGGCGGGGGCGGCGGCGGGAGCCGGTTTCGGTGTTTCCGCCGGTTTGGCCGCAGCGGCGGGGGGGGCGGCGGGAGCCGGTTTCGGTGTTTCCGCCGGTTTGGGCACTTCCGCAAGCGCGGTCGTTTTACCGGTCAATTCAGAAAGAACCGGAGACGGAACCGGCTTGCCTTCATATTTACGGCTCCAATCTTGATATTGCGTATCAACGATCTGATCGATCAGCTTGCGAATGATCTCATGCTGATCTTGAGTAGCCCAAATACAAAGCTGATTATCGGAAGAGTCCGCAAGTATTAAAATTCCGTCCATTTCATTTTGACCGGAAAGCTGCTTGTAAAGAAGATCGAATCGTGTTCTTTGCTTGGCAGTCATTGGATAAATTGCCAAGGACATCTCTTTTTGATCTTGAAGAAGACTCGATTCAAGTTCCGTCATTGCCTTGGCGAGTAATTCATGTTCCTGCGCGGTGGCAATGACAAGCATTGATCCGCGTTCTTTATCGTATATAATTTGCAGTTCGGGCAAAATTGTCTTGATCGTTTCCTGAACGGTATCATCCGGTCTGATCTTGGGACTTTTGAACCGGTAAATTTTAACGATCGGTTTTTCCTGGGCCGTCGGATCTTTTTTTAGCGCGGTAAAGACCTGCGCGATTTTTTCATGATCGGATTTAGCGCCGATGACGACAATCTGTTTGGCGACAGCATTCAAGGTAATATCTGCGTCGGGCGCAACTTTTTTCAGCGCGACAATGATTTCTTCGCCGATGTGTGAATTGGAATTTCGAAGGAAGACCGCCATTTGAGACGCGCTTAATCGACGTGAAACGATCCATCGCTCAAGCGGTGAAACGTCAATGAATTCATCGATCGGATAAACGGTCACAACCAGTCCTTTAACCAAATCGCCCCCTTCTTCCAATCGTTTGACAAGGCCGTCAATGACATCAAGGATTGGGGGAGTTGCCAGAAAGCTGATCTGATTGGAATCAGGATTGACCAGCGCTTTGGCTTCTGGAGCAAAAAGAGCGACTTGATCTTTAACGACCGAAGGACGGGTCCCTTTCAATTCATAAGAGCGCCATTCCGGATAGACAGGAGGCGCAGCAGGAGCGGAAGTTGATGCCGGATTGTTGACCGCAAGCGCCGCTTCCGTTATTTCCCGGAGCGTACTTGCCGAATCGACAATCAGAAGTGAGTTTCCGCTCATTTTCCTTATAAAAGTATATGGACTCTGAAAAGGCTGAATCGCCTGCATGACCAGCTGCAAGTCGCGGGTATCCAGCGGAAGCGTTACCGCCGCATAATCGAAACGGGCCAGATTCTGCAGTTCTTCAACCGTAACTTTCGGTAAATACTGAAGCGGAATAGGGCCATTTTGAAAATTATGAACCATCAGCATCTCGCCGTATCGGAACAGAGTATATCCTTTAAACTGAAGCGCTCCATTGATAATGTCAAGAGCTTCTTTCGGTGTATACTGATTTTTATCATTATAATTAAGAGTTCCCGGAGGCGGCGCGTCCATAACAAGCTGAAGCCCGACTTCGGCCGCAAACCATTTAAGAACGTCGGCCCAATTTTCTTTACTGAACCGGAGCGTTATTTTTTTTTCGATCTGTCCTTTTTGAAAACGTTCAAGCTGTTGGGAAGTCAACACCGCTTTCAAGGCCTCTTCGCTCTTTTTGACAATATTGTTCCAATCCTTTTTATCAGCTTTGGCCAGTTCGGAAGCACGCTCAACCATTATGTCATTGATTTTTTTCTGTTGGACCGTACTTAACCCGACTCGTTCGGCAATATGCGGATAAAGCAGTTGAGAAAAACTCTTTTTCGGATCAAAATCGCTCAAGGGAACAACCTCTTTTTCAGAAGTTTCTTTTTTAGTATCGGACGGGTTGGTCAGTTCCTCTTTCGTTGCTGTTTCAACTTTTTGCGCCAATGAGGCCGCAGCCGCCGGATCAGTGGACGGAACAGGAACCGGATCCGTTCGTTCCATTTTCTCAACAGCCCGTTGTTTAGCCGCCGCGGTTTGTTCCGCTGTTGGTGCCGCCGCAGAATCTGCCGGAGTTGACGAAGCAGCAGTTGCCGCCGGTGCCGGAGCTACCGGAGTCGATGCCGCCGCAGGGGTTGCCGCCGGTACCGGAGCTACCGGAGTCGATGCCGCCGCAGGGGTTGCCGCCGGTGCCGGAGCTACCGAAGTCGATGCCGCCGCAGGGGTTGCCGCCGGTACCGGAGCTACCGAAGTCGATGCCGCCGCAGGGGTTGCCGCCGGTACCGGATCCGCCGCTAATGCCGATCCGTTCTCCCCCCAAACGGTTAAACAAGCCAACAATAAAACAATCAGCGGTTTAACTAGCGAATAGAAAACATTTTTAGAAAAATATATTTCTGCTGTTTTATTCAAATTAATCACCGGTTTCTCCTTCTCAACGATTATGTAATAATACACTTATTCTACTTTGTCAACTTATAGCTTAATCTCAACTTAATCAATAGTAAAGTATCATATTACTAAAATTTTCCATTTTTACACATAATGTATTATCTTTTTTAAATATAATGATTTTATCGGCCATATTTTAACATTTTATTAATTATACATAAAATATACTTGATACAAAATATATGTATATTACATATTATACACGTTATACCAAATATACACAAAAGTATTCATTGCTTTTTATTTTTGAGGATTTCATCAAAAAGCTTATTATTAAATTTCTTAATAATTTTATTTTAAAATCATTTTTCATAATTAATCATCATGAAATTCTTGACAAATATCCATAATTTTCGATTTTCCGACATTTGTATTGTCAAAAAAATCAATTAAAAAGTTGATATTTTTGTTTTGTTTTTGCTTTTAAATATCATTTTATCATTAAAAAGAGAAATAACCGTCAATATTTTGACGTTAATCAAAATCAAAGGGGGCCGGGGGTTCATTGTCGGATTTTGACATAACGTTATAATAAGGAAATTGACTTTATTGTTTATTCGTATTTATGCGCGATATAAGCAGTTAAAATAAGAGTGAACCTTTACCTTTTTCTTTTATTGACAGCCCGGCTGATAAGGCCGGGTAAAAGGGATATGCTGCTGGCATTTCGTTTTTTCGTTCCGTTTCAGTGAAAAAGAACCGGTTTATGAAATCAACCGGCGGACAAATCGAAAATGCGGTCAGTATAAGATTTTTAATCCTCAATATAAAAGAGAAACGGACAAAAATAGAGCTATTGTCACAGTACCGGTTTCAAATTTCATTTTCCGGCAGTTTCGATCCCGTAAACGATAACGGTTCGATTCCGGTGTTGCCAAGAGCGAAAAAGAAATTGAAATCAATCCAGAAGTCGAACAATCTTCAGGAAAGGGATCTTTCATGGATTCTCCGAAAGTCAAAAGAGCGTTGATTAGTGTCAGCGACAAAATCGGTTTGGCCGACTTTGCCCGCGGTTTGGTTGAAGCAGGGGTTGAGATCTTCAGTACCGGCGGAACGCGCCGTCATTTGGAGGAAAACGGAATTCCCGTTACGGATGTTACCGCTTATACCGGTTTCCCGGAAATGATGGGGGGACGGCTCAAGACTCTTCATCCGAAAGTACACGGCGGGATCCTCTGCCGCCGCGATGATGAAAGCGATATGGCCAGCGCCGCGGAACACGGCATTGTTCCTTTTGAACTGGTGGTTGTCAATCTTTATCCGTTTGAAGCGACTGTTGCCCGGGAAGATGTTACCGACGCGGAAGCGATTGAAAACATCGACATCGGCGGACCGACAATGGTTCGCGCCGCGGCGAAAAATCATCAGTTTTGTTCGATCGTTACTGATTCGGTTCAATATCCGATCGTTTTGGAACAGATCCAGGAGAACGGATGCACAACACTTCAGCTTCGCCGCAGTCTTGCCCGGGACGCGTTCTCTCATACCGCTGCTTATGACAGTGCCATTTCCCGTTATTTCATCGAACGAAGTGAATCCGCGGAAGTCTTTCCGACCAGTCTTTCAATCTCGTTCAAACGAGCGACGGTTCTCCGATACGGGGAGAATCCGCATCAGCAGGCGGCTCTTTACGCATCCAGTAAATCGCCTTCGGCCAGTGTTGTCGCCGCCCGTCAGCTGAACGGAAAAGAACTTTCTTACAATAATATTCTTGACCTCGACGCCGCTCTTTCCTTGGTTCGATTTTTTAATGACCCGGCCGTTTGTGTCATGAAACATAACAATCCCTGCGGAATGGCCGTCGGCAAGACAATTGCCGAAGCCCTGAAAAAGGGAATGGAAGGGGATCCGCTGAGCGCCTTTGGATCCGTTCTCGGTTTCAATCGGGAAGTCGACGCGGAATCGGCGGAATACTTGAGTACTCCGGGACTCTTTGTCGAAGGGATTGTCGCCCCATCTTTTTCCGCGGAAGCACTGGAAATTCTGACAACAAAACCCAAATGGAAACTGAACGTTCGTCTGTTGGAATGCGGTTCTCTCGATAAGAAACCGGCGCGCTGGGCCATTCGTCCGCTGGAAGGGGGCGCGCTTCTTCAGGAAGCTGATATCGAAGACGATCCCGAAGATCAATGGCGGGTAGTTACCGAAAAGAAGCCGACGGAAGAACAGATGGCCGATCTGCGGTTTGCCTGGAAAGTTGTCCGTCATGTCAAATCAAATGCCATTGTTCTCTGCAAAAATGAAATGTTGATCGGAACCGGCGCGGGTCAGATGAGCCGGGTCGACTCCGTTGAAATTTCCGTTAAAAAAGCAGGCAACCGCATTGTTAATTCCGTTTTGGCGTCCGACGCGTTTTTCCCGTTCCCCGACGGAATTGAAGCGGCCAAAGGCGTTACCGCGGTTATTCAGCCCGGCGGATCCCGTAACGATGAAGTTGTTATCGAAGCCTGCAACAAGCTGGGAATTGCGATGATCTTCACCGGCCGACGCCATTTCAAACATTGATTTATACAATGACATGATTTATACTGATCTTATTTTAAATTTTCCGTTATTTCCGCCGATTGATTGCGTGACTCGCCTGTTCTTTTGACACTATAACGGAAAATTCATTATTATCCGGTATAATTACTGGTTAACGAATCGGAAAAAGGGTGCCGTCTTATTTTTGGACAGCGCTCTTTTTTCTTTTAAAAATTTTTCAAAGCCGGGCTTTTCTGAAATTTTAATTTTTTCCGTTGAATACAGGTTTTTATGAATTTATTACAATTGGAGAATATTCAAGAAAAAATTAAGCGAAATTCCCCAACAGAATCAAAAAAGTGGCACCAATAAAGTAAACGAAAAAATGAAAACGACATAAATAATAAGAGAAAACAGAAGTTGGGATATTTTTATTATATTTCAACCGCCGCCTATGTTCCTTTTTGTTTTTTCTTCTGGATGGCAATCGTTCTGATTTGTATTCCGTTAGGAGAATTCATCAAGAATCATACGGAATCCGCGGCCGGGGGACTGGCAGGATTTTTCGAAGATTTTCTCTGCCATGTTTTCTTTTTTATCGTCTTTTGTCTGCCGTTGTTCAACATCGTTTTTTCATTTTGCAGTTTTTAAAAAACAATCGACTGCTTTAAAATAGGCCGATTGTTTATGTGCACTGGTTAACGCAGTTTATTTGGCATTTTGGATACTTTTAACAAAGACAGTCCAATATGTGCAAGTTTTTTCTTTTATATATATTTTAATAAATTTTACAAAAAAAAACAACCTCACTTTTTTGAACAACATCGAAACGAAACCGGGTTGATTCGCTTTCACTTGTTTTCTTTAAAACGGAAATAAAACGGGAAAGTTCGCAAACAGTTAAAAATTGAATCTGTTACGGCAAGCGTTCGAAAGCGGCAAGAGAAAAATGATTATTTCCTGACAGGGACGATCCATTGGATCCGGTTCAACGAATGAGAATCTTTATTGGTAAACAGAGTAAAGATATTATTTTCGGAACCAATTTTAAGCGTCATAAAACCGAGCGGCCAATCGTCAGGAGTCGGACTGTCCGCGACTTTTTTGGAGATATACGCGGTACTTGGAACATTCATGACAGGAATTCCCTGGTCCATATAAATAGTCCAGCGGTGCGAATGTCCGTGAACATATGCCTGAACACGGGGGAATTGACGCAAAAGCGCGCTGAATTCCCCGCTATGACGCATTTCATGAACGGTATGATGGGCGCCGACAAAGATCTGCCGACCGGTTGACTGCTCCTTTTCAAGCGTTGATTTGAGCCAATTGAGTTGCTTTTCGTCGAGATCACCTCCGACATTTTTCGGAATCATGCTGTCCAAAAGAATGAAAACGGCATTTTTCAGTTCAACAGCATAAACAGCTTTATTGGGAATTCCGCTGACGCTTTTTTTATCGGGAAACGCCTTAATGAAATTTTCGTATTGGTCATGATTTCCCATCGTCCCGGTCCAGGGGATATTGGCCTGATCCAGTTTTTGAAAGAGTTGTTTGACAAGCTGATAATCTTCCGCCAATCCGTCATTAAAAGAAAGATCGCCTAAAATCAGAACATGAGCGGGCCGGGGATTCATCTGAATAATCCGGTCAAGATTTTGGTCAAGTTTTCGGTCGTTATGTCGCGCATATTCCCAATGAAAATCTTTGGGCACAATGTGTATGTCAGAAAGAAGAACGATCAAGTCGGGATCGACCGGAACTGCTTCTTTTGAAAACGCGGCGGATCCGATGAAAAAGATCAGAATAATACCGAAAATAAAGTACTGCAATCTCGATAGATCTTTATGATTTGTCATGATTTTGTTCCTTGTTTATGCCGGGTGATTTTGTTTTTCAAGTTTCAATGACAGAAGGACCGCCAGTCCGGAAAGATAACCGGCGAAACAATGAAATATTATACCGGTCCAATTAATGAAATTCCCGCCCTAACATTAAAAAGGACTGCCGATTCACAAAAGTCAATTGGCGAAAAAAACAGAAAATTTCAAATGAGAACAGGTATAAAAAAACTGCATGATAAAAGAAAATTTTCAGCGGCCGGACGTTGAGTTGATTGAGAAAAAGACCGGGACTTTTGATCCGGTCTTTTTCTCAATGGATCTTAAAAAGGTTTGACAAACAGGATTATCCGAGCCAGGCTTTTTGTTTGATCAAAAGTTCTTTGACTTCGCGCAGATCAACTTTTCTGGCAGTCGTATTCTGCTTAACAGCGCAGGCGGCGGCGCATCCGGCGGCATGTCCGGACATCCAGCAGTTCGGAATAACGCGAATCAGATCGGACATTTGCGGAGCGGCGGAAATACTTCTTCCGGCGGTAATAATATTTTCGACATTAACCGGCAGTAGCGCGCCGTAAGGCAGCTGCCAACCGACATGATCCCCCTGCCAGGCTCCGCCGATCCCCAAACAATCGTCGAATTTCTTTTGACTCAAAACGCCTTCAACGGTCAGTTCTTCCGTTCCTTTAATAACACGGGTAATTCGAACACCGAGCTGGGGGGCAGTTTCCAACATTTTAACATTTTCATAACCGGGCAGTTTGCGCAGTTCAAGATAATCTTTCCAAATCTTTTTGCGGTATTCCAATTCAAGATCGGAAAGGATCTTCGGATCAAGCCCATCGGTTGTTTTTCCGCCCATATTGACCCAGCGAATACCGTTAATCGGAGTAACATCACCGTAATTTCTGGGTCTTTTTTCTCCTTTTTTGAGTGACGGCATATCCTTGAGCCGATGCGGCAGACCGATATGATAATCACGACGATCATAAACAGCGCCCGCGGAAGCGAAAACATCCCCATCACCGGTCGTGTCGATCACCTGTTTGGCAAGAATCGCTTTCGGCCCGTCTTTCGACTGAATAATCGCGCCTTTAACCGTCTTGCCGTCAACAATCGCATCGGATACCCAAGAGTGAAGATAAACATTGACGCCGACTTCGGTAATCATTTCAACCAGCAAATACTTATAGGCTTCCGCGTCAATGGTCGGATTGACTCCGGGCTTGCGATTGACAATTCCGTAAGGCATTTTTTCAAGACGCTGCATCATCTCTTCGCCGATGCCCTGCAGGACTTGAAATTTACCGGTCGTCCACTGTCCCAAAATGATCAAAACAAGACCGCCGGTAGCCAGTCCGCCGAAATGATTATAACGTTCGACAAGCGTTACTTTCAACCCGGCCCGGGCAGCGGCAATCGCGGCAACACATCCGGCGGGTCCACCTCCGACAACAAGAACGTCCGTTTCCTCAATCGGCGGAACATCAACGGCAGGCCGGATAATCTTACCCTCTTTGATCCGGCAGGGGGTCGCTTGCGAACCGTCCGACTGACGGCCCCGGACAACGTCTTTTCTCATGGCCATGTCGGCATAAGCTTTTTGATTTAACGCCAAATAACCGGCTCCGCTTGTTATGGCGCCGGCGCTGAAAATTTTCAGCAGATCCCGTCGGGAAAAATCATTATTCATATTTTGGTTTCCTTGTTTATTAATATGTTTTATTTGAAATTTTTTAATCTATGGACCGTTGACCGAATAATTTTCGGCCTCACTTTGAATACGGCCGCCGATCATCTTTTCGATACGAAATGAAAAAAGATCAAGATCTTGAAATTATCCGAGATAGGCACCCTGCTTAAGCAGTATTTCTCGAACCTGTTTCAGATCGACTTTTTTGGCGGTCGTGTCTTGCTGAATTGCGCAGGCGGCGGCAACGCCGGCCGCGTGCCCGGAAAGCCAACAGGGAGCGATAACCCGAATCAGATCGGACATTCGCGGTTCTGTCGAAACACTTCGGCCGGCAGTCATCATATTTTCGATATTTTCGGAAACCAACGCGCCGTAAGGAAGCTGCCAAGGCTGATGATCACCGCTCCAGGCCCCTCCGATTCCAACGCAGTCATCGAATTTTTTATTGTCAATAACATCCTGGATCTTCATTTCTTTGACCCCTTTGAGAACCCGGGTAATGCGAACCCCCAATTGCGGAGCCGTTTCGATCATTTCGACATCCCCGTAACCATCGGTCGCCCGCAGTTTGAGATAGTCGGCCCATATCCTTTTTCGATATTCAAGTTCCAGTTCAGAAAGAACTTTCGGATCAATGCCGTCGGTCGTTTTTCCGCCCATGTTGATCCAATTAATATCTTTAATCGGAGTACCGCCGCCCAAGTTTCGCGGCCGTTTTTCCCCTTTTTTTCGAGGCGGTATATTGGCAATTCGGCAAGGAAGCCCGATATGATAATCCCGACGGTCATAAGCGGCGCCTGCCGCGGCATATACATCGCCGTCACCCGTTGTGTCGATCACCATTTTGGCGAGAATCGCTTTTGGACCGACTTTCGACTGGATAACGGCTCCTTTAATAACATTGTCTTCGACAATGGCATCGGAGACATAAGAATGAAGATAAATATTGACCTTTGCTTCGGTCAGCATTTCAACGAGAAGATATTTATAAGCTTCGCCGTCGACACTTTGATTTTTACCTGGATAACGTTTCGTAATGCCGTAAGGAAGAGATTCAAGACGCTTCATCATTTCTTCGCCGATTCCTCGAATAACCTGAATCGAACCTTTATTCGCCCAATGTCCAAGAATCGCGAAAACAAGACCGCCGGTAACCAATCCGCCGAAATGATTGTAACGCTCGACAAGGGTGACTTTCACTCCAGCCCGGGCCGCGGCTATTGCGGCGGTACATCCTGCGGCCCCTCCGCCGACAACAAGAACATCCGTCTGTTCAATCGCTGGAACAGTTACGCTCGGTCGAACTATTTTTCCGTTTTGCCATTGGGCAGGCACGGCTTCGGATCCGTCATAGATCTTGCCTCGTTTGGCATTTTTCGTCTGCGCAAGATCGGCATACGCCTGACTGTTCAACGCAAGATAACCGGCCGTCGAAACAATCGTCCCGGCTTTTATCAGTTTGAACAATTCACGTCTTGAGTAATTTTGTTCCATCTTCTTTTTCCTTAAATGAGCGTCATAAATTTTCTGTTCACAAACAAACTTTTATATAATACCTATTCCGATTTTTCATTGTGTCCCTAAAAACACCTGTTTACATAAATATCCACCAAAGGTAGCTGAAAGACTTTTTAATTGCGGTAAACACTGTTATTATTATATTTTACTTTAAGTCTCTTTTAATTTCAAGCAATCGGGCTAAAGTTATTGAATTAAAGAAATATTATTAAAAATTTTTAAATAATTTGTAATTATTACTTGATTTTTATATTCCTATTAATTAAAATAAGAAAAAGGATAGAAAATTTCGTTGCCCTCTCATTTTTATACCGCAAACTGACGGACTTCAATTTCATTTTGAAAGAGTGTTTGAAATCCCTATTTCGGGGAAGCGATATAACCAAAACAGATCAAACGAAATCAGGAACATCATCCCTTTCCTGTAATTTTTATTTACACTTATTATAAATTATTTTCGGCGAATTTTACTGCTAAAACCGGATTTTTCAAAAAAATTTCCTGAGAAAAGCGCAAAATTTGCCTCCTTAATAAGTAAAATTACCAGTAAAAAACAAAAGATAATCAAAAGTTGACCGTTAACCAAAAAACACACGTTACGCAGTTTATATTTTTTACGTAAAATGTAACAATTCTGACGAAAATTTCACAATTTTAAATAAATGGTGTTATAATAGAATTTATAAACAATTGCGTAAATGTATTGCAATTGAAAGGAACATTAACAAGACAGAAACACAAAATTTAAGAACTTAGAACGAGTTTTTTGATTAGGAAACGAAACAATGAATATTTTGTTTGCGTCAAGTGAAGCGGCGCCTTTTGCCAAAACAGGCGGACTGGCTGATGTTTCCAACTCTCTGCCGATCGCTTTATCCCAGCTGGGACATAATGTTTCAGTAATCATGCCTGCTTATTCCTGCATCTATTCTGCGGGAACACAGATCGAATCAACGGGAAAAACGCTTATTGTTCCAATTGGAACACAGATGGTTTACGGCGAGCTTTTGAAATCATATTTTCCTGGCACCAAGGTTCCCGTTTATTTCGTCCGGCATGATCTTTTTTATCATCGCTCCGGTTTATATAACGATCACGGAATCGATTTTCAGGACAATTGCCGACGTTTCGTTTTCTTTTCAAGATCTGTTCTTGAAGCTATTCGATTGCTGAACCTTGACATAGATATTATTCATGCCAATGATTGGCAAACAGGTCTTGTTCCCGCTTACCTTCAGGCAATTTATAAATCGAAATCAGTTTTCAAAGATCCATTTGACCCATTTACAAGTCAGCCTTTTGATGAGCTTCCCGGTTTGAAAGAACAGGAAAAGCGGCCTGCTTCAGTCTTTGACAAGATCAAAGCCGTGTTTACGATTCATAATCTTCGCCATCAGGGCCGTTTCAGTCAATGGGACATGCTTTTGACTGGCTTGGACTGGAAATACTTTACATTCGACAAGATGGAATTTTACGATCAGCTCAATCTGCTGAAAACGGGAATTACTTTTTCGGATGCGATAACAACGGTCAGTCCGCAGTATGCGCAGGAGATCCAAACGGAAGCGTTCGGCGAACGGCTACAAGGGGTTTTGCGTTATCGCAAACAGTATTTAAGCGGTATTTTGAACGGAATTGATACTCAAGACTGGAACCCCGAACAGGACCAATGGCTTGATGAACCTTATGCCCGATTCAACAGTTCGACCGTGTTTGAAAACAAACCTAAATGCAAAGCGGCGCTTCAAAAAGATTGGGGGCTGCCTCAAAATCCTGATATTCCGCTTTTGGGGATCATTAGTCGTTTTGATCCCCAAAAGGGATTGGATCTGGTTACACAGGAAATAACCGGATGGATCCAAAAATACGGCGTTCAGCTGATCGTTTTGGGAACCGGTGAAAAATGGCTGGAAGAACGATTTCGGGAACTGGCCTCCTGGTATCCCCAAAATATTGCGTTTCGGGCCGCGTTCTCTTCCGCGCTTTCGCATCGCGTTGAAGCGGGAATCGACCTGTTTCTTATGCCAAGTCGTTATGAACCTTGCGGTTTGAATCAGCTTTACAGCCATCGGTACGGAACACTTCCTTTGGTCCGGTTGACCGGCGGTTTGGCCGACACGGTTGTCAATGGATCCGATGAAAACATTGCCACTAATACCGCCAACGGTTTTTGTTTCAATGCCGGAAACGGAGAAGATTTAAATAAGTGTTTGGATTGGGCAATGCATTGTTTTTTCAATCGAAAAGAAGATTGGAAAAAAATGGTGCTTTGCGCCATGTCTCAAGATTGGTCCTGGCATCGCAGTGCCCGGCAATATCTTGAACTTTACCAGCAATTGCTTTCTCAAAAAGAAGAAAAAAAATAATAAACACGTCCCCGAATGTTTTATTTACTGATAAAATTTTTTGTTTTGCTCCCCTAAATTGATCTCCGCCTCATTCGGTCATCAGATTTTTCGCCCGCGAAACAAAAAAAACAGAATGAGAATTCGTACACACTTTTAGTGTTTGTCTTGAAACAGATCTTGATTGCGCTTCACGTCTTGGGATCTGTATTTAATTCAACATTCGGAACAGAGAGGCAAGCCTGTTCCGAAAAAATGAGGTGAACCCCGGTTCGAATTATTATCCTGTTTAAGCTGAATCACTGAACAGATTTTTTACATTGCGTCTCTTTTTATTGAACCGAATTGCGGATCGTAATTTCAGTTAAAAAAGAATGGCCAATTTTTTATAAATCGGATTATCATACTGTTAACATTTTAAATTTTCCGTAATTACAGTCGATTGATTTCGAAAATCGACTGCTCTTTTGACATTGAATCGGAAAATTCATAAAAGAACAGGTATAATTCGATTTCATTTTTGCCTTGCGTTTACGGAACAAAAAATAAACTTCGAAGATCATTTTAATTTTCGAAAAATTCATTCATAACTTTTACCGAATTATTCGTTCTGCCAAATCGTTTTGGCGGACAGTTTTTTATAAGACATAATTATAAATTTTTATTATTGTTTGATCTGCTTATAACCATTCAGCCCTTTCGCCAATGGGTAATAAACACTTGAACAATATTCCCAATATTTTATACTGTCAACATTTTAAATTTTCCGCAACCACCTCAAACGGTCCTCCTTAAAAGGACTGCTCTTGTAAAACGAAAAATTCACAATGAAACCAATATAAAACCAATGGGCACTGTTTTTATAACTGTGTATTTTGAAACTGATATTTTCAATCCTCCATTATTTTATTGTCGTTTATAAATAGACTGTTTTATAATTACAGTTTTAACTGTTTGTTTTTTGTTTGTATTTATTATACTGCTTTTATTTTAAATTTTCCGTCATTTTCACCGATTGACTAACGTGAATTGGCTGTTCTTTTGACTGATAACGGAAAATTCATCATAAAATCGGTATATTGGTATTATCCGTTTTATGCAATACTTTTATGTTATATTGGCCCCGGTCCAAATAACACTTTTTGATTGCCGGCAGGATCGGCAGGTTTTGTACTCCAATTAAAAATTTTCCGTTTTGCTCTTTGATCGATTTCGTAAGCAAGAAAATTTCGACGCAATGCGAAAAATAAAATTATGATCAGTATAAAACCTCACTTATTATTGATGATAATCCTGTCGAATAGTTCCTTAAAATTTTTAAAGGTAAAGAAAAATGAACGATTCAGGATTAAAAGATCCCCGCGACGACTGGAATTCTTTATTCAATCCAAGAGAACAGCGTGCGCTTCTTGCGTTGGGAATACAGTCGGCGGACGATTTTATCGACTGCGATCTGACCCGTATTTTCGATCTGTTTTATATTGGAAAGAACACCTACTTTTCTTTATTGAAAAAACAAAAAATCGCCGCGGGCCGTTTGCAAAAGTCACAATCGGCCCCTCCTTTCATCAATCCGAATTTTAATTTTAAAAATATATCTGGGTCCTTGGGACAACTCGGTCTGAATCCGAAAGAGATCGAGGCCTTTCATTCCGTCGGCGTTAATTCCGTTGATGAATTTCTCCGTTGCGATCCTGAATGTATTAACAGCTTTCCTGGAATCGGAAAAACCAAATTGAAAAGACTTAAAAAACTGCAGGATGAAAAATTGCAGCAAGAAGCTCTTTTAAATTTCGGATGCGGCGGATCGGTTCACAATCCTCTGAACAGTCCCGTTTCAAGCTTTGACTGGAACACAAGAGAACTGAACGCAATCAAAAATTCCGGCATCGAAAGTCTTCTCGATTTCTTTAATTTTGACGCAACAAAGTTTCGAACGATAAATCGGGTCGGACGAAAAACTTCAAGCGGACTGATTGAAAAACAAAAAAAACTTTTCCTTGATTATTTTTCATCTTTGAGCGCTCCTTATGAAACGACAGATCAGACACTCATCTCCTGCGATTTTATACCAAACAATATTAAAGAATTCCTTATCTCGATCGGCATGAAAACCATCCAGGAATTTCAAAGTTCCAACTTGCGTATTTTGCAAAAATCCAGTACTTTACCGGTAACGTTCACCGATCTGAAAAACGTGCAAACCAATCTGCCGGTTACCCCGCCCAAATCTTCCCCTCTTTATTCCATTTGGGAAAACAACGCTGCGGAAATAACGCTCGAAACCATGCCGTTTTTCTCGGGATATTTTATCCGCGGGTTCTCCTATACCCGGCTCCATTCTTCTTTTTTGGGCGAAACTGATCTCGCAAGTCTTCCTTTTGATAAAAATTTTCATCGTCTGCTGGAAAATTGCGGACTGAAACGGTTAGGAGATCTTCTGCTCGTTCCGCGGGTATTTTTTGAGCAGCTGCCGGTCGGACTTCAGGAAAATACAATGACCGCAAAAAATATTTTAAAAGAGTATATTCTGAACAATCTTCACCGGTATTTCGAACCGGACTGGCAAACGCCCGAATCTTTTACCAGTTCATTAACGTTGTATTTAACTCAAACGCTTAAAAAAAATAATCGCTGGGTTCAAATACATATTGATAAACCGCGCCAAAACCAAATTCTGATCGACCGGGCCAATGGCCTGACCTTGGACGAAATCGGGCGAAAATTCAATATAACAAGAGAACGTATTCGGCAAATTGAACTGAGTATTTGGCGGTATTTGTCCTCGTCCCAGTCACATTTGGAAAAAATCCGGGCCCGACTTGAAGCGAATCTTATTGAACGGGGAGGATTCGTAAAAATTTCCAGTCTTTGTAAAGACATTTCAAAAGTGAACAATTGGCCTGTCAATGATGTAATCTATTATTTCGTTCATTTTTTCGAAATTTTTAAAAATTCATTCAACTTGTATAACGGTTCTTATGTCTCTCTGGTTAATTTTCGATGCACTGAATGTCCGGCATTTCTGGATGCTGTTGAAGAGAGAATGCAGGATCTTGAAAAAAATAATGAAACCTGCAATATCGAAAACCTGATTGATTATACAAGAGCAAAATCATTAAAACTTTGCAAATCCTGTCCTTGTTCCTGCGTAAAAAAGTTTTTACCGCATGAACTGTTTTCTTTTCTTTTTGAAAATAATTCGCGTTTTATACCTTATCGGAAAAGAAAAATACTTCGCTTGAATTACAAGTTGGGGTTGTTTGAGTCCATTGTTCTGGCCCTTAAAAATGCCGGGCGCCCTTTGACGAAAAAAGAAATTTTGGCCGAGATCCGCAAATTAAATCCCAACCTGAAAATAACGGAAAAACAGATCAAAACAACGGCAGGCAACTCGCTTCAATATACCCGCGAAATCCTTCTTTGGAATCGGGGCGGTCTGAATTCCGAAAGTATGTATGTCCATCAGGATTATGTCAAAATAGACGCTCCGGTCCTTGATCTCATTGAAAAGGATCTGCTTGAACGTTCACATCGGGCCAAAGTTCCTCAAATGCGGCTGAACCATATTTTTCATGAATTCAAAGATCAATGTATTGAACAGGGAATCCCCAACGTTTACGCCCTGTTCGCCTGTTTGAAACGGCGCGCCAACCCAAATTTCACCTGCCAAAGAAGTCCTTATGTTGGACTGGTCGGACATTCTCAAAAAGTTTCCAATACCCAGCTGCTTGAAGATTATGTCCGATCATGCGGCGGAAGTGTCTCCAGTTATGATCTAAAAAATTTCGGAAAGTCGCTCGGTCTTCGAAACGAACATATACAAAATACGATTACCTTGACTAATTTGATTGCGGCTCAGGACGGTTATGTTCTTCTTGACCGGTTTGATCCTGCTTCAGAAGGATTTCATCAGCTGCTTGATCAAGTTGAAAAAACTCTAGAAAACAACGATTACATGACCGTAACCGAACTTTATTCCATTCATAAAGTTCAATGCGAAATGCTGGAGATCAGCGATGCGAGAATGTTTTATCATCTTTTAAAACGCTTTTCGGAAAAACGGTTTTCACTCGGATTTCCTGTTGTTTCGCGCGGATCCAATATCGCTCCCGGAAAACTTAAGAAAAAAGTTGCCCGACGTATCGTCCGACATATAAAAAAACAACGGCGTCCGGTCAGCTCACGTGATCTAATCCATTTCTTCTGCAATAAAATCGGATTTCCGCTTTCTTCAATTTACAAAGTGATCTCCGGCACAAACATTCAGCTTTACGGAAACGCAAAATACATTCATGTCGCTACTCTGCGTTTAAACTCACAAAAAAAATCGCAATTTCAGGATCTGTTCGACGAGTACTGGATGCACTGTCTGCAAGAAAAAAAACCGTTCGGATCCATTTTGGAATTTTTGGATCTCTTTCGGACAAAATTGCCTGAACTTGCACCGCACTTTACTTGGAACCGTTTTCTGATCTATTCTCTGCTGATCAAAAGCAAAAAATATATCTTTTGGGGTAATAGCAAAAATATCTTCGTCGCCGTCGGTAACGATTCAACCCCGCAATATACACTCGGGACCGTTCTTTGTTATTTACTGAAAAAACATTTCGGGGGAAAAACGTCTGTTCGACAGTTCAGCCGCTTTTTGGCAAAAGATCTGAAAATGATCCGGCGCGATCTAAATTCGTTTTTATCTGAAAATCTTCCGGAAATTCATTCTGACGGCCATTATATTGAAGCCATTCAATAAATAGTCTAATATTTTCAAAGAAAAACGCAACATACCGGCATTATGAAAACATCTTCAGTCAAAAAAGAAAAGTGAATATCATACGATCTACTTAAAACTGGACAAAGGGGCAACATGAAACTCTTCGGCCAATCTGTTGAATGCTGATTTAACAGTATCCCAAGTAGGCTGGTGCCCTGTCGCATGATTATAAATATGAATCTGATTGTTGGCATCTTCATAACAATAGATACTTTTGGCCTTGTTCAAAAGCTCTATCGTTTGTTCACCGTCCGCTTGTCCCGCAATAAGCAAAAAAAGACCGGGCGCGTGAAGGGCAAGCAGAGATGAATGATCCATTGCGTTCGCATGCAGTTTTTTGATTCCATCTGTTCCCCAATACCAGGAATCATCCCAATTGGAATCCTGCAGGCGCATTCCGAAATCACTGACAAGAATCGCTTTGACCCGGTCATCAAGACAACCGGCATAAAAGGCTACTTTACCGCCTAACGAATGGCCGGCCATTGCGATTCGTTGAGAATCAACACAATCAAGAGAAAGAAGATAGTCGAGCGCTAATTGGGCATCGGCAGTTAATTTCCCCATTCCGGACCAATCCGGCTGCAAAATCTTTAGATTTTTGGCCGCTTCCGCCCAAACAAAAAAACCTTTTTTTTTCAACGTTACCGGATCAATGCGGTTATTGAACGGGTATGTTTCGACACATAAAACAACAAAACCCAATTTAACAAGATGAAGACCAAACATTGCGGTCTTACGGTCATTGATCTGTTCTTTGGTCATAAGATCATAACCGCACATAGAATCGCAGTCATAAAAAGGAACAACAGCCCCCGGCGCTTTTCCTTTCAATTGGTGCGGTTTCATCAGCAACATTCTCTGTCGAGTCGTCGGCGAATTTTGCTGAAGAAGAAACTCCGCCTTAAATTCCCGCGTTTCAAACTCATCATATTTAATGACCCGGCGCTCAAAATCATAATTAACCGGATTTCCCAATAATTTCAACCAACTCTGCCGGATTTCTTTCCGCCGCTTTTGCCACTGATCGTTTTTTCCGTCTCTTTCTGATTTCTGTTCAATGGAATGCCCTTTTAGCGAAACGGTCTTTTTCTTATTCTCTCCCTGAAAAGTTTTTTTCTGTGCGTCTGTATTCGCAATTTCGTCAATATGTTCTTCTCCGTCTGTTCGTCCTTCTTTTAACGCCGATTGATTTATATTATCAACCAACGGATTTTTTTTCACCGGAGACAACTCTTTATTCTTGATCGAAGCGTCCGAAAAATTAACCGGTCGTTTCGACCTCTCTTTTATGGCCATTAACTGAAGCTTAGCCTTCGTCGGACGCAAAACATTTTTGCCGAGTGTGCCCGATTTCGTTTTTTCTTTTTCAGAAAGGGACGTATTTTCTGTCCCCAATACTTCGCAAACATCGAACAAACAACTCTGAAAAACAATTAGGGATATTGAAAAGACAATAGAAACAAAGCATCTTGCAGGTTTTTGTTTTATTGAAATTTTCATCCAGATTCTCCCTATTCGAAATAAAATAGTCTATTATATTTACATATATTAATTTTAAGAAAAAAAATAAATAATACAAGGTATATGAATTCAAACCTTTATTAATTCCGATAAAAATCTTACAATATTTTTTAAGCCAATCATCAAGGTTTACCGGAATCACTCGGTTCTCAATTCACGACCAGTAATTATTATTGCAACATTTATTAAAAGCCCGAAATTTTTCTTTCTTCGGCTTACGTTTTGTCTAATTGACACTGCTATCAAAAAATACTTTCAATATATAATATTTATTTACTTAACAAGATATTTATCTAACAAAGTATTTTGCTCAAAGTAAAATTTTTTCGATAAATTTTAGCGTTATTAACGGATTATTACCACTATTAACGCTGGTACTGTCGATTTCGTTTCAATATTATGATCTCCAAAGCGTTCCCGCTATCCTGATAACCGGAACACAAGATGAAAATTTTACTGTTGACGGTTTGATCGTCCGCAGGTCAACTCCAAGATAATGAACAATTTAAAAAAGACCACAATACCAACGTATTTATATTTTCGACTTCGACTCGGTTATTTTCTTCAATTCGCGATTTGGGGATGCTGGGGAATAGCTCTTCCGGGCTTTTTGTCTCATTGGTTTTCCGGACGCGAAGTCGGAATTATTTACACGGTTACTTCTTTGGGAACAGTAATCGCTCCTTTCGCGATCGGCCCTCTTGCCGACCGCTGTTTTCATACACAAAAATTTTTAGGATTTCTCCATTTATGTAGCGCAATCATTATCGGTATTACTGGAATTTGCTGCGTCTCCGGAATAAACAGCGGCGGCCTTGATTTTACTCTTATATTGATCTTGGCCGCGCTGGAAGGTCTCTGTTTCATGCCGACCGTCGCCTTAATGAACACGATCATTTTTCGGCATTTGCCCGATTTTTCAAAAGCTCCCCGAATCTTCATCTTCGGAACACTCGGATGGATCGCCAGCAATATTTTTGTTGAAGCATTTTTGGGAGGTGCGGCCAATCCTTATTTTCTTTTCGCCGCCGCCTCAGGCGGTGTTTTAATGAGTGTTTATTCACTGACTCTGCCGAATACCCCCCCTGTTTTTAATCAAAACAGATCTTCCGGCAATAGATCGACCAGACCGTCAGCTTTTGAAGTTTTTCGACTGTTTAAAAGAAAAGATTTTACCGTTTTTATGATCTGCTCTTTTATGGTTCTGATCTTTGCCGGCGGCTTTTATTACCCTTCTCTTGTTCTCTATCTTTCGGAAAACGGGATTCCCTCTCCATTGGCCATGAGTACAATCAACCAATTTTCAGAACTCATTTTCATGTCTTTGCTCGGATTCTGTATCTTGAAGATCGGCCTGAAAGGTGTTCTGACGATCGGAATGAGCGCTTGGTCGATTCGATATTTCTTCTTCGCCCAAGGTGGCTGGACAGGAGTTATTGGCGGTCTTGCTCTTCATGGCCTCGCGTTCGCCTTTCTTTACAGCGCTTCTTATATGTTCGGCGATAAAATCGCCCCCAAACATCTTAAAGCCAGCGTCCAAAGTCTGATCGCATTCCTTCTGCTCGGAATCGGGCCGGTGATTGGAAGTATTCTTTTTGGAATACAGCTTGATCGTTTTTCTCCGCAATTGACACAAATCCAAAATAATCCATCCGAAAACAATTCGAAACCGCTGCCGCGCTGGGAGGATCCCGCCAAGGAATATTCCCCCCTCCGATGGCTGGAACTTTCCAAATCGGTCAAGTATCTCTTGGGGGACAAAAATATTTTTAAACCCAAAACAACTCTCGGTACTTATCAAAATGATCGGGAACAGCTGACTTCGGAACTGCTGCCGGAATACTTTACTCTCGACGGTATTGGTTATACCCGATCAGAAATGAAAGTTGTTTTTGACGCTATCAAAATCAGGAACGGAAGTCAATCAGACGATTTTTCCAATACGAAGGATCCTGCTCAAAAGAAAAAGATCTTTCCCCAAGCGAACGACCGCGATTCGAAAAAAAACGAATGTATTCGGGCTGTTTCAAGAAAAGAGTATTTAAACGCTGGCCGACACGACTGGCATCAATTTTATATACAACCGGCATTTTATATCCTGTTTTGGGTACTGCTCTTTGCTCTTGTCGGAAAAAATCCTAACCCTGAAATCGAACCGGATTCAGCTCAAATCGTCAATAGAAACTGACGGTCTGAAGTGCGCCTTGATATCAGCAAATCCCTTCCCGAATCAGAGCAAACATATACATTGAGAAGCAATCCAAACTGCTGCAAAAATAATGGTCTTCGCCGATTACGTTTTGTTATTTTTTGATTCAATATCAAAAGAACTGTCAATCGGCGAAAATCGCAAAAAATTTCTACTCTATCCTAAAAATGGTTTATACTGCTTTTATTATTAATTTTCCGTCTTTTTTCTTTTGACGTTATAACGGAAAATCCATCTTGGAATCGGTATAACACAATTTTATCCGTTAATTTTATTGGTCAATTTTAGAACAGGTTCTTGAAATGAAGACAATATAAAAAGCCGACTCAAATCAAAGAGCCGGCAATCTGAAATCATTCGGCAATGAATTCATACCAAACAGTTTTATATTGCGGACCAATAACAATTTTCGATTTTCCATTTCCATTATTTTTAACCGGAACTTCCATTTTTCTTTTTCCGGCAGGATCAAGAGCGAAACATTTCGCTTTTGCGCTGTCCGCGGGAAAAACAATTTCAGCAGGAATTCCTTCAGCAACAGTCGGACCGGTTCCCCAATCGTCAAGCTTGATCGTATCCTTATTGATCTTGTTAATTTTCATGTCTTTATTACCGCAGTAGCCGGTTGCCGCGATCAGAACGGATGTTTTTCCTTTTTCTCCGAATCCGGCCGCATTTTTTGACGTCATTGAAACGGTCGCCCAATCAAGCATTGTTTTTCCGATTTTCAATGAAACATTACCCAGTTCTATCGTTCGATCCTTGGGAAAACCGGTAAAGACTTTTGTATTCGTTGTATTAACCGTCCAATAGCAAAAACCGGGAATTTCTTTGTTCCAACGAATTTCACCTGTATCACTTGTCAATTCCTGCGCGTCAAAAAGAGTAATATTCTTTTGATCCGCTTTACTTTCAGTGGCCGCATTAACGGAATTCAGATAATCGGAATTCGTACCAAAAGGATCAATCGCTGTTTTATGAACAAGAGTATTTCGGGGATCATAACCGGCAGCGCTGATTCCGTAAGTAATCCCCCTGCCCGACGAGAGATAATCAAGATATGTTTTCCGATCAACGGAAGCCGAAACTGTTTGTCGCGCTTCCTGAACATCTCCGCGAAGATAAATAGCGGCGCAGGCCGGAAAATGAGCCAGAACATCGGTTCGCGCAATAATGCTGAAAAAATATGTATTGCGATCCGGTTCGAAATTTGGAGAGTGATTGTATGTGTATTCAAATACGCCGTCCCAGCCTTGTAATCGTCCATAAGTTCGAAGCAGGAGCTGTCCTTCCGTTCCGTAAAGATTGGGGAACGGATGATTGTATTCACTGATCGTGTAAGGTTTATTGTGAACACGCGCACCGGCCAGCCCCCAAATATTCGCCAAAGAATTGACCATCGCGGTATTTCTGATTTTCCAGTCAGGCGAAACCGGACTCGGATGACACCAGTAGCTGTGATTATCAACATAATCAAGCGAACCTTGAACATAAGCCGGACTGTATCCGAGTTGTGTTCCGGAAACCACTTGTTTCGCCTTAAGTTCATCTTTGAGATACCGATTTATTCCGGTCCAATATCTCATTTCACTGTCGCAAATGAATTCATAAAAATCGCGGCGGATCTGTTTCGGTACAAATTGTGACCGTTTGACAAACGGAATCGTTCCTTTTTCCAGTGTTCCGTTGACCTCATATCCTTTAACCGCGCCGGTTCGGAACGAAAGATCGTCAATTTCGTATTCACCGACCCCAAATCGGGTAAGCTGAAACTGCGCGTTCCGACAGCTTTCCGTCGCTTGAAATACGAAAGAGATCTTTTTCCAGTCTGAACTGCTTTTATAATATTCAAGAAGACCGAGCGGCTGCCATCCATTCCCCCTTCCGGCAAGAGCTAAACCGAGACGTCCGCCGGTTGTTCCTTTGGTCTGACGAATTTTTAATGAAAATGTGTATATTTGATCCTTTTGAATATCGACCGTTCTGAACAGTTTTGGGAAAAATTCTCCTCCTTCTTTTTTAACACTGACACAAAGAACCCCCTTTTTCGATTCCGCGGTCGCTTCACTGGTCCCTTTTTGAATCGTCCAGTTTTTATCTTTCGATAAATTGACAGGTTGTTCGAATTTTCCTTCGGGAATCAACTCGGTCCCAAGCGCGCTCGAAACGCTCTTCCAGGCTTTTTTCAGATCCTCCGTATTCGCATATTTCTTTTTAAGCCATTCATTCCAGGCTTTCTCAATCGCAAGTATATAAGGCGCGGCCAAATTATCGAGATTTCCCCCTTGATACATTTGAAGAAATGCGTTTTCATTATTGATTTCAATCATCGCGATAGCAGGTTCATTGATATAAGCGTTTCCTGTATAAGGATTGACATGAGTCAAAAGTTGTTTCGCGTATTCCTTTTGCAGTTCGATCATGCGCGGCTCAATATTATCAAGGCCTTTATCGGCCCAGGGATGTCCTGCGGGAAAGCCGTCGCGTTCGTCCCAATATCGGGCAACATGCAAATTCATATCAACATAAATCCCCTGTTTTTTAAATGCCGCGATCAGGTAATCCTGTTTGTCCCGCTGCTTCGCGTCAAGTTGCCGCTGCGTTGCGGGATCCAGTTTAATAATTCCCGGGAGTTTTTCGAGCATGAACGTTCCGTACTCCGCGTCAAAATAATGAAGTCGAACACAATTAATACCGAATCGGGCAAGACGTCGGGCCAATTTATCCGCTTCAGCGTGTGTCGGAAAGTTGGCGGGTCCGGTCAAATTGGTCGCATGAAATCGAATTGGTCCGGCATCGGTAACAAACCGACCGTTCTCTATTCGAACAAAACCGTCCTTGCCCGCGGGTCCGTCAAGAAGCTGCGACATGCTGGTTACGTTTTTTTCGTCATCATAAGAGATCAAAAACGGAAAGAGGTCCGACTCTGCCGCCTTGAGATCAAAGACCATTCCCGTAAAGAGTAAAATAAACAACAATAATTTTTTCATCTTTCGTCTTTCTGATAAATACTTTTTGTTCTATCGGTTTTCTTACAAAATTTTCTTTCTGTCATCGAACGAAGTGATTCACGAAGTCCATCGGCGAAAACAGCGGAAAATTTAAATACTGACAGTATAATTTTTGTCAATAGCATTTCTGTAAACAATCAATGTTATTGTATTCCTTTCATTTTTATTTCCATTCAGTCAAAATATTCGTCTTTCGGATCAAAAGCAGGAATCGGAACATTAATAATTTTTAATTTTCCAACCGCGCGATGCCGACAGAACGGTTTAATCATAACTGTCATTCCGGACCGAAGTGAAACCGACTGACCGTCAAGTTCCATCGTTCCCTCCCCGTCAAGAACAACATAAATTTCTGTCGTTTTTTGATGATAATGAACGCGCGAATCTTCCGCTATTTCAAGTAAATGAACACTGGCGATCTTCTCCGGATCATCAGTAAATGCCCGTCTGACATGACCGCATGGACAACGCTGCACCGAAATATCCGAAAAGTTCGCCATTAAATAACGTTTGCTCATTTTATTCCTTTTACATTTGGATCTTTAAAAAATCATTCACCTTTTAGACTTCTGTTAGCCGGCAAAGGATTGTTATTAACGCGCGTTTTGAATCGTTTTGAGTCCATGTTTCACTTATTGATCTTTTATGCCGTTTTATTGCAGATATTCCGTCCTTTGTGTCAATAGACTTCTTAAATCGGAGGATCCTCTGACATAAAAATACACCTGTTCCATCATGAATTTTCCATTATAACGTTAAATGAACAGCTGACTTACGCAGTCAATCGGCGACAATAATGGAAAATTTAAAATAAATACAGTATAAAACGGATATAATTTTACCGATGCAAAATAATCCCCCAAGTAGCTCCGCCCGGAAATTCAATTGGTCCGGTCAGATCCTTCAACAGAAGCGGTATTTTTCGCCCTTCCGAATCGACCTTTTCAATTTTAACCGTATCAGGACAAAAACCAAGATCTTTCCAGTCAAGAGCGATTCGGCTTTTGACTGTTTCTTTCGAATAATTGGTAAAAATCAAAAGAGCGGAGTCCACTTTGCCGCTTGACCAAATACGATCGCCTTCGGAGGTATACTTGTATTTCAACAGACGACGCGCTCCCGTTTGAACGATTGGAACTGTATTGATCGAAAAGCGCCCAAATATATTCCAATTTTCTGAATAAGCGGGAATTGGATCCAACAGCTTTGGCGGTCGGATCCCTTCGCCTTTATAAAAATAGTCGATTAGATGATAACGAAAACGAATCAACGGTCGAAAATAATTCAGCTTGTCCGGATGATCCATAAATTCAGGCGGAAACCACCCGAGCTGTTCGCCGTAAACAAGTTCCTGTCCCCATTTCATCAACATTGCGCGAACATTACTGTCATATGATCGCCCATATTGAAAAACAACGCCGCTGTATATTGTCGAGTAAGCAGGTACTGTATTTTCATTTTCGATATGCCAGCAGACCATGCCTTCCAAAACATCGGCGTATGTTTCCGCGTTCGATTCCGAAGAAAAGATCTTGTCTTGGGGAATTGTGGCCCGAGCGGCCAGAAGAAGTTTTTTGTATTCACCGGTCCACCAAGTACCGCCCCGCAGCGGATGACCATGTTCGGTATCCTCACACATGATCGGACCAACACAAGCGATCTGATCCATATATACTCCATTAAGACCGTTGTCAACGGCAATTTTTTTAACATTCTCCGCGATCTTGTTTTTCCATTCTTTCGAACCTGGACACATCGCCGCTAAAACGACTTTCGATCCGTCCTTTTCCTTACTTCGATAAGATTCTTTAAAAATTGATCCATCGGAATGTTTGCAGGCGCCCGCTTTGCCGATTTTCGAAAATTGCCAATCTTCATTTTCCCGATCCCTTGTATCCCAAAGATGACCGTTCGTATAAGGAACAACATAACAACCCGCTTGCTGAAGTTCCCTGACTCCTTCGGAAAATCCTTTTTTTGCCGGAAAATAATGCGGATAATCGTTGTCAAACGGGATCTCATGCCATTGATACCAATGCAAACCGACCGGAATACCAAGTGTTTCGCGAAACTTTTTACCAATTGGAACAACTTTATCGGCCGTTCCGAAAACACGTCCCCAAACACATAATTGTTTCATCCAAAGAGGAGTCGATACTCTCCCTTCCGGACCAAGTTTCGGGAACCAGGAAGCATTGTTCCGCACCCAATCGCGATAAATCCGCGTTGCGTCATACCAGTCACCGCAAAATGTTTTCCAAATGATTTGACCGGAAATCGAAGAAGCCGACGATTCATTTTTCGGATCAATCGGCATTGGATATTCAAATTCAACGATCAGCTGACCGGATCCTGCGGGATTCTTCATTATGATCTTTTTCGCCCCGCCATCTTTGTCATGACTGGCAATATAAAGACCCAGTTTCCGGCTTTGATCCCAAACTGCGGTCCAGGCCATAACCGCCGAAAGAGAAGGATACATCGCTCCAAAAGAAACACCGGAAGAAGCCGCGTTCCGGACTATTGTTCCTGATCCTCCGGGATAAATTGCTGTCATCTCCGGGCCAAAATTACCAAGTGTCAACCCGCCGATCGTTCCGGAAAGTATTCGCCAATTTTTCGGAAGCTCCGCGGTTTTCAGATCAAAGACCATTCCCTCTTTTTTCGGATCAGATTTCATTGAAATGAATACTGACCATCCCTCCAGTTCTGGATATTCAGCAGGAGAGCGAAAAGTCCATTCGGTCCGTTTGAACTCAATTTCTTTCCAATAAGAAAGTGAGGATAACGTGAGACTTTTCTTTTCCTTTTGATTTTCCAAAGAAACGCGAAAAAGATCCCGAGATGTTTCGCTTAACAGAAAACCTGTTTTTTTATCGGCAACCGCCTCAAGAGAAAGAGATCGGCCGAAACTGTTTTTTTTCAGCGACAGTTCAACGGCAAGGTCGGAACTCTCTTTAATTAATAACGAACGGATTTCTTTTGATGAACTTCTATTGGATCCATTCATGAACCGATCAACATTTTCAAGTGAATGGCGCCAGTCGGGATCGGAAAAATTCCAGCGCAAACTCGCCGCCGATCTTTCTTCAGAAATTTTTGCTATTGTTTCTCCCGCCGAATTTTCCGCAGTCCCGATCTGCAGCCAGCTTGAATTTTCTGTTTCAACACTGCGCCATCCGCCCCAGGCAAACTGACTGTCGGCATGAATATAGATCCGGCGGCCTTTGACGTCATTATAAAAATAACAGTTCTTATCAACAACAGCAATAAAATCCTTGTCCCGGACAAATGCTCCCCAACAGTCAAAAGCAGGGCGGTTCTTTAGATCCTTAAATGCACCCAACACGGTTTTTTTCTCTTTCGACTGTCGATTGGCGCCTGTCCAGTTCGGAAATGATCCGTCATTAATATGAAATTCCAAAAAATGGCATTCTTTCCAATCATGAACTGTTTTCTGTTCAAATTTCGTTTGAAGACAAATCAATCCGTCATTAGTTTTGAAATAAAACCAGTCGTAAACAGCGGCGGCTTTTGAGGGTGTCTCTTTTCCTGCGCGAATAAAACGAACCTTTTGACGGACAACAGTGCAAACCGGTCCTTCCGATAATATTTCCAATGACGGATCCTTATCCGACACTGCCAGCCAAATTCCCGCGTAAGCCCGGTTATCCGTTTCATTATTATTGTCGAACAGACGATCCTCCCAATTCATTGTTTGAAGTACATAACCGGAATTAAACCGTATTTTGGAAGGAAAGCCGCCGAGTTTGTCCTTTTGCTGCGTCAAATGAAATGATGGCCGCTTGATCTCAATTTTTTCTTTGACAACAGATCCTTTGATTTTACTTTTACCCGGTCGGATCTCCAATTTCAGAATTTCATTCTGAGATTTTTTTATCAACTCGCCGGGAATAATCGCCGCCAGCCAGCCGGTCTGATTGCCTGTCTGAATATATTGACCTTTAAAGGACGTTTTGTCACTTACAATTTCCGGATCAGATCCGCTTGAAAAGAAGGCAGGCATCTTCGTAAAAATCAAGCCTGATGCCGGAAGTTTGGACACTTCCAATATCAGATCCGATTTCCTTCCCTTACTTAAATAATTTTCCTTTTCTGTCTGAACCGGCTTGTTTACCGATTGATCCAATTTGTTGATTGCCGTTTCCATCTTTTTCTGTTCCGCCGAACACTCCTGCGTCAGAATAAACGAAACTGCGAAAATCAATCCCAAAGTCGTTACTATAAAATATGCTGCTCTCATTCTTTCATTCCGTTATAAAGTTTCAGGAAAAATATTGCGTCATATTTTTCAGATCTCCATTAAAAAGCCTTCGCATTTCGACTATGTTTAAAAGGCTTTTCAACTCACTCTTCAACTCACTTTTCAACTCACTTTTCAACTCACTTTTCGTTTTCAACATCACTCTTTCATCGCGTCTCCTGTCGCGCTTCATTTTTATCGCATTTCATCATCTTTACCAAGGATGATACGCTCATTATCATTTACGGCCCAATTCTTTTGACATGCGAAATCAATACCGGCATTAATCCTTTTTTCAATATTTTCACTTGTCCGCGAAAAACCAAACAGTTTGTAAACTTCTTTGATCAAGTCAGACCGGTCCATACTGATTTGATTACCAAGAACCGAAAAAACCGCAACCGCAATTTCTCGCGTTGAAATATCGTTGATCTCCCGGCGCTCCTGCGGGCTCACGGCAACCCGATATATTTTATAATTTTCAACATCAACTCCGGCGGGCCAGTAAAACGCGACTTTTAAATCAGTCGTTTTTTTGAATGAACATTGTTTCAGTATTTTTTTAATACGTTCTTCAACGATCTTTGTTGCCCGGGACATGCCCCAATTATCCATGACCCTTTTGGTCAGTATTTTCAGAGATAACGGGCCTTCCTGATCAATCACTTGCTGAATCTGGTTCATTATCGTTCGTGACATTGAATTTTGATGAAACGCTTCTTTTTCGCAAGACACCGCCGGTAATCGTGTCTGAATATAAACCTCTTCATATTTATTTCTTTTTGGACGCTCCGATTGTCCGGAACCATCGACAGTTTTCTTCGAAAGATCTTGATCTTTTTCGGGAACCTGTTTTACTTCTTCCTCGTTTACAGATCCGCCTTTTACCGCTCCTTCCATAACAGCCTCTTGTTTTATGCTTTCGCCATTAACAATGGCCCATTTGCCTCCCCCCTCATTCGGCGGACGCTTTAAGAACCCATTGACCGGACTGTCGAAGTTGACAGATCCTTCTGCCTGACCTGAAACAGAATTATCTTTATTATTACTCTGTATTGTCTCAATTTCTGTCAAAGGAAGATCAAAACTGTCTGAAGGGACGCTGGCTGTTTCTGCAGCCGAAATCGATTCCGATTCGGAAATTGTTCCCGAATTCGCTTCCGTATTAATGAACGAATTACTTTCAAAATTCTTTGATGAATTTACCTTGGGGGAGTTCGATCGAATGTCAGATTCTTTTTGACCGGACTTCCTCTCTTCTTCCCGCGCCATTTTTTGTTGAACAACAGCAAGTGCCTGCGCCCGATTTTCTTCAACAGCTTTTTTTACCGCGTCATAAATTTGGGCAAGAATTTTATCGCGGTCTTCCCACCATTCAACACTCCAAACGCGAAAGAGACGCCAGCCCAAATGACGAAGAACATCCGCTTGCGCGTATTCACGTTCCCGAACCGTTTTGGCATTTTTATAACAAACCCCGTCAATTAAAATGCCCAAAAGATATTTTTCGGGATCGTCCTGATCAAAAACACCAAGATCAACCCGGTACCCAGACCGCCCAACCTGGATCCTGGTTTGATAACCGAAATCAGCCAAATAATCGGCGATTGACTGCAAAATTCCTTCGCGAACATTTTTCTGCGTCTTCTGATCTTCCTGCGAATAATTATTATATTTTCCGGAAGCAAATTCAAGAAACGCTTTTAAACCAACAACACCCTCTGAACTTGTTCGGGACAAATCGATCTGATCAGGCTGAAGTGTCGCAAAAACTGTCATCTCGCATCGGGCCCGGGAAATGGCAACGTTCAAACGCCGCCATCCCCCCGGCTTATTGATCGGTCCAAAATTCAGCATTACTTTACCCTCTTTATCCGGGCCGTATCCAATTGAGAACAAAATAACGTCCCGTTCATCTCCCTGAACATTTTCCAAATTTTTAATGAACAGCGGTTCATCATGTTCATGAGCTTTTGCCTCAAGTTCAGGATACTGAACGTAAGCCTCCGATATAAGATCGTCAATTAAATTCTGTTGCGCGACACTGAACGTCACAATTCCAATACTCTGCTTTTGTAGATCCGGATCCCGTAATCGGCGCATTACTTCATCTCGCACCGCTTCCGCTTCCGCCCGATTTGTTCGTGTCGCGCTTCGATCATAAAAACCGGACACTGGAACAAAGTGAACTTTCGATATTCTGTCATTGACCGATGGAAAAGTGAACAACTCGTTTCCATAATATTGCCGGTTGCTAAACGCGATTAAACTCTCATGACGGCTTCGGTAATGCCATCGCAATTTTGTGTTCGGCATCGCCAGCGCGAGACAGTCATCCAAAATACTTTCAAGATCCATCAGTTCCGTATTTTCGTCATTCGACGAATTTATTGTAAAAAAGCTCGTCGGCGGAAGCTGCTTGGGGTCGCCAACAATAACAGCGTTTTTACCGCGAGCCAAAGCGCCGATCGCTTTGCAGGTCGGCAATTGAGACGCTTCGTCAAAGACGATTAAATCGAACGGATCTCTCCCGGGATCAAGATATTGCGCGACGGAAATCGGACTCATCAGCAGACACGGACAGAGACGGGGTAAAAGATTCGGGATCTCCGAAAAAAGTTTGCGCAAACTTTTAGCCCGGCCTCCGCTTTTAATCATTTTAAGGAGAATCGCAATTTCAGAACTCCCCGTCGCGGCCTTTTGCGGATCCGGTATTTTTTCAGCCAGTCGACCCGCGGTTTCCCAAGCGGTCAGAAGTTCGTATTCCGACATAAGTTTTTTATATTCAGAGATCTGTTCTTCAAAAGTTCTCGCAGAAAAAACATTTAATTCCGGCGCCGATTCAAAAGCATAAAGAATCAGTTTCTTCAGTAAAGACTTTTCAAATCTCTTTTCGATCAAATCAAGCGTTGTTCCTTGCGAACAGATCTTTTCAATCGCCTCAAGTCCGCTTTGACGCAGATCTCCGGCCAGTTTCCGCCATAAGATCCAATCGCGAAGATCCCCCAGCGACGATTGCCAGATCTCGCAGGCGTCTCGCAGACGTTTTAAGTATTGACCGTCATTTTCATAAAGACGAATATCAATATCCAACAGATCAAAAAGATCTTTCCGCGCGGTAATAAACTCGTTCCATTTGTTTTGATAATCGCCGGCTTTCTCTTCCGCAGCAATAACATTTTCCGATCGCTTTAGCAGATTGTCCGTTTTATCATAAAAAAACATTTTCAGTTCATTATAACATTTTTGCAAATGAAGTTTCTTACACGTCAGATCTTCCCAATCTGTTTGATCCCCCTGATCGAATTCGGTAAAACTGAATCCCAACGATCTCGCTTTGTCTTTTCTCTTTTGACGAAGATCTTGAAAACGAAGCAATTCGTCAATGAATAAATCCCAATCAGCAGGCATTACCGATCCAATAAACGACACCATTTTTTTATGAAATTTTTTTTGAGCGAAAAAACGGGGAATAAACCATTTCGCCTTAATCCCGCGCCATTGTTCCTGAATCATTCGACCGTCCTGATTTAAAATATCGGGATTGCTTTGCCGCAATATATTTTCCCTGCAGTTTTTTTCCTGTCCTCCCAATTCGATCAATTCACCAAGAAGATTCAAAAAATCAACAATACTCTCCTGTTTTAGCCAACTTTTCGGGATCTCATCTATCGTTGTCAAAACAGGACAAAGGCTGACCAACTTTTCATACTCGCGTTTTTTTCCATTAATTCGAATACTGTAAGCCGAACCAAGTACATCACTCGATCGGATCAATGCGTCAATACTGTTTTTTAAGGCCGCGATTTTATCCGGCGTCACTTCCTTTAGGGTCTGCGTAAACTCATCTCTTCCGATCTCTTTAAGCGGATGATCCGTCATTGTTCTCATAGCCCGCAAGTGAGCAACCGTTCGCCGAATCAGATCCTTCCAATAATTAATCAAATCTCCTCTGATGGCTGCCGTCTCAAGTTTTCCCGCAACTCCGAAAGCGGATCCATCCATTGTTTTTGAACAGGAAGGAATCGGATATTCCAAATCATCCGCGTTTCGAACACTTTCATATCGGGAGATCAATTCATAAAGCGTCATTCCGGATGGCTGTTTTCGATGAAGTGCCCGAACATACGATTTCAGAAATTCCCGACGGCTGGCAAGATCCTTTGTCTTGTCGCTGAAATCGGAAGGCCGGACATTATTGCCCGCGTTAAGCGCGTTGTCCAACTGTATTAGAACATCTTTTTTTGTCGACTTGTTCGAATGAAGTTCAAGACAGTAAGGACCCAGTCCGATCTTCTCAAGTCTTTTTTGAACAACGGATAATGCGGCCATCTTTTCTGCAACAAACAAAACCCGCTGACCTTGGGCAAGTGCGTTGGCAATGATATTGGTGATCGTCTGCGATTTGCCTGTTCCCGGAGGGCCATGAAGAACAAAACTTTTTCCGGTTGCGGCCGCTTTGACCGCGACCAGCTGCGATGCGTCCGCGGAAACAGGCACAAACATCCCGTCTTCAAGATCATCGTCCCCGGGAAAGGGATCCGGCACCCAATTCAGTTTTTCGTCCAGCAAACTGGCAACGACTTTACTTTGACGTAATTTGTCCAAATTATTTTTTAAATCGTTCCACATGACAAACTGGGTAAAAAAGAAAATTCCCAAAACAGCATTTTCAACAATATCCCAACCTTTTTGTTCAAAAACAGCCTTACGTATAATTGTAAATATACCGACAAGATCAATTCCTTTTTCATCACACGGAAGCGGATCAAGATTATTAATGTCAATTTGAAAACGTTCGCGAAGCATTTCCAATAAACTAATATTGATTTGAGTTTCCTCATCGCGCAAAATGATCGAAAAACCTTTGCGATTTGATTTTCTTTTCATTTCGACCGGCAGGAGAATAATCGGAGCGTATCGCGGAGTATCGTTATTGGGTTTTTCATACCATCGCAAAAAACCTAACGCGAGATACAATGTATTGGCGCCGTTTTCCTCCAGCGACACTTTGGCTCTCCGGTAAAGATCCAGCGCTGTTTTCTCCGTTTCTTTTTCGGTCAAAATAGTCCGCAGTCGTTTATTTTTTCGCTCTTGCGACAAAAGATCCCCCCAAGCCCCCAGGCCGGGTTTCATTTCCATTATCGCTGAAAAATCTTCCGGAATCGCAAAATTGTCCGGTTTGCTTTCCAAAAGAAATTCAACGTTGCCGGAAATCGCGTCCTCAAGATCGCCAAGATTATCAGATAAAAGCGGAATAATCATTTTCGATCCTTTTCGAAACCGCATATTTAAAAGCGGATTATGCATAGACAGATCCAGAAGACGATGCTCCCAATACGTACTCCGCGTTTTCGGCTCATTATTTCCGCTTGAATAATTACTCAGATCCAATCGACGCATCTGACCGGGAACTTCGGTCAATTCGGAATCCTGCCGATCCGGAACAGACACCGTCCAGCTGTCGCCCGATTTGATTCGAAACGGAATCGGTTTTATCCCGTTCCTTCTCGCCTGAAAAATATCGATCACCTGCTCGAACTTTTCTATTTTTGTTAAATTTTTCAATGCGACTTTTTCCGCTTCCTCAAAGGAATAAGTCGAACCGGAAGTAACGCCGGTACATTCTATCAGCGCGATATTATGAATACCTTCCGCAGCGTTCTTCGTTAATGCAGCCACATCATCCTGAATAACATCAGGAAAAGATTCTTCATCCAGCCAAACACCGGCAAACGCATGATCGTTTAACAGGACAAGGAGTGAATTCAATCCCATCGCTTCCAAACAGCTCACAAAAAGAAGCGCCAGATCAAGGCAGGTTCCAAGTCGTTCCTCAAGAATCATCTCCGGAAGGCGAACTCGCTGACCAGACCTCAAAAAATTCGCAGGAGGCAACGCGTAAGTAATATTTAATTTTTGAATCGCTTTATATAAAGCCGCCAGCTGATTTCGTACCCGCGCCGGTTTTTCGTCCAGATAGGCGTTAAGAGAAGGATCTCCCGTCCATTCCCTCAAAAATTCAGACGCGTCATGAATAATCGGAACAAGAGCCGGATGATTGGGGAGTACAAAAGCGGCAAGAAGTCCGGGATTGTTCCTGTCCGGATACTGATCGTATGTCAGAACTTCGATCTGTTGGGCAACTTCGGCGAGAATTGTTTCTTCCTTCTTTAGTCGAACCGTTACACTCCCCTTGATTTCAGAACTTAAAACAGCCAAAAAATCTCCGTTCGGAAGAATTTCCGAAACATCGGCTATCAGCGTTTCGCCCGCGGGAATCCCTTCCAAATGACTGGAAAACTTTTTGCAAAACTCCGGATCTGTTTCGATCTCCAGATCCAAATTTTCCCAGTCTTCTTCTGTATTGTTTCTTATTTGAAGATCTCGAATAAGCGAATAGTGATTCTGCTGCATCGCGTAATTAAAATATTCAGGAAGAGTAAACAGAAGGGTATCCGTCTCCATTATTGATCCTTTCGAATTTGTTCATAATCTTTTCGCAAAAATTGGACTTGTCTTTTTTATAAAAGATGCTTGGCCTTGATCTCCAAATACTTGTTGATCAGCGGTGCGGTCAAATTCTCGGGAAAGAGATCAAGGGTCAGCGCTCCTCCTGAATTCAACGACTGAATAACTTTGGAGCGCCAATATAAAATTTGAGCCGACGCGCCCGCCTGAAAGATCTCTTTATCGGACCGTTTATTCAGTTCAACCATAAGATCCTTTTCTAATTTCATCACCTTTGCGGACTCCGGTTTTGAACGGTCCCGATTGACAAGACGTTCCTCGGAAAGTTTTCGCAGAGGATCAAATAGTGCGTGATCCCGAAGGAAAACACCGATCGGAAGATGCCGTCCAGTCAAGTTCTTCAAATGTGACTCAATCTGGGTACTGTTTCTTTCATCGATAATATTCGTGATCAATACAATTAGTGATCTTTTACGGCAGTTTCTTTCAAGATAATCAAACGCGACGTCATAACGGGACTCAACCGATTCCGGAAAAATATCAAATGATCCGTGAACCAAATGATTCAAATAAGAGGAACCGGACCGGGGTGCCAAATAACGCCGGATCTCTTCCGAAAAGGTCATGAATCCGACCTCATCTCCCTGTTTAAGCGCAATGTGCGCCAGCAGGAGCATTGAATTGAACGCGTGATCCAAAAACGAAAAACCTTGAGTTTTATTCATCATTAAACGGCCGGAATCGATCATGAATACAAGACGCTGAGACCGGTTCATTTGAAAATCTTTGACTGTCAGTTTGGTTCGACGAGCCGTTGCCTTCCAGTCAATAAATTTATATTGATCGTCCTGGGTATAATCGCGAAGACGTTCAAAATCGTTATCCTGCCCAATGAATCTAGTGGTCCGCAATCCTATCTGATACAATTTCTGTTTTCTGGCCAATAATTCATATTGACTGATTTGATGAAGGTCAGGATAGACATTGATTTTTGATTCCACCGACAGAACAAGATCTTTTTTCCAGCATTTAAAGAGAGAAAAAACGCGAATCCAAATTTTCTCCATTTTAAACGCTCCGCGGGAAAGCGGCGTAAATGAATATTCAAAATTTAATGACTCTTTGGCCGGAAGAATTTCTTTTTTATCAAATCGTCCTTCCATGTTATTAAGTTTTTCCTGAACATCGTCGGCAAGAAAAAACTCCCGGCGCGAATTTCCTTGATTTTCGATCCGCAAATAAACAAAATGTTTTTTCCCAAGTGAAGCGGTAAGATCCGTTTTCCGCTCTACCTGAAATGAATTAAAATGAAATACGCTGCAAAAATCGGCAAAAATTACGCCAAAAGCTGTTAAATCTGCCACCTGGATAAATATTCGCCCCGTCTCCGCGTCAAAAAATGCAAAAACAGCCGACAGAAAAACCGGCAACAGAAAAAAAACAAATGCGCGCCCCGTCGGCCAAGTCTTACAACAGCTCCCCGCAATGATTAATAATAAAAAAAGAAATAGCGGCCAATAACAGAGACACATCGCTTCCAACGCTTCCCAATCAAACAGTTTTATAACGGAAGTCATTTTCTGTCTCCTTCAATTGTATCAGCCGAATCATTCTCTGTTTTTAAGACAATAAACTAATCAGCACTCACCGCATTTTTATTTTTTCAAGTCTAACGTCAGAAAAACCGGCTCTCAAAGTCAGTCGGCATAATTTGAAAATACCGGCGTCGGAATAATTCTTGTCTCTGCCTGTTTGTTGATGAACCCGCACGTTTTAAGACATTTCCTGTCTGTGTGTTACGAAACAAACGTTATTAAAGCATATTAAATTTGATTTTCAAGATGTTTTTATCTATTTTGACAAAGAATAAGAGCAAAAGAACATATCCCCCCTTGTTAAAATCATTTCTTCGTTTATACTAATCATTCTGATATTGCTATAAATACCAATTTATTTAACATAGACAGTTTATGCGGCTTGCCGTCTGTTATGGGGAGACATTTCAATGACAATTGACAAAAGTTTAAAGGTTAAGATGGGCGTTTCCCGTTCTCGCAACGTCCTGACCCGGGTTGAACGTATCGAAAAATTACAGGCTATGGATAAATGGAATGAAAATGAATCTCCATTTGATCTGCCTAAAGTTCGCGTTTACAAGGTTGTTCTCAAGAAGAAAAAGAAGGCTGCCGCCGCTGATGACGCTGCGGACGATAAGAAAAAGTAAAATAATTTAAATATTATTTAACGTTTCATCAAGGGGAACCGATTTAAAAAAATCCGGTTCCTTTTTAATATTATATACTGCTCTTATTTAAATTTTCCGTCATTTCCGCCGATCGACTGCGTGAATCAGCTGTTCTTTTGACTTTAACGGAAAATTCATGATGAAACCGATATAATTATAATTTAATACAAAAAAGGATTAACGAAATTGATACTTTTTCGTTAATCCTTTGAAAGCTTTGCTGTTATATCACAACTTGAGTTTTTTCTTAAAATCAGGACTGCTTTTCCGAGGCCCTCTTTTTATAGGGATTTAAATTATTGGCTTTCCAAACCCGATGAACCAATGAAGGGGAAATTCCCAAATATTTAGCCAACGTTCGAACGGACCAGCAATTGGAATCTTCAGGCTTTTCATTAATGGTTACGTCGATGATCTTATCCGCAAGTCCATTGATCAATTTCGAAGGACGACCGCCGCGCGGAGCGTCTTTTTCGATCCCTTCAAGACGACTTTCGGCAAATCGATTTCGCCAGCGAGCCGCTTTTTGTCGGGATATTCCAAGTTCCGCGGCAATTTCGTTTGTTTGAATACCTTCAGAAGCCATTAAGATCACCTTGGCCCGTTCCGATTTGCGCACTTCAACACGTCGGCTCGAAGACCATTGTTTTAAAATTTTTTTCTCTTCTTCTGTTAATTCAATTCCAATTGCGATTCTCATTTTTTCCGTCCTTTTAATTTACCCCAAAATTAAATTTTGAAAATCGTATTTTTAAATTATCTCTTATATAAGTTATATTTATCGTTTAATACTCTGTTTATATTTTATCGACACAGTAATTTAAGCAAAAAATTATCTGTCTTCTACTCTTTTCAGTATTCACAGTTCAATCTTGTTTTTAACATTTTAATATAATACAGTATCTTTATTATATTATCGAATCATAATTATATTCTTTTATTACTTATACCAACTGTTAAAATAATGATTAATCGCAAAAAAGAGTACTTATGCCCAAAAAACATATAAATACATTTACATTTTTCATAAAAACAACTGATTTTTAATACTGTTAAAAACAGTATCGACAATCATTTTGTTTCCATAAATAATGAAACACCGTATTGTTAAAAAAGTTTCGCTTTTTATATCAATCTTTTATAACTTCTTAATTATTACATTTTAAAACTATCAAATATATATTAACGATTCCCTGATATTTTTTATTGATCGGGGAATCGTTTCATTAATTTTATTGGTACTGGTTAAACATGCGCTGCCGACAGTACCGAATCAACTGGCGATAACCTGAAGAAGTTTAAGCATTTCCGGTTTTATTTGACGATGATCAACAATAACATCTTTGAATGGCGTGACAATAAGTTGATCGCCCTTTTCTCCAACCATTTTATCAGTTACTCCCTGATGGAGTTGAGCAACGGCAAAACAGCCAAGTTTTGTCGCGAGAATACGATCGGCGGGAACCGGACTTCCCCCCCGCTGAACATGTCCAAGAACGACAACCCGCATTTCATAAGGAGAACCGGCCTGTTTCAGTTTGTCAAGAAGTTTGATTGCTCCGCCGTGTTCGTCTCCCTCCGCGACCACCATAATCATCGACTTTTTACCAAGCTCTTTAAAATAATCAAGCTTCTTAACCATGTCATCAACAGAAGAAGAAATTTCAGGAACGGCAACCATTTCGCAGCCGCCGGCGATGGCGGTATGAAGCGCCAAATCACCGCATTCGCGCCCCATGATCTCCACTAAAAACATCATGTCATGACTTCCGGCCGTATCGCGCAGTTTATCAATCGCTTCAACGGCCGTATTGACCGCGGTCGCAAAACCAATGGTAAAATCCGATCCCAAAAGATCGTTGTCGATCGTGCAGGGAATGCCGATGATCTGACCGTCCCAGTATTTTTTAAACTCATACGCTCCGGTTAAAGTGCCGTTTCCCCCCAAGGTCAAAAGAGCGTCAATTCCCTCTTTCTTGAGATTTTCCGCCGCCTGACGACGCCCTTCCTCTGTTTCAAACGCTTTGCAACGACTGCTGTTAAGAATGGTTCCCCCTTTACTGGTCAAACCGGAAACCGCGCGAATCGTCAACTCCGGCAGCATATCCTTCGGACCTGTCCAAAATTCGCTGTCGATCAGGCCCTGATAGCCATGACGAATGCCGACGACTTCATCGCCGAAGGATCCTGCCGCCCGGGTTATCGCTCGTAAACACGGATTCATGCCGGGAGCATCTCCGCCGCTGCATAAAACTCCAATTCTCATTCTTGTTCTCCCTTGATTGATGGGTCGGGGCTGTTTTTAGCCGCCGCTCTCTTTCTTTTGTTACCGCTGTTCTGTTTTATACTCCTCTCACTTTAAATTTTCCGTCCTATACGCCGATTGACTCCGGGAATCGACTGTTCTTCTAATGTAAAATGGAAAACCTATAAGAGAATCGGTATAATATCCGCTGTTCCGCGCTATTCAAACCCGTTTTTTATTATTGCCCGAAACAAACATGACCAAGTTACTTTTTTCAATTAAATATTAAAAGCGTTTTAAATTTCTGCCGGTCTTTCTGTTAAAACCGATAAAAAGATCGTTCCATTCAAAATCCGTTTTCAATTTGAATCGGACCCTTTTAATGATCGGCCATTGCTAGAGGGTCTTTTTCTGAATTATTTATAACAGATCTGACACAAAAGTATAACATTTTTTGTTGTTTTTACCAGAAGAAAAAAAGCTTTTTATGATAAATTCTTTTTCTTTTATCATTGTATCGGATTAAAGGAATGTTATACTGATATACCGATTCCATCATGAATTTTCCGTTATAACGTCAAAAAAACAGCCGATTCACGCAGTCAACCGGCGGAGAGGACGGAAAACTAAAAATAAAAGCAGTATAATAGCATTATTTCAATTGTAATTAAGGTTCAATGATGAAAGAAAAAGGTGAATAAATTATGGTTATGACTAAGAAGGTCGGTTTTCTCGGAGCCGGACAAATGGCAACCGCATTGGCGGCGGGTTTTGTCCGCGGGGGTATTGTCAGCAAGGAAAATCTTTATGCCTGCGATATCAGCACCGGGGCTCTCGAATCTTTCGCTCAAAAAACCGGAGGGATCCCAAGCTCGTCCATTTCTGACGTTTTAAATGCGGCCGATGTTATTTTCTTCGCAGTTAAACCGCAGCAGATCCAACCGGTTATCGCCGAAATCAAAAAAACTCTCGCCGGAAAAATCGCCGAAAAACTGTTCGTTTCCATTGCCGCGGGCATTCCGATCGCTTTTTATGAAAACGAATTAGGTTCAGAAATTCGAATTATTCGAGTCATGCCGAACACTCCCTGCCTGGTGGGAGAAGCGGCAAGCGGTTTCGCCCGATCACAAATGGCTTCCGACGACGACGCGAAAATCGTTCATGATCTTCTGCAAACGGTCGGGGTCGCTTACGAAATGCAGGAAAAACTGCTTAACGCTGTTACCGGACTTTCCGGATCAGGACCCGCTTTTGTTTTCATGATGCTCGAAGCTCTTTCCGACGGCGGGGTCAAAATGGGACTTCCCCGAAAAATCGCTCTTGATCTCGCGGCCCAAACCCTCAAAGGAAGCGCGGAAATGTTCCTTAAAACAGGTGAACATCCAGGTTCCCTTAAAGACCGCGTTACAAGTCCTGCCGGAACAACAATCGCCGGTGTCGACATTTTGGAGCAGCGCGGCGTTCGGGGGGCTCTGATCGCCGCCGTTGAAGCCGCCGCTAAAAGATCCGAAGAACTCGGCAAACGATGATCCGATCATTTGATGATCTGTCCAAAAATCGGTATTAAACGGTTCAGACCGCAATCCCAACCGTTTTATACCGTCTCTGTTTTAATTTTTCCGTTATTCCGATTGGCTTCATAACCCGCCTGTTTTTCTTAACTTGGAACCAAATTGATCTGTCCGGGCCAATTTGATATTCTCAGATAACTTCCCGATATTTCCCATCCATCACCAACTCAAACAATTAAATGGCCGCTTTATGAACAGAAAATATTTTTTTATCGCCGCGCTTCTGCTTTTTCTGATCTCTATTGTTTTTCAAAATCGTCTTCAAGCTCAACTCTCAGAAAATCTTGATGAGCTTCTAATCACCTCCATTAAAAAGCAAATAAAAGAAAATGGCACTTGGAAGTTTTTAATTAATGTTCCCCGGGAATATACTCCCGATTTTAAACTTTCGGTAAACGGATCCGCGGTCGACGTTGTTAAATTTCAAGAGGTTTCTTACGCTAATCTTGACCCCGCAAATAATTTTGAAATCATTCTTTCCGCCAATATCCCTTTGACCAATATCGAAGTTTCACCGAAATCAAAAAATTTGTGCGGAAAATTAAAAAACGGAAAATTTTATCTTCGTCTCGTACGTCCAGAAAAACTTGTTTTAACCTGCAACGGTAATTATCGTTTCCTGATTTTTGCCAACGGAATTAAAAAAACGACAATACCGGAAAATCAGCAAAAGGTGATTAACGCCGATCTTTTCGACATTGATAAAACCGGACGATCCGACTCAACCGCTGGAATTCAAAAAGCTATCGATCTTGCTTCCCAACAAAAAGGAATAGCGTTTATTCCCAAAGGGCTTTATCAAATCACTTCGCTCGAAATGAAAAGCAATATGACGCTTTTTCTCGAATCGGGCACTGTTTTGAAACTGCTGGACGATGATTCAAAACGGACCGTTTTTGTGAACAATTGGAAAAAGAATCATCGCGGATCAATCGGATGTCTTTATTTT
>CAZZEF010000008.1:41639-50342 GCA_964652875.1 uncultured Planctomycetaceae bacterium
GTCGTTGGATTGGGAACAATCGACTGCCGCGGATCGGATTTACATCGAAATAAAGATAAAAACAGAATGAACTTTTCGGTTCTGTTCAGTATGGACTCTGACAACATCGAAATTCATGACGTCATTTTAAAGGATCCTCCCGGCTGGAACTCTCATATGACCAACTCGAACGGAGTTCTTTTCGACAATGTTAAACTGATCAATAATATTAACATTAACAATACCGATGGCATTGACCCCGATAACTGCGCCCGGGTAACTGTTAAAGACTCCTTTGTTTATTCTTCCGACGATTGCATTGTCATCAAAACATTTTATCATAATATTCCCGCCGGAACAAACGGAAGACCTCTTGTCGTATCAAAAGATATTTTCGCGTTAAACAATGTTCTTTGGACACGGGCAAATGCCATGAAAATAGGGACGGAAACATATCGGGACATGAAAAACATCCGCTTCGAAAATAATGATATTGTTCACGCCGCCATCGCCTGCACCGTTGAAATCAGAAACGGCGGACAAATGACCGATCTTGCGTTTATCAATAATCGTGTTGAATCAATCGGCGATATTTGCGGATCCCGAATTTTTCATTTCGCCGTCAGGAAATGGTTTTACGATTATCAAAAAGCGCAAACACTTGATCTGCCGTCTTACGGATCAGTAACGAATTTGACCATTAAAAATTTTCATGTATATCAAAACGGCAAATCAAAATCCGCGCTGACCGGATTGAATGAAACTTCATTGTTAAAAAATATCTCTTTCGATAATTTTACCGTTAACGGAAAGAAAATTCTTTCTCCAGAAGATCTGCCTTTCTCCGTCGGAAATTATGTTCTCAATATAAGTTTCAAATAATTTATATTTTTGTTTATAATGTGTGCTTATTATTTTTCCTTTGCGTTTTGAGATATTGATCAAATAATTTACCGATTCTGTTGCAGATTTTCCGTTCCAATGTTATATCGTTTTCATAATGATTTTTCCGTTATAACCTCATAAAACAGCTGATTCAATTAATCAATCGGCGGAAAGGACGGAAATAAATTTTAAAAAGCAGTATAAAAACGCCGATACGCTGAGCCAATCATAAGGGACGGAAAATTTAAAATCAGTGCAGTATAAAACTTTCAACTTTGAATGACCTGAAAATTTCAACAATATTCCTCTATTGAACACAGGATAGAACAAGAATGAAAACAGCCGCCCGTATACTTGATGTTTTTTCGATCAGTTCATTGATAATATTGGAGATCTGTCTGATATTCAGACCTTCCTTTTTAAATGCGGATGAAAATAACCTGATTCTGGAAAACATGAACAATTGCGTTGCTGTTGACGTCGACGAAAGCCGTTCGGCCCGGGGCGGATTGTTTGAACTGGCCGTCGATCTGAAAAAACTGGCCCTGGCGGAATATCAATTAAATAATAAAAATACTCCTCTTTCCAAACTGACATTAAACAATCACAAACTCACTCTGTCAGAAAAAAATCTCGCGCTTTCTGCCTGCGCGGATAACCAAACCATTGTTTTACCGTTCCGATATCAAGTTCCGAATGACGCTTCCGGACTCTCGCGGCTTCTTTTTAGAGTACCGAAAAATTTCAGTGATCTCCGGCTTTATTTCGACTCGCGATGCGTTAACGAAAAAGCCAAACCAATGAACGGATCGGAAAATATTCTAACCGATATTCTCCAATCCGAATCGATCAAATATTGGAAAGTCGAAAGACCCGGCGCTTGCGAAATTTCTCCGACTAAAAACGGACTTGTGTTTAATATTCCGTTCGCTCCAAAAAACAGACGTTTTATCGTTTATCGCGAAATTCAACTTCCTGACGACTGCGCCGGAAGAGACGCTTTTCTTGAAGCCGATCTCCAAAATTTAAGTAAAATGGCTTGGGGGTTCGGTTTGGGAATCCGGCAAATCGACGCATTGGGAAAAGATCTCCCTTCAAGCGTTACTGATCCGCGCTGGACTTTTCTCGCGTTCCCCGATCGCAAAAATATTGAATTTCGCGTTCCCGGCCGATTCGACGTTCGCGCCAAAAAAATCAGAATTTATTTTGAATTTCATGCCATCGCGCAAAATTATGATCTTTATGGACGTCCGCTGAAAGATCCTTCCGATCCAATGCCGAAACTGCTTGTTAAAAGACTTGTTTTACGAGGAGGGAATCAGCTTAATCTTCTTTCGGTCAATCCTGCACTGTTCGGCGGATCTTTAAAAAACGTCCCCAATAATTCTTCATTTCGTCTTAACGGAAGAAACGGCTTCTTTTTTAATGTCAACAGTCAAGCTGTTTGGGGCGAGCATCGAAAAGTTTTTCAACAGCAGGATTATTTTTGGCCGTTCGATGACGGAACAATCGAATTTCTGATCAAGCCGGAACAATGGGCATCCAGCGGTGTTTCAACTCTTTGCCAAGGTCGCAGTCTTGTTAAAGGACCGCTCTTTTCCATTGATTATTTCAGCAATAAAAAAGAACTTGGTTTTTCCATTTACGAACCTAACAATAAATCAGCCAGTATTTGGAATTTCGCGGCAATGAGTGAGGTTACAAAACGTGGCCGCCACCTAAAAAAATCTTTTCCCGCCGATTTAAAAATCAATTCCTGGCATCATATTTCCGTCTGCTGGAAATGGAATGATAAAATAGAAATTTTCGTCGATGGCCGGTCTATTGGATCGGAATCGTTAAAAGGATTCGCCGCCCCCAATTTTCGTAAAATTGATTATCCGGATCAGATCCTGCCGAACAACGTTTTTTTGGGATTGAGCGGAAAAACATCCGAGCTGCGAACTCCTGAAGATCCAAATGAAATTCCTTTTTTTAAAGCCCTGATCGACGACTTTCGCATTTCCAAAATCGTTCGTTATCGGAATAACTTTAAGCCTTTTAAAATATTGGGGCTTGATGAAGACACACTCGCACTGTTTCGTTTTAATAAATGTTATAATGGTCTGTCCGGTATCGGCGAAGGTTTTATTGAAGGATGTCTGAAAACGGAAGATCCGCCGCTTGCCCAAACGATTACGGTCGAATCAAAAAACGGACCTTCGCAAACTTTTAAATGGACCCCAAAAGATCTTACGAAATCAAACGATCCCGGCTTGCTGCTTAACGCAAAAAATTATATTGATATTCCAGAAACACACGACTTTCTCGAATCGAAAATTCGTCATGAACTGATCTTTCGAATCAATCCTGTTTCGTCAAACAAAACCTCCTGTTCTGCGAACAGATCCGATCCGCGACCCGTTAAAGTTTCCGACAATATTTGCAAAAATGATTCCGATAAAATTTTCGCGCTGATCAACCGGGATTCTGCATTAATAACGTTGGATCAAAAGCCTTGCATGGATTACACAGAAATCAGAAATCTGTCTTCGAACAAGATGCTTAAGGCCCCTCTTCTTTTAAACAATGACGATATCGATTCCAGATCTTATGGTGATTTGGCCGATACGATGAAACTGGACCATCTGCCGGATGACCGAAGCCGTGTTCTGAAAATGTTCAACTTCCTTCTTCATTCGGAAGATTATTTCATGTCGCATCAAGTCGAAGTGGCCCCGAATCAACGCGCGGCGTCAAGCGTTGAATATCATGCGATGTCAATGTTCACCGGCTACTGCGCTTTCGAATGCGGCCCGTTGAACAATCTGGCCGTCAATCTGTTCGTCAATACGGCCAAATGTCCCGCGACTCAAACTTCCGGATACTGGCACATGTTCCAACAGGTTTTTTATAATAATAAAATGAACCTTTATGATCTTTCAGCGCAGACTTTTTTTCCTTCCCGGGATCAAGTCCATCCGGCAGGTCTGGCAGAAATCGAACGCGATATTCAGATCCTGGGTCGAGTCGCCCGACCGTCCGGTCCCGGATATTATTTCCGACAGGACCGGCGGTTTCATTCCGCGCATGAACCGACCTTTATGAAACGAAGAAGTTATGATCTGCGGCCCGGCGAATCTTTCAAAATATGTTGGGCCAATAATGGTGTTTACAACGATTTGCAAAATGGACGATATGCTGAAAATACCTCTCTTTTTTCTCCGAAAACCAAAGAATCGGGAATAGATCCCAAATCAAATGTCGGTTCGATCGAAAAACCATTTCCGCATTATGCTTCCGGTTTTCTTTGTTTCAACGGCAAGCCTGATAAAAACAATCCCGCCTTTTTCGATATTACTTCCAAAAGTTTCTGCTATCGGGTCGATCTCCCCTATCCTGTTACCGAAGGACGATACCGCGCGCTGATCAACGGCCGGCCCGCTGAAATAGAAGTTTCTGACGATGGAAAATTCTGGATCGCCGGATCATCGAGAAAAGATGGATCCGTTTATTTCGACTATCCCGTTCGCGCCCGTCTCGCCTTTACCGTTCGAGTTAATGCCGATATTGATAAAATCGATTCTTTTACTGCTTCGACAACAGTAATGATGAATCCGCGCCTTATGACCGGTTCCCTGAAAAAGGGGATCAACCGCCTTGTTCTTAAAGCCGATGACGGACCGGAAACGGAGATCAGAATCGGCTGCCGGACAAATTCCGATCCGATCATCTTCAAAGGCGGCGCTTACTCCGGTACAATCAAAGGACAGGAACGGCAGATCTTTGTCATGACGCCCGATTCCGAACTCGTTATTCAAACCGAAGGCGCCGGATCTGATTCCAACGTTTCCGCCTCCAATGGATTACACGCCGAATTTCATAACGGTAAAATTCATGTTACCGCCAATACAAAAAAAGATTTCATCGGCGAAATCGTTTTAAAATACGGACCAAAAAGCAAAATCGCAACTATTCTTTGCGCGGACGGGATCCGACTTTTTACTCCAGTCTCGACCGATCTTTTTGGGGGCGCTTTACTGATCCCCGCCGACAACCGAACCGTTATGCCGACCGTTCATTTTAAAGATCAGAACAGTTCCTGCAAATTTATAACAAACACTCCATTAAAAGGCAAATACGTCGTTTTTTCCCTGATTCGTCCTCCGCAACGTCATTATCAAACAAAACCTTCTTCTTTATTAAGGCTGAAAAACGCCCAAGATAAATCGGAATGCGTTGGATCTTTGATCAATTCGGCAACAGAATTTTATAAAGCGTCTTACGGAAAAGATCTTTCCCGGTTTAAATGGGACTATCCACTCAAGGGATCTTATCCCTATCAAAGCCTGAAATCAATTGAACTGCCGACCAATGGCGTTTTGACGCTTACTCCCGATGACCCGAACGTCGAATTCGCTGCGCTGCTCATCGTTCCCGACAGCAATAATAAATTGATCATTAATCTGATAAAAACTCTCAACGGATTGAATTACGATCCATTTACCGCAAAAGATGATCTGTTTTAAGTTTTTTGGTATTGATTTTTCAATCGGCCGCGCAACTGTACCTTACCAATTTTTTTCAATATGGTAAACTTAATATCTGGAAATCATTCCAAATTAATGATTACTGTTTTGTTTATATTTTACTGTGTTATCATTTTATTATTTGACGTCATTTACTGATGTTTTATCGATCATTGATCTTTAATCCTTATCAGTGTTTATTTTGGCATTGACTAAACGATAAAAATTTGTCACAATGAGATGGGTACAATATTATATAATATTATTGTTTCGGTCTATATTATTGTATTCCGTTCAACAAAAAGAGAAAGATATTAGAGAAAATGGCTAAGGAAGAAAGTACGGCTGCCGGAGTGGTTCTGGAAGCGGCAAGACGTGAAAAGCTGAAGAAAATTATTGAATTGGGACACGATCCTTGGGGACAGCGTTTTGACAATCATGAATCGATTGGTCATGTTCGATCCCGTGAAAACGAAATCGAAGTAGGCGAACCGATCGCGCCCCCTCCCGGACCCGATGGTCAGCCATCCTGGCGTAAACCGGAAATTCCGATGAGTGGCCCGCAAGTTCGAGTCGCCGGAAGAATTATGCTCCAGCGTCGGCAAGGTAAACTGATCTTTTTAACCTTAAAAGATTGGACCGGTGAAATTCAGATCCTGCTCGGAAAAGGACAGATCGGTGACGCCAATTGGGATCTCGCTCTCTGTCTTGATCTCGGCGATGTAATCGGTATTGACGGCGAATTCAAAAAAACCCAAAAGGGCGAACTGACCATTTTCGCTTCCGGACTAACCTTTCTGTCCAAATCGATCGAAACGCCTCCCGATAAATTCAAGGGGATCAGCGACCCTGAACTCCGCTCGCGTATGCGTTACGTCGATCTGATCCATACTGACGGCGTAATGGAGCGAATGCTTAATCGGATTAAAATTATCGCTTCCGTCCGCGAAACTCTCCGCAGCGAAGGTTTTGTTGAAGCGGAAGGACCGACACTCAACGCCATCGCCGGAGGTGCCGCCGCCCGTCCGTTCATTACCCATCATAACGCGCTTGATATTCAGCTTTATCTGCGCATCGCTTTGGAACTTCATTTAAAAAGACTGCTCGTCGGCGGAATGGAACGGGTCTTCGAAATCGGACGCGTTTACCGAAATGAAGGGGTCGATCAGACACACAACCCTGAATTCACGATGATGGAACTTTATCAGTCTTACGGTGACTATCATTCGATGATGGACATCGCCGAAAAGATCATTGTCAACGCGATCAAGGCAACCGGTCAGGGATTCGTTATTCCTTGGGGCGGACAGGAAATCGACTTTACTCCCCCGTTCGCGAGAAAATCCTGGTTCGGACTCTTTCAGGAATATACCGGCGTCGATCCCCAAAATGAGGAAGCCGTCTTCCAGTATGCCCGATCGCTGGATATTGAAACTGCCGGAAAACACCCCGATGTCGTTCGAAACGAGATCTTCGAGGCGAAAGTTGAAGATCAGTTGGTCGGACCGGTTTTCGTTACCGATTATCCGGCAAGTATTTGTCCTTTGACCAAACGAAAACAGAGCGACCCTTCTATCGCCGAACGATTCGAACTGTTCGTTCGGGGGGTTGAAATCGGAAACGCTTACACTGAACTGAACGATCCGGATCTTCAGGAACAGCTCTTCCGAAATCAGCTGGCCGGACAAAAAGAAGAAGATTCAATGGCCAAAATGGACAACGATTTTATTCGCGCTTTGCGGCATGGAATGCCGCCCGCAGGCGGACTGGGTATCGGTATCGACCGATTGGTCATGATGCTCACCAATACGACAAGCATTCGCGAAGTGATCCTCTTCCCTCTGCTCCGTCCGGAAGTCAGTCAGACTCAAAATCAGGACCTGCCCCCCAAACAGGATCAGCCTGAATAAATTTTCAAGCCGCCGGTATTATTCCCCATTTCATTATGAATTGTCTGTTTCAACATCAAAAAAAAAACAGCCAATTCACAAAATCAATCGTTGGAATAATTCCGGCGCCTGTTGTCCGGATCCGTATTTTTTCGAACACGATTTTTAATGTAATTTTAACGTATTCATATTATTCGTTATTTATGCTGTTGACCGGTTTAACAAGAAGCAGGGACGCTGATGTATAAACTTCTGTTGATTTGGCGATATTTACTGACAAGGTACATTGCGCTTATTTGTGTTGTAAGTGTTATGCTCGGCGTTGCGACCATGATTGTCGTTAACGCGGTTATGCTGGGATTCTCAAGAGAAATGGAGACCCGGATTCACGGCGTTCTTTCCGACGTTACGGTCAGTTCTCAATCAAGTCTGCGCGGATTCGATGACGTTGATCAGCGCATTAAAGATGTTTGGACCGTTGCTGGCGACAAGATCGAAGCGGTTACGCCAACGGTTACAACCCCCGGTCTGCTCAGTTTTGAGGTTCTCGGCGGTGAAGTCATAACGCGACAGGTTCAGATCATCGGAATTGATGAAATGACCCATGAAAAAGTAACGACGATCTCCCAGTTTCTTCAGCATCCGGACAACAGAAAGCATCTTTCTTTCGATCTTCGCGAAAACGGATATCAGGCGCGAAACCCCAATATGGGCGAAAAGGCCATTTTGCGCCGGTCAATGGAACAGGCCGGATGGCAGCGGCGACGGCATAACGCCCAGCTCGAAAAAGTAAAAGAAGCCGAACGACAGCGTCAACGGGAAATTTTCCAAAATCTTCCCAAACCGCAATCGGATAATGATCCGATCGTCAATGACGAACCGAATACGGTCGCCGCTTCGTCCGTTCATCCGAATAATACCGATCCTCTTCCTGCGAAAAACGTTCCCGCCGTCAATCCGGTTCCGGCGTCTCCTTCCCCCCTTGAAAAGGCCCCTCTTGATCCTTTGTCAGGAAACAAACATCATTCCGCCGCCCCCGGCCCCGCGGCGCTGCCGCTGAAACAGGCGGTTCTCAACGAGAAGACAAATGATCTTGCGAAAAGTCAAACTCCTGAAAAAACAGATTCGGTTCAGGGTCCGATTCTCCCCGACTTAAACAGTCCCGGTTCCGGTAAAGCCGCGGATAACGCAAAAAAAACAGCCGAATCCAAAATTGATCCTTACGCGGCCGCGCTAAAGAACCTTTCCGAACCTCCGGCCTATCGTATCAATCCGATCGACGATCCGCCCGTCAATCGTCTTCCCGGATCCCCCGGCGGTATGATCCCCGATCCCGGAATGCCTTCGCCTCTTGATAAATATGAACAGTTTCAAGTTCATTATGACAAAGAAAAACAGCAGGAAACCGGCGCGATTGTCGGTGTCGGCGTCTTCTCGGGGTA
>CAZZEF010000009.1:0-4668 GCA_964652875.1 uncultured Planctomycetaceae bacterium
GTTCTTCCGCGATGATATTGGAAAGACCGTTCTTTCGACCGCGGAACGAAAACGGCTGGCGGAACGAGAGGCGAAAGTGACTTACACTGACCCGATGGACAAACCCGCGGCCGATGGTTCAAAATTCGTTAATATTTACGATCCGCTCGAAGTCGTTGCCGATAGCAAACCCTATTCCGGTGTTGACGATCCCGATGATCTTTATGCTGAAGCGGAAAAAAGTCCGCTCATGACCGCCGGAATATTTTTTAACGGCTTGGCTCATAAAGGTAATAAAATGGGTAAGGGGACGGCAGGCGGAATGGGCGGCGTTATGTCTGACGGCGGAATGATGGGCGGAGAAGACATGATGATGGGCGGCGGTGACGACATGATGATGGGCGGCGGAATGAGTCCCGGAGGACCTGGAATGGGTAATGCGGCCGGAACTTCGACCAGAAAAACCGGAAATGATACAAAATTAATGTTCAAAAACGATAAAGGGAACAATCCGTTCCAGTCGTTTTCAGGCTCGCAGCCGGAAGGCTCAATTAATCCGTTTAAAATTGACCGCGATTTTGTTCCTCCCGCGGATGAAAAAACGGCTGGCGAATCCGGATCTCCTGACGGAATGATGTCTTCTCCCATGTAAGTTTGCTGAAATACTTATAAGAGATCAGTTTCGTTCTATATTTTCGGTGTTTTATTATTCGCCTTGTGACCGGTTGACTTTGCGAACCGGTCGGTTCTTCTGATGTCAGATCAGAAAAAAATCGATATTTTTCGTTTTGTATCGAACTTCTTCCCGGTTTCCGAAAACGCCGGGACACAAAACGAAACGTCTGTTTGTCCAACGCGAAAATTTAATCTGTTGAATAAAATTGGGGGGAGGTTTCGGCCTCCCCTCTTTTATATGAGGTTTTTATGTTTTTTCGATTCGCCGTTTTACCGCTTGCGATCATTTTGTTTTGGGGTTACGGTTGCGCGCCGCAATCAGAAAAAAGTCCTTCTTCTAAAAACGGACGAAATACTGAAAAACTGAAAATTCTGGCAACGGTTGAGCCAATCGCCTGGCTTGCCGATCGGATCGGCAGTGATCGAATTCAAACGGAAGTTCTTGTCAATGCGGGCAAGGAACCGGAAACGTTCACACCTTCCCCTAAAAAGACGGCCGCGTTGACGGAAAACAAGATCTTTTTTCGAGTCGGTATTGTTTCCGAGCAAACCCTTCTCCCCAAGATCAAGGCCAACGCACCCGGAATGAAAATCATTGACTTGCGCGAGAATCTTGATCTGATCCCGGCGCATGATCATCATGACCAACCAATAATTCATTCCGAACATGCTTCCTCAAATGAAAAAAGTTCGGAATTTGTTCCCGCAACCGTTCAAAAACTGGATTCGAAACCGGATCTCAAAACCGTTTCTAAAACCGGATCTCTTCCCCTGGACGAGCACACAAAAAAATTCAGTTCTGAACATGAATTGAAACATAAGGACCCCGTCGAATCAGAACATGAACACGAATCGGAAAACGCGGAGCAAGAACACCAATGCGGTGAAGACGGATTGGATCCGCATTTCTGGATGAGTCCCCAATTAACGTCAATAGCGGTCAACACAATGACGGAAGCACTGGTTGAAGCAGATCCTGCCGGAAGTGCCGAATACAAGAAAAACGCCGCTCTTCTTTTGAAAGACCTGGATACGTTGCGAAAAGAAATTCAAAAGAAATTAATGCCGTTCCAAGGCCGGACTATTCTTGTTTTTCATCCGGCTTACGGATATTACTGCCGCGAATTCGGACTGAATCAGCTGGCCGTTGAAGCGGGCGGTAAAGCGCCTAAACCGAAAATGATCTCCGATCTGATCGCGAAAACAAAAAAAGAAAGAATACATCTTTTAATCGTTCAGCCTGAATTCAATCGGGAATCGGCGGAGTCAGTCGCGGAAGCGGCCGACTTGAAAACCGCTCTTCATTCCCCTTTGATTGCCGATTATTTTCAAAATCTGAACGAGTTGACCGATCTGATCGCCGCGTCTTTGTCCGATTGATCTTTTCCGGTCACTATTTATAAGCCGGACTGGTTCGGCATTGAACAGGATTCTGTTGAACCGGATCAAAACGGAGTCAGCGAAATCGGTTTCATTAATTTTTTTCGTTTTGATGTTGCCGATTTATGAAGTCAATCGGCGGATCCTGCGGAAAATTTAAATGCCGACAATCTAAAATTGATGGAATAAAAAACAGATCAGACCGTTTTTTAGAGATAATGAATGATTGATCTTCGAAAGATTGGACGGAAGAAGTGCAGGAAACCCTTTTTGACACAAACGATCCTTTTGACGACATCGACTGGAAAGCGGTTGATGAATCCTCCTGCCGGGTGGCGCGGGTTGTCTTTCCTGATGGACCGGATGGTTTTTTCGATTATCGGATTCCGGAACGTTATTTCGACAGTGTTGAGCCCGGAATGCGTCTGCTTGTTCCGTTGGGAAAATCAAATCGGGAAGTCAGTGTATATTGCGTTGAAGTGAATACGGCAACGGATCTGACCGGCGGAGCTAAAAAATTTCGCCTGAAAGATATTATCGCGCCGATTGACCCGAAACCGCTTCTTTCGACGAAAATGCTGGATTTGACCCAATGGATTGCCAAGCGTTATCTTTGCTCCTGGGGACAGGTACTCGAAGCGGTTTTGCCAGCAGGCGTTCGCGGACAGGCGGGAACTCGTTTGACCCTTGTTTGGGAAGTTGCCGAAAATGCGGACGAGATCCTCGCGAAACTTCAAAATTCAGCTCCGGATCAAAAGGAAATTCTGACTCCGAAACAGAAACGGATCCTTGATATTCTTCGCGCCGCGCCGGAGCCGATGACCTTGTCTGAACTGGCGCGCGCCGCAAAATCGTCAATGGCTCCGATCCAAACTCTTCGGAAAATGCGTCTGTTTCATCAACTGCAGATCCGCAGGCATAATTCTCTTTTCGATCAGATCCGAACTGCCGCGGAACACCGGCCGCCGTTTGTTCCCAATCCCGGTCAGCAGGCGGCCCTTGACCGGATCCTTGACGCGATTGAACATCAGATCTATAAAACATTTCTTCTTCATGGCGTTACCGGAAGCGGTAAAACGGAAGTTTATATTCAAGCCATTCAAGAGGTTGTTCGATACGGACGGCAGGCGATTGTTCTTGTTCCCGAGATCAGCCTGACTCCCCAAACTGTGCGCCGATTCAGCGAACGATTTCAGTCGGTCGCCGTTCTTCATAGCCATTTAACCGATACGGAACGGCATATCGAATGGTCCCGTATTGCCGAAGGGAAAGTTCAGGTCGTTATCGGTGCCCGAAGCGCCGTCTTCGCGCCGGTTCCCCATCCTGGTCTGATCGTTATCGATGAAGAACATGAAACGTCTTTCAAACAGAATATTGCGCCCCGTTATCATGCCCGGGAAGTTGCTCAATATCGGGCCCAGCAGGAAAATATACCGTTAATTCTCGGATCGGCGACTCCATCGCTTGAATCCTGGCTCCATCAGATCAAAGGGGAATACGAACTTCTGACAATTAAGGATCGCGTACTCAACCGAAAGCTGCCTAAAGTCTCAATGATTGATCTTTGTGACCGAATGGAAAAAGCGTCAACCCGGGGCGCGGTTCATCCGCAACTGTATCAATCGATCCGGCAGGCGGTCCTGTCCGGCGGTCAGGTTATCCTTCTTTTAAACCGGCGCGGTTTTTCAACGCATATTCAGTGTTCCGCCTGCGGTGAAGTTTTGTCCTGTCCCGACTGCGATATTCCGCTGACTCATCATCGAATGGAAGATCTGGCCCTTTGCCATTATTGCGATTATCAGATCCCGATTCCGTCTGTCTGTCCAAAATGCGGTTCCCCCGGTTTTCGGCATTGGGGGATCGGTACCGAAAAATTGGAATTGGAACTGAAAACGAAATTTCCCGGTGTTCCTGTCCTGCGAATGGATACTGATACAATGCAGGGACACGGCGCTCATGAACGCGCACTCGACGCTTTCCGCCGCGGCGATTATAAGATCCTTCTCGGAACTCAAATGATCGCCAAAGGCCTTGATTTTCCCAACGTAACACTTGTTGGTGTCATAAACGCGGATACTGCTTTGCATTTTCCTGACTTCAGAGCGTCCGAACGGACCTTTTATCTGATCACTCAAGTTGCCGGACGTACCGGCCGCGGAGAAAAAGGGGGAACCGTTGTTGTTCAGACCTTTAGTCCGACACATCCGGCATTAATGGCGGCAGCAAAGCATGATTATAATTTATTTGTCGGACAGGAACTTAAAGAACGCCAACAGCTCGGATATCCTCCGTATCAGGAAATGATTCGTTTTGTTCTGCGAGGCCCGGAAGAAGCGGCAGTCGCTCAATACGCGGCAGAATTCGGACAGGCGATAAAAGACTCTCTGACCGACCTGAAAAAAGATCGCGCCGCCGCCGATCTCAATTTCTCCTTTAGAATAATGGGACCAGCTCCTGCTCCTTTTGCCCGTCTGCGCGGTTTCTTTCGCTTTCATATTTTTGTTTACGGATCACCCGACGATCTTCTGCGTGAACGGATCCGACAGATCATTAGTGCCAGAAAAAAAGCGCCCGCCGGAATCGAATGGATCATCGATGTCGATCCACTCGATATGCTCTAATACCGGTCGGCGC
>CAZZEF010000009.1:4678-49991 GCA_964652875.1 uncultured Planctomycetaceae bacterium
CAGCAGAAGGTCATTGCATTCCGGCAGGTACAGACGCGCTGAAAAAGAATTTTTGTTCCGGTCGGCGCAAAGACGCTGAACTCCGGCAGACGGCAGCAGAAGGTCATTGCATTCCGGCAGGTACAGACGCGCTGAAAAAGAATTTTCGTTCCTGTCGGCGCAAAGACTCTAAATTCCGGCAGACGGCAGCAGAAGGTCATTGCATTCCGACAGGTACAGACACGCTGAAAAAGAATTTTCGCTCCGGTCGGCGCAAAGACTCTAAATTCCGGCAGACGGCAGCAGAAGGCCATTGCATTCCGGCAGGTACAGACGCGCTGAAAAAGAATTCCGCTCCTGTTGATCACTGATTTGTTTAGAGCGACCAGCGGGAGCGGTACCTAAAATGGATATTAACGTTTCAGCCTTTATAACAATTCGTGTATAGCAGGGGGGCAGTCACTCTGCTGATTAGTGTTTGCCATATTTCATGGGTTTGCCGGAACGTTGCGCCTGCATGTAAGCTTCAAGAGCGCGCATGCGGGGATCATCGCCGGACATTGGTTTAGCTCGGCAGGGATTTTGCAGGCACCAGTTGGCCATATCGCGGAGCAGAGCGGCGCGACCTAACTGAACCTGATATTTCGGGTAAGTTTCAGCGTGAGTTCCTTCAGCGTCCGGATGACACATATCGCAAGAGGTTGCATTCGTACTGCCGAGCAGATCGGCGTTATGAAAGATCTCGGAACCTTTCACAACGAGGCGTTCGGTTTCTTTTTCCCAAAGGAGCAAATCGGCGGCAGTGTAATTCCCGTAAGCGGACCCTTCTTTTTGACTGTCTTTTATATTGACAATCGCTTTATTATCGGCCTGCGGTTTGATTTCATGACGGGCCTTTTCGGCTTCGAGCCATTTTGTATCGAATCCGTTTTGCCATTGGTCATTGGATCCGGGAAAAGGAGGCAGATCCGGCGTCTGTTCGGAATAATTTTGGGCGCTGGACGATCCGGCGAACAGTCCAAATGCCAGTCCAAGGATCATCGGAAGAGCGCCGATAACGATTCCGCAAAGCAGAAAACGCGTATTTTTTTTAGTCATAATATATAAATGTCCTTTCGTTGCTTTCCAATTAAAATGAGGGAAGATTAGGACGCGGCGGCCGGTTCTTTTCGCCGTCGCTGTTCAGAAAAGCGGCGGATACGAGGATCGGTTTACGGTTCCAGATATTGTAAACTTTATCGACCAGTCCGTCAGCGGAAATTCGGAACTCGCCGTTTCGGATTGAACGGATCGGACCGGTTCATCGGAATGGTCAGTTCGGGCATGCCTTTGGGGGCATAAGGCCAAGGCCAGGCGGTTGAAAGAAGACCATGAAAATGGATATTTCCGATCTTGTTGGTCAGGAGTTGGTGCGTGTGTCCGTGAATAACAGTGATCTTTTTGAATCGGGCAAGGATCTTTTGAACTTCGTCCGCGTCGTCGGTCCAGAAGTTCCAGTTTTTGTAAAGCTGATACAGGGGCGAATGGGAAAAGAGAACGACCGGCTGATCATCTTTGTATTTGGCAAGATCGTTTTTAAGCCAGGCGCGTGTTTTTTCGCCGACAGTAAACGGCTTTTGAACATGATTGTCAAGTCCGGCAACGGTCATCATCCGTTCCAGCGGGGACATGCCGAGTTTGGTCCAGAAATCTTCTTCCAAAACGCTCATAATGCAAACGAAATGGACGCCTTTATGATCGAACGACCAGCAGGGTTCACCGAACAGGGACCGCCATTTTTTGCCCATATCGAAATACCAGTCGTGTTCTCCGACCATGATTTTCAAAGGCGCTTTGAGATCCTTGAGAATATCGTATCCGAGCTGGAGTTCATCCGGCTGACCGAGTTGGGCCAGATCGCCGCCGTAAAAGACAAAGTCCGGCTGATCTTCCATTGCGTTGACGTCCTGAACCGCACGCATGAGCGCATTGGCGAACCGGTCATTTTTGGTTTTTACATAAAGATGGGAGTCAGAAATATAAGCGACTTTAAAAGGTTTTCCGCCGTTTTCCGCCCCCGTTATATTGATCGGCTGAAACATTCCGTTTCCGATCATTCCGGTCGCGGACGCTCCGGCAAACGATGCGGCGGCAACTTTCATAAAAGAGCGCCGATCAAGATTATTCAATCCGTTAAAGAATTCCGTTCGTTCCCGATCCTGTCGGGTTTCCAGATTTTCGCGTCTGTATTGAGATCTCATTTCGATCCTCCTTTCGCGGATTGATAATTTTCAAAAAGAAGCGTTTTTCGCGCGGCTGTATCCGGCTTTCGCTCAGGCCGCGCCTGCCAAGCCGACTGATACTGTTTGTTGTATTCCTGCTGATTCAAAGTGTTCAAACGCTGATCGGTCAGTGAGAAAAGGAACGCGACCAGTTGATTGACCTGCTGATCCGTTAAATTAAGGGGTTCGATTCCGCCGTCCAAATAGAGATTGGGAATACCGCCTTTATTATAATGATCGACAACATCCCAAAGAGTTGCCAGCGAACCGTCATGCATATACGGACCGGTAACGCCGATGTTCAAAAGAATCGGTGTTCGAAAAGCACCGATATCGTTATAATTTTTAGTAACGAGAAATCGGCCGAGTTCGCTCATATCGGTAGAAAGAGCCAGTTCGTCGATCTGTGCTTCGGATGCTCCTTTATCGAGAACGGCAATGGCCTGTTTGGCCAATTTTTCGAAATTCTGTTTATGCGATGAAATTCCGATATTATGAAATTTATTGTCCGTGCCGCTCGGATTTGTCGGACTGATCTGATGACAGGAGTTGCATCGTCCTTCCCGGTTGAAAAGGATCCAGCCGGCTTTCGCCTCGTCGGAAACAGCGTTTTCATCTCCTTGCAGATACCTGAAAAACGGACTGTCCATAAAAATCAAGGTCCGTTCGAAAATGGCAATCGCGTTTCCAATGTCCTTGTAATTGACCTCATGTCCGTAAGCCTTTTTGAAAAGACTTTTGTATTCCGAATCGTTTTTAATCTTGGAAATAATAACGTCTTCTTTTTCCGGCATTCCCATTTCGACCGGATTAATGATCGGCTGCATCGCTTGATGTTCGACCGATGGTGAACGGCCGTCCCAAAACATCGTATGATAGAAAATGAGATTCATGACGGTCGGCGCGTTCCGGGTTCCCATCTGCTTCATCATTTTGCCGTCTTTCCCCTTTTTATCGACTCCTTCGGAGGTCATGTTGGCATCGCCGAAACCTCGGGTTGAGTCATGACAGCTGGCGCAGGAAACTGTATCGTCAATCGAGAGCCTCTTGTCATAATAGAGTTTGCGGCCAAGATCGTAACGCGCTTGATTCGGCTCGTTGTCCGCGGGAATGAATGACGTCAAATAACCGGCGTCTACCCCTTGGGGCGCGGTTTTTAAAACGTCAACTCCTTCCTGAAGCTGATCAAGGACCGTCTGCTGATAATCAACCGGCGCCGCGCCGTGTTCGTCGTCCTGCGGTACTTGCGCTACCGCTGCTGTCAGGCCGCTGATGAAAGCCGCGGCCAGCAATGTCAGCTCGGGAATTCGCCAAAATCCCCGCCGTTTCTGCTTCTGCATTTTTAACCCCTAATTTACCTTTCCGTTGATACTTGATCCCGACTGCTCTTGAAATGTTTTCACCTTGGTCAAATCCGTCCGTCTGATATAATTTTTTCATTCGGTATCGGCTTTGGAGTTCGTCGTCGGCACTCCTGGCAGTTTCGGAATTCTTTATGATCGTTAACGTGTTGACGAAAAATATTGCAATTCTAAAATATTACTTTTTAAAATATTTTATATTGTATTTGACAATAAAATTTACAATTTTTTTAAACCATTATAATCTTTTTTTCTTTTTTATAAAAACGGAACAGCAGGCCCTTGAAAGATTTTTTATTTTATATAAAATAATTTTGTTTGATATTATTTATCATATGGTATATGATATCAGTAAATTTTCCTTTTGTCAATTCCCGCGATGAATAATTTTGTGAATTGTTTTTACCGTTTACTGTTTTTGGATTGCGGTTGGCTGAATTGACAGGAATATTAAGCAATTGCCCGATCAGATAAAAGGGACGGAAAATGAATAGAGAAGAGATAATCAAGACCTTTAAGCAGCGTTGCCGGAATTTGGGACTGGCCATAACCAATCAGCGTCTGGCGGTCTATTATTATCTCGCTAATACGGTAACGCATCCGTCGCCGGACGATGTTTATGATGTTGTTCGCAAAGAATTTCCGACTCTGTCCCGAATGAGTGTTTATCGAATTCTCGACGCGTTGGCGCAAAAGGGCATTATTCAAAAAATTACCTACGCCGGCAATAAGATCCGATACGATGCCAACGCGGAACGTCATTGTCATTTTGCCTGTCGAATTTGCGGACGTGTTTATGATATACCCGCGCCCGAAGGCGAACTGGATAAACTGCCGATCAGAATTGAACCCCCAACTGGTTTTCTCGTTGAAGATTTTTCTGTTTCCTTGACCGGCGTCTGTTCGCAATGTCAGCAGGATGTTGACCCCAGCTAAATATATGTGTTAATGCTAAATATAATGCGTAATGTCCCTCTTGGGGGCCCGTTCCTGTTGGTCGCTCTGAACAGATCGGATCTGTAACCAACGGGAATTTGTGTTTAGCGTTTCATTTGCCATACTCTTAGATAATCAATTTTGAATTCGGCGGGCAGATCCTCTTTATTCGGAAGTCCGACCCAACCTTTCATAATTTCGCAATCGAACATAATATGAAGGGCAGTATTAAAGTAATCATTGGATCTTGAAAAGACAGGTTTTCCATCGATGAACCAAGTCATTTCAGAAGGGGTCCAAAGAAATCCGTATCGATGAAAATCGGCGGAGAAATCGAAATCAACTTTAGTTGTTTTCTGGTAATTATCGAGTTTGATTTTTTTGAAATTAGCGATTGATTCGACGTAAGGGGTGTAAAAGCGGTGAACGGTCGTAAAATAAATATGATCGCTGGCAGGTGTGACCGCCTTTCCGAAGACTTCAAAGATATCGATCTCTTCAGAAAAGTATCCTTCGCGGTATTTTAGCGGAGCGTCAAGGGGATCATAAAGCCAAAAAGCGTTGCAGAGATTGGCCTTCATGGATCGGCAACGAGCTTCAAAATAACCGTATCGAATGCGTTTTTTACTTTTAACAATTGACGTCGCAAACTGATCAGCGCCCCGTTCTTTTCGTTCGAGCGTTAATTCGTCGGTTCTTATTTCCCGAGCTTTAAGAGTCAGACATCCGTCAGTAACAGAGACATTATCGCGCGCAAAAAAGCCCGGCTTGCGTCCGTCCCAGGAAGGATTGAAATCGAACCATTTTTCATGATCAATTGAATTGCCGTTGAACTCGTCGCTGAACTCTCCGCAAAAAGACCAGCTGCCCGGAACAGGACAGATCGGATCGGCCGCAAAGATCGTTGTACCGATAAAAAAAACCAAAAAAACGGTCAGTATCTGTTTCATAAAAAATTTCTCCTCATAAGTGAATTGCTCTTTACAGGTCGAAGTGCATTACGCTGTTCTTATTTTAAATTTACCGTCATTTCCGCCGATGGACGGGGTGAATCGGCTGATCTTTTGACGTTATAACGGAAAATTCATCTTGGATCCGGTATAAAATAACCGCAATTTCCGCCGATAAACATTGTGAATTGACTGTTATTGATGATAGAGAGAAAAATCTGGAAATGGGACCGATATAAAAAAGATCTCATTAGCTTGGATTCGCTGACCGTTCACTATTGGTACAATCTCATGAATTTTTTGGTTGTCTTTTCTATTTCTTCTCTTTTTGTGTTTGTCAGCGAACTGTGTGAGTGAAAATTTTTCAGTTGGAATTTTTTTCTTTTTGATCCCAAGTTAAGGTAACGGACTGATAGGGTTCCGGCTGGGGGAGCCGGGGAAAGCGCACTTCCGGATAACCGAAAAGCATGATTATACCGAGTTTGTATCCTTGCGGAATACGCAGCAGTTCGTTCAGTTTCGGAACGGAACAGAACAGATCGGTTGCCATTCCCCCCCAACAGGTTCCGATCTTGAAACTTCCGGCGAGCAATTCAAATTGTGAGGCGGCGATGTAAGGGTCAATGTACCAGTCTTTGGCTTTTTCATCGACGGAAATGGCGACGAAATGCGGCGCGGTTCGAAAATAGATGTCCTTGCCCGCCTCAAGACGCGGTTTGAATTTTTTGAAATGAGCGATTCTTTTCGGGAGCTGATCCTTTTTGATCAGATCCAAAACGGTCAGGGACGCGGCTGATCGGAATTTGTCTGTTGTTGCCCGATCTTCCGACCAAGAGAAAAAGAGACTGTGATCGTTGCAGCCGGTCGGAACATAATTCAGCGTTGATTTGATCTGCTGAAAAACCATCTGTTCGACATTGCGTTCTTTATATGACCGGATACTGCGGCGCTGACGGATCAAATTTTTCATTCGGTCGGGATCAGGAATTTCGCCGGGCAGATCGGACTTGTTCGGATCTTTATTGAAATACGCAAGCGCGCCGGAAGGACAGACGGCCATACAATGCTGACATCGGAAACAGCGTTCCGCGCCGCCGTCGACCATTTGCGGCGTTCCGTCCTTCTGCTCGGTCAAAATACCGGCTAAACAGTCATAAATACAGCGGCGGCAATGTCGGCATAACTGCGGATTAACAACAATATGAGGTTGATTCATGTTTTCCGACTCCTGAAGTTTGTTCCAAACAATGGTTCCTGATGCGGCCAAAGCGGTTACTCCCGCTCCCGTAATTAAGCCGGTTGTTCCGGTTTTATTGAGAAATTCCCGTCTGTTCATTGCACTCCCTGTTCGAGATGATTGAGCTGGCGTTTTCATTTTTTACTTTGAACGGTCCGTTCTCAGACATTTGAAAACAGATCATTTTTAATACGATATAAATAATATACCAGTTTTTTAATGCTTTGTAAATAGTCGTCTTGTTTTCATACGCTTGACATCGGCAATTCAATCCGCTAAGATGGAACGGAGAGGAAAAAACGAATCAGGAAGCAGTTTATACTGTTCTTATTTTATTTTTCGTCATTTCCGCCGATGGACGGGGTGAATCGGCTGTTCTTTTGACGTTATAACGGAAAATTCATCTTGGATCCGGTATCAAGGGGAGATAACAGAAATCAGCTGATTAGGGATGCTGTCTGTTGACATAATCAAATTTGACACGGAAAAGGAGATCAAGTTATGCGGAGTTATTTTTTTGGACTTTTATTTTTAATTTTGACCGGCTTGGCGGCGGGGCAGGATCGGCAGGAGAATTTTATTTCGCCCAGTTTGAAAAAAATAGTGCTTCAAAGCGAATACATTTTTAAGGAAGCGCCTTTTGCGTCTTGTCATGCGTCAACAATTGCGGAAGCGTCTGATGGAACCCTGTCGGTCGCCTGGTTCGGAGGAACCGCGGAAGGAAAAGGCGATGTCGCGATTTGGTCTTCCTGGAAAAAAGATGGAAAATGGAGTACTCCAGAAGTCATTGCCGACGCTGAACAGGAGAACGTTCCCTGCTGGAATCCGGTTCTGTTTCAGCCAAAAAATGGTCCTCTTCGTCTCTTTTACAAAGTTGATACGAAGATCGTCAACTGGCATGGGGAAATGCTGACTTCTTATGATAACGGCCGAACTTGGAAGGATAAAAAAATCCTTCCTGAATTTTTTATTGGACCGGTTAAAAACAAGCCTGTTGAACTGGCCGACGGATCAATTTTATGTCCGAGCAGTACTGAACATAACGGATGGCGGATTCATGTGGAACGAATTCCCGGATTCGATAAAACATGGTCCCGAACTGAAGCGCTCAATACGAAAGAAGAGGGGGGGGCCATTCAGCCAAGTGTTCTGTTTCATCGGGACGGACGTCTGCAAATGATCTGCCGGAACAAGGACGGAGGCGGTAAACTTTGGCAGATCTGGTCTGCCGACAACGGTTGGACTTGGGATAAAATGCGGCCGCTGGATCTTCCGAATCCCTGCAGCGGGACCGATGCTGTTACCTTGGCCGATGGTCGTCAGCTTCTTGTTTACAATCACTCCAATGTTAAAACAGGCGGACGCAATATTCTTAATATCGCGGTCAGTGATGACGGAGTTCATTGGAAGGCCGTTTGTGTTCTCGAAAAGCAGCGCGGCGAATTTTCCTATCCGGCCGTCATTCAAACAAAGGACGGAAAAGTTCATGTCGTTTACACCTGGTTTCGTCAGCGGATCAAACACCTCGTTCTTGATCCGGAAAAAATCGACGGCGTTCCGATTGTCAACGGTGTTTGGCCCGAATCGGTTCAGTAAAAATACCGGTCCGGGTTCAGCGGCGGACTCTTCAAACAGCCTCGGACAGAGACCAAAATGGCAACCGATCTTAATGTTAATTGTTATTTTATACTGCCGACATATGAAATCTTCCGCCCTCTCTCCCGATTGCCTTCGTAAATCGGGTGTATTTTCGGCTTCGTTCCGGAAAATTCATTAATGGACCCGGTATAATTTAAAATAATTCAAAAATAACACTCTGTCCTGTTGTTTAATTCAGAAAAATTTTTATAATAGAAATCAAATTATAATAGATACAATATATTTTTATACTGGAAAATAACAGGGACTCTGCTTTTTCTGTTCAAAAAAGATTGGGGCGAAGTTATTCGCAAGGCGTTCCCGATTTATAACGACAATCACGAAGCGAAAGATCTTTTTCTGTTTTTGGTATAAAATACAAGACGAAAAAAATTGTAATAAATTAGATTTTGTATCGTTAATATTTTTGATTTTTGTTTTTTGTCGGTAAATGTCCCGAACCGGCAGTCATTTGACATTGAACAAAAAAGTGTTATCGATATAAGAAAGGTACCGCCAGATGTCAGAGAAAATAAATGACCCTGTAAATGATCCATTAAAAACCGATTCGACGGTCCCCAAAAATTTTGATCCCGCCTGCGGCGCCGAAGAGAAAAAAAAGAACGCCGCCGATCAAAATATGTTGGCCTTTCCGGTAATCGGCATTGGTGCGTCGGCTGGCGGTCTTGAAGCGCTTCAGGAATTTTTTGAAAATATCGGACCGGCTCCGGAAGCCGCGTTCGTTATTATTCAGCATCTTTCGCCGATTCATTTAAGTTTTATGAATGAACTTCTAGCGCGTTACACGAAGATCCCGATCTCGTTTGTTCAACAGGAAACAAAGATCGAGCCTTGTCATATCTATTTAATTCCGCCGAAAATGAATATGATTATTCAGGGCGGAACACTTCATTTGAAAGAGGTGATCGGACAGGGGCTTAATTTGCCAATAGATATTTTCTTCCGATCCTTGGCGCAGGATCAGCAGGGAAACGCTGTTGCCATTGTTCTTTCGGGAACAGGATCCGACGGTACTCTTGGAATACGCGCCATTAAAGACGCAGGCGGCATGACCATGGTTCAGGACGACAGCAGCGCCAAGTTCGATGGCATGCCCAAAAGTTCCATTTCGACCGGGTTGGTCGATCTGGTGCGCTCGCCAATGGAGCTGGCCAAGGAACTCGCCAATTACATCAAGCATCCGCTGTTCACCTGTCACGGATTCGCTTCCGATCAGATCCGTAAAAACCAGCATCTTTACGACCGGATCATTGCCATTTTATACGAAGTAACGCACGTCGATTTTACGATGTATAAACATTCGACGATTCTGCACCGGCTGGAAAAAAGAGTTTCTCTTAACCGGTTTATGAATATTTCCGATTACGTCGACTATCTGGTTGTTACGCCCCGGGAAGTAGAGGCTCTGTTTAAAGACATTCTCATCGGTGTTACCCGTTTCTTCCGCGATGAAGAGGTTTTTGCCAATCTTGAAAAAAAGGTTATTCCTGAATTGTTCAAGAATGCCGAAAAAAAAGAAGAGGTCCGGGTTTGGGTTCCCGGATGTTCAACGGGTGAGGAAGCGTACGGCATCGCTATGCTGATGAAGGAGCATATGCTGCAAAATCAGATCTTGGCCAATGTCAAAATTTTTGCCACTGATATTGATCAAACCTCTCTTGATTACGCCTGCAACGGTTTCTTTCCGGGAAATATTTCAACGGATGTTCCTCTCAAGTTTCAGGCTAAATTCTTTTCGATGCATGGAAACGGCTATCAGATCAATAATGAGATCCGGCGAATGGTTATTTTTGCGCGTCATAACGTCATTAAAGATCCTCCTTTCTTTAATCTTGATCTGATTTCCTGCCGCAATCTTTTGATATATATCAATCAGGACGCGCAGATGAAGGTTATCGGCGGTTTTCATTCCGGACTTAATCCGGAGGGTATTCTTCTGCTCGGTTCCAGCGAGTCGCTTGGTCCGCTTTCCGAAGGTTTTGATACGATAGATGTCAAGTCGAAGATCTTCAAAAAGCGAGACACTTATAAATCGGATTTCTTGACGAGATCAGGCGAGTATGGTCCGCTTCATTTAACTATTCTTCAGTCGCAGCAGCAGAATGCCGCGTACATGAACCGGAACAATCGTCAATTGCTCAGTATTTTGGAGGAAGTTGACAACGCGTTTTTGCCTCCGTCTGTTGTTGTCGATTCCAATTACAATATAATTTATACGATCAATGCCGGAGGACTGCTTCAGGTCGCTTCCGGACAGATCTCGACCAATCTGCTCAACATGCTTCCGAAAGAGGTGAGTGTTATTGTTTCAAGTATGATTCGGCGTGCGGGCAAAACCGATGAAATTATTTCAACGGATACCGATTTTCAGAACAAAGAGACTAAGATCAAGTGCAAACGGATCACGCCCAAAGCGGATAACGCGGTTTATTATTATGTTTGTTTTGAGAAGATCGTAAAAAAAACGATATCGGTTTTACCATCGCGTGATAGCAATCCGGAAATGTCGGAACATTATCAGGAACGAATCGACGAATTGGAACGGGAAGTGCTTCAAAAGAGAGAAAGTCTTCAGGCTGCTGTTGAGGAGTTGGAGACCAATAATGAAGAATTACAGGCTGCAAATGAAGAGTTGGTTGCCAGTAATGAGGAACTGCAAAGCACCAACGAAGAACTTCAGTCGGTCAATGAGGAACTTTATACGGTCAATGAGGAACACGTCCGGAAGATCGCAGAAGTAACGCAGCTTAACAACGATTATGACAATCTTCTCAATAATACGCAGATCGGAACACTGTTTCTTGACAGTCAGCTGATCATTCGAAAAATCAGTAAAATCGCTTCGGAGATCACTAATATTCTTCAGTCGGATGTTGGACGGCCGTTGCTTCATCTTTCATTAAGTTCACTTTATTTGGGGTTTATTAAGGATGTTGAAAGTGTAAATGAAACCAAAAAACGCCGGGAAAGGGAACTTTCTTTTAATGACAGACTTTATTTTATGCGGATCGTTCCTTACATGGACGAAAACGAAAAGGCCAAGGGGATTATCATTACCTTTGTCGATTTAACGGAATGCCGATTATACGATAAAACGTATAAGAAGACCTTAAATAAAAATGAAGCCAAGTCAAAAATTGTGTCAAAGAAAATAACGGATAAAGGATTAAGCAAGGCATCGGAGAAACTTTCGGTCAAGTCTACTGAAAAATCGGCGGGAACCGCGTCGAAACGATCGGCTAATACCAAGAAGAAGGAAAAAGAATAGATCGAAAAGTAAGGAACACTGCGGAAGAAAAAGTCATATCGGAAGATCGTTTTGTGCCGTTTTGTGTATATAATTTGATATGAACAAACAATATGCTTAAACGGCACTCTTCATAAATGATCGGTTCCGGAAAGGGGAGGGGATATCTGTCGTTTGCAGTACGTCGACGTTTCGTTTCCGCCCTGTTTCGCATTAATGTTTCGATGGAATATGTTGTAAAGAGTGTCAGGAAAGTGTCCGATTCAATGCATGTGATCCGCGGTGAGTTATGCGAAGCGAGTGGAGCGGCCGCAGGCAGGAACGTCACAGGAGTTTTCAAACAACTTGCGAACAATAAGGCCGGAATCAACTTGATTACATAACGGGAGACCTTGACCAATCTTGTCGCAGATCTGCTGTGTCTTCATTGATTCTGACCTGATTTTTTCCTTGTTTTCACTTCGCTTTTAATTCTTCGTGAACGTTTGCGCGAAATTAAAGAATCAATCGATAATATAATCCGTATCCAGATTATTTGTCAAGACATCTTCGTCGAGCAGATTTCTGAAGAAAATATCAATTCCGGATTTGCTTTCGCGATGGAGGGAATCGGACTCGTCATCGGCTTCGGACTGGGCGCCCAATATAGCAATAATTTCGGCATTACTCATATTCCACCATGAGCTGTTCGGGTCAGCATCAATAAAGAGCTGATTACGAATTGCAAGAAGATCTTCGTCATTTTTGTTTTTCATGTTTGAGGTGATATTGGCGACCAAAATATCGCGTCCGCTCCCTCCGACAATACAATCGCCTCCGCCGCCGCCGGCAAGGAAACAGTTGCCCAAACCGCCGAAAATACGATCGCTTCCTCCGCCGCCGATAATGAAATCATTTCCTTCATCGGTGTAAATTGTGTTGCCTCCTGCCGTAGCGCAGGAGATGAGTGTATCGTCTCCTTTCCCAAGCGAAATCGAATTTCCGTCCGAGATCCCTTGAACGTAAACAAGGTCATTTCCGGCACCCAACGAAATAATGGATTTGTTTCCATTAAGGCAGATGGTATCGTTTCCGCTGCCTGTCTTGACGATTGCACCGTCTCCGTTAATGTAAATCTTTACATCTTTAGTACTGTTCGGTAAATTCACGACCCCGTAATCACCGTTCAAGGTTATCTCTTTTACCGTCAATCCTCCGGTAATTGAGACCTCGTTGCCTGTGATGTTGACTGTACTTTCTCCCAAGGCTTTTTCCAGATTGACAACGGTTTTATCTCCTTGCCCATCTTTTGCCAGAGGATTTACGGTGATATTGTTTTGGGCCTTCCCATTGACAATAATGGTCGAGCCGTCATTGAGTGTGACCTTATTGACGGCATTCGAATTGTCGCCATTAAGGGTAATGATGTTCCTGGAATTGGAGTAGTCAGTAATAACACAGCCGGAAGTGCTGCCCGTTATAACGTCATTTCCCGGAGAGAGAATGATATTACTCACCTGATTTTCAAGTTTCAGCGAGCCGGATTGACCGGCGTACAGCGTCTGATAATAATCAAGATTATTCATATTCAATACAATACCTTGATCGGATGAACTGCCGGAGAAATTGATTGTATCATCTTTGTTGGGGGTAATGAGTACATTTGTTGAAAGAGCATTAATTTCATATTTCGTTGGAATGGTGCCGCTTTTGAACGTGAGGCTTTTGGTTCCGGATGAAGTGGTTTGGGCAATTGGTGAAGCATTGTCCTTACAAAATGCGGTTATGGTCAGCGCGGTCGGGTTATTGTAATCGTCAGAAGAATTGGAAATAACGTATCGATCGGCCACCGATTGCTCCGGATCGACCACCGCTTGCTCCGGATCGGCCTGCGATTCGACGACAATAATGTTTTGGAGTGTTGAATCGATATGAATCGCTTCAAGGTTATTCATGGCGCCCTGGGTGATTATAACGATCGGTGTTGTTCCGGAGTCTACATTGACAACCAGTACTTTCCCCTGTCCTTCGTCGATCGTTTCTCCTGAAACGGAATCTTGAACAAAGAACTTATTATCATTCTGGTTGTAATCAACTGTAATATTGGTAACATTATCTGTATCCACAATTTTGTCGGACAGGATCAAGTTAAAGTTGGCAGAGGCTTGCTGAAGAATGACTTCGCCCTCCTGGGTTTTTCCTGTGATTGTAATTGCATATTCGCCAGAAGTAAGCGTTTTCGTATTCGAATTCTGAACGATCCACAATCTGCCGTCCGTCACCGCAAAACATTCGCCGTAATTGATCTGTGTCAAGTTTCCATTTTCGTCTTTTGCCGTTGTATTATAAGCGGAAACTGAAATATCGGGCACTTCCTCAAAACCGGTCAATGTGATGTTTGCAAGTTCAAAACCGTTAACAGCCTCTGTGATTTCCATTTGTCGATTGGTGGGATTAAGTATCACTTCAGCGATAACCCCGGCCTCCGTTACTGTCAGGGAATACTTGCTGGTCAGATCAACCGCCCCATTATTCGGATCGGTTGGAGTTCCCTTGGCCTGAACGTTAATTTCATAAACGCCTTTAGCCAGTCCGGCGGAATAGTGGATATAATCTTTGTTATTGTTGTTTACAACGGTGAGATATTGATTGATATTTTCAATAGTCGTGCAGGAAAGCGTATAAACGATCGTGCCTTCGGGAAAGTTAATCGGGACCAGCTGCGCCAGATCAAGATTGTGGTTATTCTCCGTTATCGAGCTGAAAATGGAGACAATATTGAGTTTGTTTTCGAGAATGACGAACTCGTAATTTTCGGTTACTGAATCGAATCCGTCAGTGGCGGTTACGGTCAGATCATAGGTGCCTGATACTATTTTATAACTATCGTTTTTAGTATAAATCAATTCGTTATCGTTATTTACACTAAAATGAACTGTGTCAGAATTCTGGGCGAGTGTAAATGTATAGGAAACATTATTGGTAAACTTTCCGGTTGTGACCGTGGACAAAACAGCGCTTACGGTAGCGTCTGTAACAACGCCGGATGTTGGATTTAATGTGAGTGTAGGAGTGACAATCGTCAACACAAAGTCTTTCGACGCCGATTTATTTTGTCCTTCAGCGTCTGCGGTTGCTCTGACTGTAACGATGTAAGAATCCGTTCGTTCTTCCAACCCTCCCTTGTAATAAAGATGGAACGGACTGCCGGGTTCGGTTGATACCGGTTCCACTGCGAAGAATTTGGAGACGTCTTCCGTTATAATTGTTTCGTCTTTCCACTCAACGGAATACGAAACAGAGCCCTCGAAGTTGGAAATTGCAATCAAGGAAAGATCAAGCTGGTTGACCGTTGCGTTTCGGAACGTTGCTTCTCCGGAATCATGATCGAGCGTCAGTGAGACGTCCTGGGTTACCGTAAAGGAGGCCGTTGCGGATAATTGATAATACGAAAGGTTAATTGTGTAATCGCCTGCTGAAATATTTTCGGAGCCGATCCCGATTCCAACCGCTTCACCATCGGTATTAAAAACCCAGTCGAATTTCCCGGAAACGTTTTCGGGCTCATCTCCTGTGGAACGGGTTACGGTAAAGTTCACTTCGTCCCCCGTCACAGGAATGGCGTTTGAGAAGAAGAAAATATTGGCAACAAGTTTATTTGCCGTGTCTTCGGCGTAAAGTGTATTGACGACGGTGGACGTCATTGTCAAAAGTTCATCGGGGGTTGTTATTTGACCATCTGTTGCGCCAACGGTTAAAGAGGTCTTTTTTGTGTTGAGAAGAAGATAATCGAAATACGTTTCATGATCGGTTGTGTATGTTTTGTAATAATCGCGAATCGTCAAAACAGCGCCGGAGACAAAGGAAACCGCTCCTTCGGTTTCAGTATCCTTGCCGGTGAGATATTCAAGAGTTACGTTGCCGTCCAGTGTTACGGTTCCGTTCTGAAGAAGTCCGATTTCCAAAACAGCATTTGAAAGAGTCAGCGTTCCGTTATTGACAAACATAATGTTGTCGGCAATCGGATTGGCACTCGTAATAACGATTTGTTTCGAGGTTTCGTCAGTACCAATTGTTCCTTGAATGACAATCGCTTTTGAGGTGGTTAGTTCACTTAACAGTGTAATGGTTGGTGAACCTGTTGACGGAAGCAGATTGGCGTCGAACGTAACCATGGCGCTTAGAATACTTGCTTCTGAACCGTTCCAGCCGGTCGGAATGTAATAGGTTTCACCGACTGCCATATTAACAGCGGCAACAATTTTATTGGTTTTAAAACTGTACCCGTATTGACCATCGGTGAAATCGGTTTTTGCCGTCCATTCGATATTGGCTTCAGCGTAGGCAATGGCTTCCCGAAGAGAAATAACATCATCGGCAGTGTCAAAATTATCATTTAGTGTGGTAACAATGATTAGCGATAAATCAAAAACAAAGGCTTTTTTGTCATAGCTCACCGTAACAGTAACCGTATTGGACGCGGCATAAGTTGGACAAACGAACAATTGGTTATGTTCGTCGGTCATTGTCGCCGAACCGGAAATAACGGCAATAACGTCCGAAAATTCTGTGTGTGACGGATCTCCTGTGAACGAGACGTTCCAGTCCCCTACGGCTAGAGAAACGGATTTTCTGTCGGTTTCGCTTATGTCAATGGCATAGGCGTTACTGGATGTGGAGGTAAACGTCATGTCGCTGTAGACAATGGCCGCGTTGGCCAACCCGGTATTATCGAGTCCGGACGCCGTCATTGTACTGCCGTCTGCGCCGATGGTGTAGGTGACGCCATTTCGAGTAAATTGTAACGCATCCTCAGAAGTATTGCCTGAGAAGACAAGAGACGTTCCGTCCGTCATGGCATCAACGTTGAGCAAACCCGCCGTTGTCTTGCCGTTTATGTCAATATTAATTGTGCCTGCAAGTAGGGATAGGTTATTTTCATCGAGTTTGAATTGGGTAATTGCTGCGTCGTCGTTGCTGTACACAATTCCGGACGCCAAATCGGTATACGAGCTGCCGGACGCGATTTGATATGTGTCGCCGACGAGAGCTGTCCCTGCTGTCAGTGAAAATGTACTAAACGAGGAGTCATCCGCTGATACAGTTGCGGTGGTCCCGGTGTTGAGACTCTTAATCAATAAATCGCCGCACGCAATACTGGAATTCACTCCGGCGAAATTCACGTTCATGTCCGATGTTGCGATTCCGGAAACGGATACTGATTTTCCCGCCAATATGTTAAGCGTTTTGGACGTTAAATCATAACTCCAGTCGGTTCCTTCCGTTCCCAAAATTGCCAAACCGTTTACGCTGGTGGTCAAAACAATAGCAGGCGAACTGGTTTTTTGTCTGTAACCGGTGTTTACTAAAGCGAGCTTAACATAGTATGTTCGATAAGAGGATGTCGGAACATCAATGTCAGCGCTGGTTGTCCCCTGGTCAAAAGCAACCATAGCCACAGATTGACTGCATGCAGGGTCACCGTACACGCGAACAGAGTAGCAGTCGGTCATTCCCGCCGGGGCAACGTCTGCCCAGGTAACCCGGATTGAGTTGGCCTTGTCGGGGGTTAATGAGACAGATTCTATAACAGGAGTGCCGTCGAAATCAGCTTCTTTCGTCTGCTTGTACTTACTGGCGGACGGCGATGAATAAGTGTAATCAGTGGCCGTGTCTGAGGGAACGGCAACGACGCGGAAGTGATAGTAAGTATTATATTGTTCTGCTCTCGTCGCAAGACCTGTGACTGCCGCCGTACAATTGGTTCCGCTTTGAGTAATCGCAACGTGAATGGTACCGGTATTATCAATCAAAGTCCAGCTATCTTCCGGAGGAGTGTTGTAACTTTCTGTTGCCGCAACATAGACAAGATACGAGCCGGCGTTTGCAACGGAAGTCCACGTAACGTTCATCGAAGAAGTGGTAATGTTCGTACCAGTGGGAATCTTTATTGTTGGCGCCGTCAGCGGTATTAATGTTGTCTTATCAATGACTGCCGCAGAGACAAAGTATTTATCCGCGTCTTCTTGAGCGGATACGACACGGAATGTATAGTCCGTCTGCGCGTCAAGACCGGTCACGGTGTATTCGGAAACGGTAATCTTTTCGACTGCTGTTGTCCATTCCGTTTCGGTCGCTTTTTTGTACTGCACGTTGTAATTTGTTGCCCCATCCGGTCCATCCCAATCAAGTACAACACCATCTTTTGTCGCGTTGGCCGTAATGGTGAATGCGAGCAGGTTGCCGACAGCAAGCCCTGAAGTATAAAGCGACTGAATTGTTCCCGTATTCCCAATCGCGAGCAGGTTGTATACCGTGTTACTCGAAGGCATGTCAATCGTATAGGAGGCTTTTCCTTGAGCATTAATAGTCGGTACAATTTCGGTTGTCTCCCCATTAGCAGACAAGTTATAAGAAATCGCGTCTTCGACTGGGTTCCATGTAAATGTAATCTGATTCATGTCGGGATCGAAAGACGTCACCTTGAAATCGGAAGGCATTGCCAGTATTGTAATAGTGGGACTTGGCGCTGATTCGGCATATTCCTCGCCGGTATTGGCGATTGCCGTGACCGTAACAACATTATTTTTGGTGTTGTCGATCATTGGTACTGACAGATTTGTCGCCGTATTGTCCGCGGTATAATAATATACGGGCACTCCGTTGGCGGTTACGGTGACTTTGTATTTCGACACCTTAGTGGTATCAATGGCAGTCCAACTGACATCAATACCCGCGTTATCGCTGGTACGTGTCACGGTCGGAGTGCCAATTGTGGGCAGTTGTGCCTTCGTCGTTACCGAAGCTGAAGATACTGACCAGGCGGATTCATCGTAGTTCATCGGCGTGGCCGCTGCCGGATTTGCCCGGACCTGGAACAGATACGATGTCTCCCCGGTCAAGCCGGTCACAGTGGTGCTGTTGGTCACAATCGCGTCTTCAGGAGTGAAGGGCGTCCAGGTTGCTCCATGATCGGATGAGTATTGAACGGAGTACGAAGCGGCATCAGCCACAGCGTCCCAGGAAAGCGAAACCGAAACGGCTTCCCGGAGCGTGTCCCCCGCGACAATGTTGGTCGGAGCGTTAATCGGCAGGGCCTTAATAAGAATCGTTTCAGACGAATCGACCATCGTATAGCCATCGGCGGTAATACGGAAGTAAACCGTTGTTCCCGCGTCTGGAGTGACATTGGTGATCGTTGGATTCGTTTCGGACCATTCGTCGGTCTCCTTCAGACGGTATTGAATCGTATACACCGTTGGATCGGAAACTGTTACCGTAATACCATGTGCCGATCCGTCATACACCTTATCATAACCGGTAGCGGTGTATGCTATGGCAGACAGCGGATCGGCAGTCGTAATTTCCGTGGTCGATTCGGCGGAATCAAGCCATCCGTCAGTACCGGAACTTTTTGCGGCGACCTTGAACATGTATTTCGTTGAAGCGGTAAGACCGGTAATGTCCGCCGAATTACTCTCAGTCGAAATTGCGGCGCCGATTTGGTTGCCCAGTTCATCGAAGCATGTAACGACGTATGCAGCAGCATTGGCATTGGCATCCCAGGAGAGCGTCAGCCAGTTGTCGCGAAGAACTGAGGTGTGTATGTTTTCAGGACCAGCGAGAAAACCAACAACGCATGGACTGCTTTCATCCGATACGTATACCAAATCGGCATTGCATTCGTTCACTTTGCTCACTAAGGAATAAGTGTAAAGAACTCCGGCAGTATCCAACGTCACTTCGAATGTGCCTCTGCTATTCTTTTCAACCATTGTAATGGATTCACTTTCGGGAGTACCACCAACTTCCCAAAGCAGAGTATTGGCGTATCGTGTATAATTCGACCACTCAAGCGTCACTTTTTTGGTTTCTGAATTGTAGGCTTGCACAAGCAAATCGGTCGAGGGCATTGTCTTTAAGACGGTGATCGAAGCGGGGTTGGAGTTGGCATAAGTGTAAGAACCGGCAGCATCGGCCGCGGCAACGGTGACGGTGTATTCACGGGAAAGTACGGGAAGTGTCAACGTGTATTCCGGACGCGTAGTATAATACGTATATGTTGCCATCGTACTATTACTTGGCTTCAGCGTAATCATATAACGGGAAGCGTTGTCAACCGCGTCCCAAGACAGGACGATTTCGCCTGCCCCCCGATCGGCGACCGTTAGATTGGTGGGCGTGTCCAGTTTCATTTTCGCGCCTGCAATAGCGTCGATAAAAGTGAATGACTGACACCAAGTGCTGGTTTGCGCAGGTTTCGCCGTGACTTTGAATGTGTAACCGATGTTGGCGGTGAGCCCTGTGACTGTTGCGGTACACTTGCCGTCCACTATGCTAATTGTATTGGCCGGCAAAGATTCGTCACTCATATTATAATTTTTGTAAGCTCTGATTTCGTAACTGGTCGCGTTGGGGATTTCGTCCCAAATGAGAGTTACTTCGGTGGTCTTATTAGCCTTGCCGACTGTAACGACAGGGGCGGGCAGGTTCGTCTTATTCGGAGCTGTTCCAACGATCGTTTGGGCTGACGTGCAAAAGCCGCTTCCTTCAACAGGATTAGCGGTGACATAAAAGAAATAATCCCAACTGTTGGTTATTTCTAATCCGGTAATTCTTGCTCTGTTGTTATCCAAATCATAGACGATAGTGGGATATTTATAAATTCCATTAGTGTTTCTGCAGGTAATTGTGTAGTCCTTTACGTTGACATCTTCAGTCCAGGATAGCACAATACTGCCATCGCCGGTAGTCGGTTCGACCTTGACATCGGGCGCGTTCAGAACGCCAATACTGACGATTTCGCCATATTGGGAATCAACCCCGCCGCTAAGACACGATTTTATCTGAAACTGATAGAGAACTCCTGTCTCGGGAAGTATTGCGGTACTGGGCTTAAGAATCTGCTTTGTATTATTTGCGTTTCCGGCCGATGTTGCTTCGAAAAAATTCGACTTGATATAGTAACTTGTTGCTTCCTCAACGTAGTCCCAATTAAAAGTGACTTTTCCAGCGGTCGTGGCGGTCGCGTAGACACCGGTAGGAGCAGAACAGGAGGCTACGGTGTATTCTTTCGATTCATACGTTTCAAAATTATCGGTCGATGCCATTAGGGTAAAGACATAACTATCCTGACCGGTATAGGGCCCAACGGAACTTACACCAAGACATTTGGGGTAGAACTGAACAGAACCGGGCTCGGTAAAGGTCATCCCTTCAGGCCCAATGAATTTATAAGAGACCCCTTCCATCTTGTCCCATCTCACGTTGATTATGTCGCCTTCTTCGCCCAACGGAGTAACCGCGGAGGTTGACATAAAGACTGTTATCGTCTCGGGAAGTATTGACTGGTCAAGACCGGCGGTCGCAAGCGGGACATCGCCATTTGTCTCGACGGCAACCGGGACAACCTGTTCCGATTGCGGCAGACTGCTCGCCATTACAACGCTGTCCGTGATACACTCCAACGCAGGTTCCGTTCCGCAGACAGAAAGAAGACGCCTGTCTTCCAGCTCCTCAATACGAAAGATCCGATCTCGCCGTCCGGAATTCTTTTTCAAATAATGTTCTTTTCCGAAAAAACGACCGGCCAAAAAGAGCTTGTTAAAAATACCCATCTTCTCTCCCACCTTTTTAGGATTTTGCATTAAAAATCTTAAAACGGAACAATACCAAATTCCTGATCCATTTATAATACATTCTAATTGGTTTTTTCACAATTTTCAATAATTAAATCATTTTTCTTAGGAAAAAAACAAAAATATTATTAAAAATGAAATAAAAATCGGACATACTGAAAAAATTTTTTCAGAAAAAATCAATCTGCAAAAAGATCAAAATGAGCGATTAGTATTAGTAATAATAATTATACATTCATGTATAATAAGGAAAATAAATATTATCGCCTGTTTAATCATTATTTCCGATAATAATGGTATCGCTGCTTTAATTTTTTTTATAAATATATCAAGTTATTTGCGTATAATCGTCATATAACCGTTATATTTTAACAATTTTCTTTTAACTTATAAGATTCAAACGTCGATAAGGAGAAAACAGGAAATTTTTCGGGAAGTGCAAAAAAGCTTTTATTCTCAATAAACATAGAATAATTAGGGATCAAAAGTTTTGTCACCGCAAGGACAAAGGATGTTCTTATGAGAAAAGAAAAAATCAGGAAAAAAGACCGTCAGAAAAGTAAATTTTCGTTTAAGAACAAGCGGAAACGAATGTTTGCCACCTTGTTGTTGGGAATGGCTCTATCCGGAATCGGTCAAAACCTCCATGCGGATTATAATAATATTACTATTGACGGTTCAGGAAATGTAACAGTCAAAGATAGTGATTACTCTCTCGGTTCCGATGAATATGTTTCGGGTAACGATTATTCGAATTTAAAGTTCATAACAAACGACTCGTTTATCAATTACGGCGGAATCGGCTACAGCAGTAAAACAACGCCTTCATCGATCGGCGATATTGACGCAAGCGAAATCGGCGGATTTACCAATAACGGTCAAATTGATTTTACCGGAACCATGAAAACTTCGTCTGATGATTTGCTCAACTATGGCCAAATCAATGGCAATACGACCGGGGGCATTTCGGCCGGAGGTGCCATTCAAAACGGACCGACAGCAGGTGATCTTAGTTCTACCATCTCCGGAAAAATTTCGGCAAATGATAATATTAATAACAATGGCACCCTTACAGGACTTAATTCGGCTTTACACTCCGGCGCATCCATCATCAATAGTGGTGTTATTAGTGACTATTCACAAATTACAGCGGATTCGCTGGATAATACCGACAAAGGTACGATTACCGTTTCTGATTCCAATTCCGGAACAGAAACCTCTTTTATAAATCTGAATTCGTCGCTGACAAACTCGGGGACAATTACCTCAACAGCAACGGAAAACGGAGCTATTATTAATGCTCATTCCGTTCTCAATCAGAAAAGTGGAACCATTAAGAATTTCAACTTAATTGAAGCGCTGGAATCGCTCGATAATCAAGGCGTCATTGATAATGTCTCCACGATTTCCGCTCTTTCCGCCAATGCCCCCAGCCTTGTAAATAATGGTACCATCTCCAATGTGGAAGCCATTAATTCCACCAATGGCTTTAACAGTATGGGCACTCTGGAAAATATCGGCACCATTACCGGCGCAACCAAATTGGAAGAATCAAGCGTTATTAAGATGTCCGATCCGCAGGGAACCGCTTTTACGCCTAAAGCGACTAAATTTAATGGAAGTTTGCTCATTAATGGCGGAACACTGCAGGTCCGATTGACTCCGGCTTCCGGAAAAGAAACGAGCCCAGGCGTCGATAACGATTATTATGATCTTAATAACGCGAGTCTGACAGTTACCGGCGGTATGATCGACGTTGTGACGGAACCGGAGGAAGGAAAGGAGTTTTCCGCGGGCGATCGTTATACGGTCATTCAGGGAAAAGATCTTACTGTTAATGAAGAGCTTTCCGTTCACGGTGAAACGGGTGACGATCTTCTTCATTTTGTTTCAAGTTATGATAATAAGAATTATTATCTGGATGTCGCCCGTAAAGTTGTTTATGATCCAATGGGCACCACGGAAAACAGTAAAAATATGGGGGGCTATATTGATGCCCTTGGTCATGATTATGTCAAGGACAGCGATTTGAGCAATGTACTTTTGGCTCTGGATCAGGAATACATTGAAGGTGGTCCGGACGCTGCGAAAAACGCCATGGCCCAACTGGATGGGGCCGTTTACGGATCCATGGCAACGATGGAAATCCAGAACATGACGATTGTCAATAATACCTTGACCAACTACCTGCGGCCGAATGATCTCTTCTGCTGTGGTCAGAATAATACTGTAAATCCGGCTCACAAAATGTGGGGGATCTATTACGGTGTCGATGGCTACGCAAAATCCGATGGAAATGCCTTGGGAGGCGACTATTCCGTAAGCGGTATTCTTGTTGGCGGGGATCGCTTTATCGCTCCGAATACCCGGCTCGGCGGGTTCTTCGCCTTCGGAAATACCGAATATCAGGTAAACGGACTCAAGGAACAGGCCGACGCCGACAGTTATAAAGCCGGTCTTTACTTCGTCCGCCATGCCGGAAACGGATACTTGCTCGGTAATTTCAATTATGGCTGGGATACTTTCAATATGACCAGAACGATCTCCTTCCTGGAGCGAACCAATACGGCCGAAACATCCGGTAAAGAATGGGCTTTTCGCATTGAAAAGGGGTTTAATTACACGTTAAAACAGGCTGTCTTCCAGCCGTTTGGTGCCTTCCAATATCTTTCTCTCAATACAGACGCGTTTTCGGAGGAGGGGATCGGAACCACGGCGCTTGACATCGAAAAAGCCGATTACAATTCCTATCGTACCGAGTTTGGCGGTCGTCTTCTTTGGGGATTCGAAGGCCAGCACAGAACCGGCAGTCTGTTCGCCCAAGCGTCTTGGATGCACGAATACGGCGACACTTGCGGTACAGTTTCAAGCAGCTTTAATAACACGAATAACGCAAATTATAACGGCGATTACAAGTACACTGTCAATGGTGTTGATCTCGGCAATGACTGGTGCAATCTCGGAGTTGGCGGTAATATAACACAAAACTGTCTCACTGTTTTCGGGGGATACGATTTTATGGTGAGCAGCACGCAAAATCTGCATACCGGACATGTCGGACTTGCATATCAGTTCTAACTTATACACGAGAAACAAGGGAGATGCACTTGAAATAGAGGGCACGCCCGATCATCAAAAAAGAAGATATGCCGAGAACCTTGGTTAACATCTTTGTGGACAGGATGATTTCGATTTTGGCAGTGTATCTGCTTTTGAACGTCTTACAAGTTAACAATGGAAACTGTGATACTGATGAAAACTGGACTGTGTAACGAGATCCTTTCCGGAGAATTTAACCCGAGATGGGCACAATCGCAGCATCGCTGACGCCATTTCGGATTTTCTTTATTCATTTACAATCTCCGGCAGATCTAATAACGGCATCCAATGCGTTACTTTTCACTTATTCCTCACAAGGAAAATATTATCATTGCCAGTATAATATTTTGTCGTTATTTTCCCGTAATCGATCAAAAAAGGACAGTTTTTATTTCGTTCCAATTATTCCCTTTCCAGGTTTTCGGCGTTAACCGGTCGTTAACGTCGATCCATTTATTCACTTTTTTATTTCTTCTCTTCTTCGCGTCCTTGCGCCTTCGCGTGAGACAAAATATTATTCACACAAAGGCACGGAGACACAAAGTATTTTAGTACCCGTTCACGATGAATACGGAGAAATGAGCCGATCAGGACAGGATGAGTGGCGGCGTGACCGTACCGCGAAGATAATGTTCGAGCGTTTCGGTCATGTAAACAAGGAGGTTTCGCCTCTGCTGTTCACAAGTTGACTGAATACTCCGGAACCGTTCGAGCCAACGATTACCCCAGCCGCTTCAGGTACCTTGAGTCAGCTTGCGGTCGATGACAATTTTCCGTATCGTCTGTTCCGTTGGAGGTTTCGTTGGCAGAATCGCCGTTCGGATAAATCGAAAATATTCCGCTTCGTATTCCAGTAATCGTCTTACAAGATTTTGTGCGTCTTTATCGTCAGGTATTCCCCTTTGGAGCGATTTCAAGAATTTCTTTTTGTGAATATTCATGTGACGCTTCCATTTCATGACCGTCATGGAATCGCGTAAATGAATCGTCAAAAACATTTCCTGAATAGATCGAATCATTCACTTGCCGTAATGGGCAACCTTGCGAGTTTCGTTTTCGACAATGATATTTTCCGCAATGCTCACACCAGTAACATTTCTGGTGATATTCGGTAACGTGAGATACGATTTTTAGACGAGTTCATTTTGCTGATGGACTTTCGCCGGCTTGTCGGCTGAAATCAAAACGCCACTGCATGAGGGACATTCGTCCAAGGTCGTTTGTTTGACTTCATCAATCTGTTCCGGATCAAATACGGTACGAAGTTTACGTTTATACCCCTTTTGAGTACCTTGTTTGCGCTTTCTTCGTTTGTCCCGCAAATGTGACACCGAGACAATATCCGACAACGTCGGTTTCGAGGAATTCGATGAGTTCTTCATAAGCTTTGCAACTTTTTCTGTAAGCTCGGCAATTATTGTTTTTAGCTCGATATTTATTGCTGTAAGATCGGCGTTTTTCGTTCCATGGTTCCTGATTTTTATGTCTCTTGGGTCTTTCCTATTGTGAGAATTAGCTGGATTTGACCTGCTTATTGGCATTTTTGGATAAATTCGCCATTTTCAGGCTAATTCCAGAATAAAATCGTTGACTTCGCGGGTTGGTTCTGCTAAACTCCAGACAAAGTTTAAAGGCGAACCTTTTGAGTAAAAGAGTAAAATCGCCGTGAACGGTTACGCAAAAACTTCCTGCGAAAATTTTGCATACGCAGGAAGATATGCGTACGAGTTAAATGATTGAAGATCAACGATGCCAAGTATATTTATTGTTCTAATGTACATAATTATTTTTTTGGGAGGAATCATAAGTTTTTCGACATGGCACGCAAAAAAATATTATTTGAATAACATCCTTGAAACATCCCATAAGTACCCTGACGAGAATAAAGATTCAGAATTAAATATAATTCACGGCCATAAAATTAAGTGTTTGATTACTAATATCTATAACACTAAATGCAAGTTTTATGGCTGTTACGCCATTATTACTACTAATTATATTCATATCGTCATGAAAGAGCCTTATATAAAAAAAATATCAATATGTTTACCCAAAAAAAATGTTGTTATGGCAGGTTACAAGCAGTTCAGTAATTTCTTTCTCAGCATGGCTCTCATAGAAGCACAAGATAACGAGTTCGTAAATATACGAATTAAAGGTGATAATGAAGGTTTTAGTTTATACGTTCCTAAACAATTTTGGCATTCAGAGGAAGTGTAGCTGTCCAATCGTTCTGATAGACATCAATCAAACACTGAACGTGTCCAATGGCTTTTCAGGTGTAGGTAGATAACAGTAATTGAAGAATCGAAGACTTAAATAGAGTAAAAGACAGAAAACAGGTCGTATTTATGAAAAGAGACATGAGATATATTTCACCAAAAGACAGAAGGAAGAAATATATTTTGGGATTAATTTCTGACATAAAGAACAATGGTCGAAACAATAAGAGAAAATAGGTATTGTGATTGTCAACAAAAATCTATCGAAACATTTATAAAACAAATCGAGTAACTATCGTTTTTATTTTTTTTATATTACAAGCGGTACTATTGTTCTTTCTGAACTGGAAGACCTCTCCCAATCGAACAGAGGAGGGACACTTGGGGGCGGCTGTCTATCTTTGGCAATCAGGACGGTTTGATGTCTTTTGTGTAAATCCGCCGTTGACCAGATTTTTGATCGGGAGAGCAATCAAGCTGAATCACAGGGACGAAGACTTGTCACAATACGCGGTTCAACCACTCAATCGGAGCGAGTGGGGACTCGGCGGAAAGTTTATTCGGGAACACGACTGGCGGACGATTCGCCGGGACTTGTTCCTTGCCCGATCCGTACTGATACCGCTCGTATTGCTCGGCGGATGGTTCGGCTGGCGGTTCGCTTGCGAACTCTATGGTCAATCATCGGGAATTATTTTTCTCATTCTCTGGACGTTTTCGCCTTTGTTTTCCGGCTGGGGAGCAACGATCTGTCCCGATATGGCTGGAGCGTCATTGGGTATTGTCGGCCTTTATTCCTTTTGGTATTGGCTTAAGACACCGACTTGGAAACAGACTTTTCTTGCCGGACTTTGCCTTGGTCTTATGCTCTTAACCAAAATGACCTGGTTGATCGCGTTTCCGCTTTATCTGATCTTATGGCTGGTTTGGATGTTTTCAGCTCGAAAGCAACCAATGATCATTCCGGTCAAAACACAAATGTACCGCTTGACTGTTCTATTTGTTTTCGCGATTTATCTTATCAATCTTGGATACTGTTTCCAAGGTTCCTTCAAACCATTGAAAGATTATCAATTCATCAGTGGGACCTTAACCGGCTTTCCTGTTGACGAAAATACCGAAAGTGTTCAAACTGGAAACAGGTTTGCCGATTCCATCCTCGGTTATTTGCCGGTTCCGTTTCCTGTTGACTTCGTTCAGGGAATCGATATCCAGCGACGGGACTTCGAAACAGGAATCGAATCGTTTCTCAACGGTCACTTTTCGCCGCACGGCTGGAAGTCGTATTACTGTTTTGTTTTACTATACAAAGAACCGCTTGGATTTTTACTGCTCTTTCTTTTTACAGTTGGGCTTTCATTATCGAAACAGTACAGAAGACGGGAGGAACTGATTCCCTTGCTGGCCTTTATTACCTTGATTGTTTTTATCAGCAGTCAGAACGGGTTTTCTCTTCACCCGCGATATATTCTGCCAGCAATGCCGTTCATGTATCTCTTTATAAGTAAGATAGGACAGACATTTACAGACAAGAAACTCGTTCTTGCCGCTTTGACGACGACACTTCTCCTCTGGGGAGTCACCAGCAGTCTTTGGCACTTTCCTCATTCCATGTCGTATTTCAACGAAACGGTCGGAGCAAATATCCGATCAAGGTATCTGCAAGGAAGCAACATTGATTGGGGGCAGAACGTGTATTTTTTCCGTGACTGGTGTCAACGCCATTCGGAAAAGCAGATCAAAACGACTTGTCTGACCGACTCCGAAATCAAACGTTTCGAATTAACGAACGTCTTAAGTATACAAGGTCAATCGATCAAAGAAATTCCATCTGGCTGGTATGCGATAGGAGCGAACGATCTTTACAATCGTTCGAATGAATATGAATATTTTCGTGAACAAAAACCGATAGATCAAATAGGATACTCCATTTATATTTACCGAATTGAATAGGAACGAAGATGCAAAACAAAACGAGAAACACCACTTTAGTTCTTTAAACGTTCGGATCGATTTGAATAATGACAAGTACAATAAAATTATATACCGAATCTATAATAATATTTCCATTATAACGTCAAAAAGATGAGCCGATTAACGCAATCAATCGGCGGTGATGGTGGAAAATTTATAATAAAAGCAGTATAAGTCTATTTTACTCATGTATGCATAGAATTATGCAGTACCTTCTTTTTTTCTAAACAGAGGAATTGCCATGTTCAACGTAATATTCGCAATTCACATCATGTCCGTAAACGGTTATATATTCGGATTTTTGAAAATATTGTATTTTCTGCTTGACATGGACAAACCGGTTGTTATACTGGAAAGTACATAGATGTACTATAGGTTTATATACAGTTTTTTAACATAAAGGTTATGGAAGAGAAAAAATCACTGATGCCGGCGGCAGAATTGTCGATTCGGCTTATTAAACTGTTCGCGGCGGAGCAACGTCCGCTCCGTCTCAACGAAATTGTCGAAGGACTTGATACGAATCAGACGACGACGATTCGACTTTTATCTGTTTTTGAAGATCAGAAATGGATTCAGCGAATCGGAGCGAAAGGTCCTTATCGCTTGACTTATCTTCCTTTGAATTATATAGGTCAGGCATTGAGTTCAAGCCGATTGGTGGCATTGGCGGCTCCATTTATCAAGAAACTTGCAAAAGAGATGAATAGTCTGGTTGTACTCTCGGTTCCGGACGAAAATGCGGTGACATGTGTTCATTGCGAAAATTCGACTCATCCGATTCGTATTTCCTCGGAAATTGGGTGTCAGTTCCAATATCACAGCGACGCGGCGGGCAAGGCAATGATTCCATGGTTTGAAAAAGAACGTATTGATGATATTCTGGCGAAAAAGCTGGAAACATACAGTTCGAACACGATTGCCGATCCCGCAAAACTCCGGATTGAATTCGACAAAATCCGCAAACTTGGATACGCAATCGATCGGGAAGAACATTATACAGGTGTTGTATGTATTGGTGTTCCAATTTTTGACTATCATCAAGCCTGTATCGGATCGGTTACGATTGCTTCCCTGACATTCTATGATACACCAAAAACGTTGGTTGCCCATCGAAAGGACCCACTGATAAAAATCGGAGAATCCATTAGCCGTCTTATGGGGTATACCGGTCCTTATCCGAACATTCTTAAAAGCGACAAAAAAACCTAACGATGGTATTCGTCCCATGCGCGATGCGTTATATGGACGTTATGCGTTCGCCGTTCGATTTGTCCTTGTTCCTTGTCGCCGTTAATTATTTATTCAGGAGATAAAAATGAAACTGTTTACACGACGTAAATTTCTCAAGCAAAGTCTGTCAGGAACGGCAATTATGTCGTTGCCGCTTTTAGTTTCGGCAAGGGCACTCGGTCTTGACGGCGGCGTTTCGGCCAATGAGCGAATTGTCATGGGGATGGTGGGTCAGGGAATTCAGGGACGACTTGATACACAAGGATTCCTATGCTATCCACAGTGTCAAATCATTTCTGTCTGCGACACGGTTGACAAACACGCGAACATGGCCGCCAATCTTGTGAACAAGAGTTATGGCAATTCTGATTGTAAAAAGTCCTGGATGTTTGAAGATATATTAAGTGACGACAAAATTGACGCTGTCTATATTGGAACGAACGAACATTGGCATTCCTATATTGCCGTTCATGCCATGCGGAACGGGAAAGATGTCTATTGCGAAAAACCGGAAACGCTTACCGTTCGCGAAGGTCAATTACTTCGGGAAACGGCAAGAAGATGCAAACGGGTCTTCTCCGGCGGTTCACAACGTGTTGTTGCCGATTACGAAGCGTTTCACAAAATCATTCGCGCCGGACTGATTGGCAAAGTACTTGTCGGTCATGGAAAAACCGGATGCTACTGGGGGGCAAGTTCTCCGTTGCCCGGTCAACCGATTCCGGATGGTGTGCATTGGGATCGCTGGCTGGGTCCGGCTCCTGTCCGGCCTTTTCATCCCGGTTATTTGTCTTGCGGCTGCGGAAATGGATACAGGGATTTTTCCGGAGGCGGCCTTGTCAGTTGGGGGGCTCATTGCTGGGGGGCCATTATGTACGCCATGCAACTGGACTATACAGGGCCGACTAAAATCATCCCCCCCGGTATTGGCGATACAAAATTTCTTACCTGGGAATTTGCCAACGGTATGAAAATTACCGAAGGAAACGCCTGGGGTAATTATCCAGGTGCCCGAAAAGGAATTCCCGCCGGGGCAGATGGATTCATCTCCTTTACTGGTGAACTGGGGACTGTTTCAGAACAGGATATCTTTAATGGCAAATATCCGATTCCCGATATGGATATCGAAGTCTTCAAGGGCCAACCGGCTCCAAAGAAATACAACGGGGAACGGCATTGGTACTCGCCCATGCTCTATGCTTCCGGAAAACCAACGATTTTCGGCGATTTCCTTCATTGCGTTAAAACGCGTGAAGTACCGTTCCGCAACATTGAACGGGCTCATCGTGTGTGTTCCCTGGCCCATCTGGGCAATATTGCTCTGTTGTTGAGACGGGAACTTCATTTCGATCCGGTTCACGAAGATTTTATCGGCGACGAAACCGCGTCCCGACTCCTCGATCGACCGCGTCGCGCTCCGTGGTGTTTGGATACTTGAAGAAAGGAACTGCAATCCACCATGAAAAAATTTCTTATATCGCTTTCGTTCATTTTGCTTTGCGGAATATGTTCCGGGCAGGAGCAGAAACCTTCCTTTTGGGACGCCGACATTCAAGCCCTCAAGAGCTATAAGGCCGGTTCGAACGCCGCAAAGATTATCCGTCTGGAATCCGCTCTTTATGATACAGATCTCAACGAAGACGTAAAACGAGAATTGCGGAAAAATTTGGTCGGGATCTTTCCAAAGTCGACCCCTGAGGGACAAAGTATGCTTTTTCGCCTGTTGTTTCCTTCTCTCGATGAAGAAACCGCGAAGCCGCTAATTCCACTTCTTTTCGACACAACAGCAGCTCCGGAAACTGCCAAGATCACTTTAATGATTCTTCAGGATGTCCCGGGCAAGATTATTGATGCCGCCCTGCTCGATGCCCTCGTAAAAACGGAAGGCGATTTAAAATTCGGCCTGATCGCCGCGATGGGCAAGCGTAAAATGAATTCTGCCGTGGTGCCATTAGCCGCCATTGTTCGAAAACAGACCAATTCGCCGCTGGCCGTCGCCGCCCTGCACGCTCTGTCACAAATTGCGTCCGACAAAGCTCTGCGACAGTTGGAGTCACTTCAAAAAGAAGGCCTTTTGTCCCACTCCTCAAAGGATGCAATGATTCGGGCCATGGAAACAAAAAATTCGAACACTCGAACCGGAATGCTTACTTCCCCTTACAATCCTGACGTTTGGCCGGGTCAAGCGGCAGATCCGGTGGAACGTGTCGATGTCGATAAAATAATTGCCAAAGTTCAACACGATTGGCTGCTCGAAAAAGATCCTGTCAAAAAAATAGAACGGACAAAACTTTACGCAATTAAAGCCTCACTTTTGCCAAAACCATCGACCGCCTTTATTGATCTTCTCCAAAAAGCAAATCAGCTCAATGATCAAAAGGCTATTCTCGCCGCCATGGGAGAGAAATGCTGTACCGACGATGTGATTTCGCTGGCAACGCAAATCATGAAAGCCAATCCGGCGTTAAAGGCCTCGGCGGGTCTGGCCCTCGTGCGTATGGCCAATACACTCCGCCGAACAAATTCCGAAACGGCCAAATCCATTCTTGTCGTCGTTCAACGGGATGTTCAAAATGAAGATATCGCAAAACGCGCGACAAAGGTTCTCGAAACAATTAATCGTAATGAAGGATGTATTCGTAACTGGTTCTATGCCGGTCCGTTTATACACGAAGGCAAGTCGGGACACGATCTGTTTCGTCAGGTCTTTCCTGCTGAAGCGGACAGACCGGAGATCCAATGGCAGGCCCTTATTGCCGGATGGCAGAAAGGTAATTGCTGGAATCTTGAAGTTGGTGTGGAGCCGGTACAAAACGCCGCCGCTTGTCTGAAAACCTTTGTTTGGTCCGACGTGGATCAGGAATTGACGTTTCAAGCCGCCAATTCCGGTGGTATCGCCGCCTGGTGCAATAAACAACAAATCTTGAATCAATGGTACGACGGTCCTTTTGAACAATGGACTTTTTCCGCTCCGATTGTATTGAAAAAAGGATACAATACGCTTATTGTCAAAACGGTTTGTTCCGATAAAGGATGGAATTTTTCGGCCCGACTGCGGACGAAAGACAATCAAAAACCAAACAATATCCGTATTGTGAGCCATCGCAAAGATGCTCTCCCAAAGGTACTCTTGTTTACCGGATCGCAAACGTGGATTCATTCCCCGACCGCGTCCGGTCCTCATGGCAACAGTTGTGCCGAACTCATTCTAAAAGAGGTCTGCCGTGAACTCGGATTCGAACTTGTTTGGACTGATTCCGGGGAAATTTTCAATCGCCCGCTCGATGATTTCGCCGCGTTTGTTTTTTATACCTGCGGAGAGTTCAACGAAAAAGGCCGTAACGGCGTTACTCCTGTCAACAATGAAGGGATGGCCGCGTTCCTAAAGGCGATTCGCGAACGGGGAACAGGTTTTGTCGCCATTCATTCCGCCTCCGATTCCATGCATAAATGGCCCGAATATATCAAACTGGTCGGCGCCGAATTTGTCGTTCATGGCATGCAGCAGGAAGCAGGCGTCCGGCATATTGGCGCGGCACTGCCCCAAACCGAAAAAATCACTGGAAAATCATTTCGACATTTCGAGGAATGGTATACGTTTCGAAATTTCAATCCTGATATTCATGTCCTCATGATGCAGGATACGACCGGAATGATTGCGGAAGGGAATAATACCTGTTACAAACAGCCCCCCTATCCGTGTACCTGGATTCGCGCCGAAGGCAAGGGAATTGTCGCGTTTACTTCTCTGGGGCATTCGTGTGAATACTGGCGAACACCTGAATATCATGCCCTGTTATCCGAACTTCTCGCTATTACGACACGAAAACAGAAGACCGATCTTACCCCCAATTATCAATCACTCATGAAAACAAAATAAAACCGAAGGAGAGACTTATGTTTCATTTGAATAATAAAAATATGATTATTGCCGCATCGGTTTTAATGTTGTTTTATGCCGGATATATTGATATCGCGACGAGTGAAGAATCACCACTTGCCCAAAAAGGAACGGAACCGGGACAGCGTGTTACAATGAATTTTGACGGCCTTGAACTGGCGTTTCGCTGGTGTCCTCCGGGAACATTTATGATGGGCAGTCCGGAAACAGAATCGACTCGTATGCCTGATCCGTGGGAATCGTTGCATCAAGTGACAATTACTTCCGGTTTTTGGCTGCTCGAAACGGAAGTCACTCAGGCACTGTTCCTGAAAGTTATGGGCTATAATCGTTCGTACTGGAAAGGTGATACTCGTCCAGTGGAAATGATTGGAATGCCGACCTGTGTCAATTTCTGTAATCGGTTTTCCCAGAAGACCGGTTTGACCGCAAAATTACCGACGGAAGCGCAATGGGAATACGCGTGCCGGGCTGGCTCACAAACAGCTTATTCCTGGGGAGATCAAGATCATGCGGGAAAAATGCAATGTCGGACACAGGGAATTGATTCCGCCAAACCGCAAAAACAAGGTACCGTTCCTGTCGGCAGTTTTACGCCCAATGCCTGGGGACTTTATGATATGCACGGGAACGTTGCCGAATGGGTCGCCGATCCGTTTGATCCCGAGTATTATTTGACAAGTCCGGCAAATGATCCGACCGGACCGGCAGCGGGCGCAGATCGTGTTCTGCGTGGCGGAGGTTGGTCGTCGCCGGTGGAATGCTGCCGTTGCGCTTCGCGTAATCTTGATGTTGAACCTTACGGCCTTGCCTCCTCCTATGGCTTTCGTTTTATTATTACCAATTCGAAACAGGGGCATTGATCGACGGACGGAGAAGCAGATTAATTGCTTTGATCTGCTTCTTATCGTTCGAATGGACATAGACATTCCTGGTCAGTTCCATTATAAAATATCGGGCCAATGTTTAAGCCGTTTTTGGATCGAACCTTTTTAATGTCAGAATCGTAAAAAAGGTATCGCGTAAACCGTAAAATCGGCGAACTTACCTTGTATTTAAGAAAGTCACTTTCAAGTTGCCGTGACATAACCAACCAAGTTGATTATATTTATGACATGACCCGGCGAATCATTTTTCGCGAAAAAATGTTGTCTCATACGCCCCGGTCCGCCCCGAGTTGATCGCGTTTCCTCTTGCGTGAAAAATTACCCGTCCAGTCAAAAAACAAGTCTGTCGTACACTGTTCGAAACAAGAGTCTGTTTTTTTATTGTGGATAATTCGTTATTATATTAAGACATAATGTTTTGGCATTGCTTTAGAAAATATTGATAATATCTCAACATTATACAATTTATGCCATGTATGGCTTAACAGTACAAAAAACTTTTCTTAAGCTGTTTTCGTGATATAATCACTGTATTATTAAGAAGGGGAAAGATGACTGACAATCGTGTTCCTGCAGTATTCTCAGAACCTCCGGAAAATGAATTTAAAAAGTAAAAAGAAACCTCGCAACATCACTATAAAAAATTGGAAATCGATCTTTGTAAAAATTCATTCAAATGATGACAAAATTAAATTATACGTTCATCAGGGACGGTCATTATCGAAACGCCGCTTCGCAATTTTAAACTCTTTAAAACTTACAGTCTGAAAGAATTACTGTCATTGGGGACTTGTTTTTTCCTGAAAGAAGACAAAATTATTACGGTAAAAGTTCTTTTTAACCGCGATATCCGGCAGGAAGTCCTTGACGAAGACGAATTGGTCGTTAAAACGGAGAAGAGGAAAACGGTTAAACCTTTGCCAATGTTACAGTCGATAATAAGAAGACCTTTTTTCGCTGGCGCTTTCAACTTGAGGGGCACGCAACGATTCCTGGTTCCCCAACCCTTCGAACCGAAATGAAAGCCCGGCTTACAAAATACCTCCGAGTTACAATAAGAAAAAGGAATCCGAAGAGTAGTCAACCCAAAAGGAAACGAAAAACAATGACGTCCTATAAAGTAATTGATCTGGAAACATGGTCCCGCCGCGATTCGTTCGAATTCTATCGCACCTTTGTCAATCCGTCGTACTCAATTAGCGTTCTCTATAATGTTGAGCCGCTGTACCGTATGGCCAAAGAGAAAAGTGATTCGTTTTTTCTGCTGACCCTTTACGCAATTCTTCGGGCGGCCAATGAAGTTCCGCAGCTAAGACAGCGTTATATTGACGGTCAGATTATTGAATATGAACAGCTCGCCGCCATGACACCGATTATGACGGCCTCAGAGGAATTTCGACAGGTATGGTGTGAATACCATTCGAACTTTACGCTGTTTAAAACGAATACTGAATCTTTGATCCAAGCGGCGAAAGAATCGCGTCCCGGTCCGCTGATCGAACATAATGATGATTACATTTGCGCAAGCTGTGTTCCCTGGCTCCATTTCACCGGCGGGACACAGGCCGATCTGACCTTCGAACAAACGGTTCCCATTCTCGCTTGGGGTAAAATGCAGGACGGCAAGATTCCGATTCTCTGCCGGTTCAATCATTATTTTGTGGATGGTCTGCATTTCAGTCGATTCTTCAATAAAATTGAACTTTACTTTGCGGAACCGGAACGTCTCTATTAATGACTTTCTTGCCTTTGACAATAAGAGCATAAGACCAAGGCAAAGTCCGGCAAGAAAAGTCTGTTTCCAAGTCGGTGTCTTAAGCCAATACCAAAAGGAATAAAGGCCGACAATACCCAGTGACGCCCCAGCCATATCGGGACAGATTGTTGCTCCCCAGCCGGAAAACAAAGGCGAAAACGCCCAGAGAATGAGAAAGATAATTCCCGATATTTGATCATAGAGTTCGCAAGCGAACCGCCAGCCGAACCATCCGCCGAGCAGTACGAGCGGTATCAGCACGGATCGGGCAAGGAACAAGTCCCAGCGAATCGTCCGCCAGTCATGTTCCCGAATAAACTTTCCGCCAAGTCCCCATTCGCTCCGATTGAGTGGTTGAACCGCATATTGTGTCAAGTCTTCGTCCCTGTGATTCCGCTTGATTGCTCTCCCGATCAGAAACCTAATGGCTGCAATAGAACGTCATTGTCAAAACGACGACTGTCCATCAACACTGGGGCAGGTCATCCCTTTCATTCAACGCAATCGAATTGATGTGAGTGTCTTTCATGTTATATTATTTGTGCTTTGTAATTCCTGTTGTTTTATAGTGTAGGACACTTTCACTCGTTCTTAAGGATCCCTATTTTCATGTGTCTGACTGATGTTAATACAATCATTAGACAGATTTGTGTCACCTTGTGTTTCATCGCCAGCAATGGCGACAATATATATTTCATTGCAAATATTTGCTAATCTTACGAGCATTGGTGATGAAATAGTTACTCTCGCAATACAATCATCGCTTTCAACCCATATTCTGATAAAAACACAGATGTCTGGAGAATCTAAAAAAGAACGCAACAGTTCTATTCTGGGTTCAAATATCCTTAATATAAAAGACAAATGATCAATAATGTCATATGACTTGACAACTTTTTCTGAATCGATCGACCATGCACTATATAACCGAGTGCATTTTACTTGCCCTTGTCTACAACTGTAATGATCACCTTTATTAAATCCCGTACCATTATATTCAAAAATACGATTAAGTTCTTCTGTTGTCGGTATATCATTGCCATTAATTACAAATTGTACAAATATTTTATATCCATCGTCTTGCTGACACATTGGCAGTATCCTTTAATCCAAATATTCAAATATATTACCTATTATATTCCTTGATTTGTCCAGGTAATCTCCATTACTCATGATTATTCCATGATGATCATTTCTTAAATCATTAGCCTTTTCAGTTTTTCAAGAGCACGACTTATTTCACGAGCTGGTCTCCCGAATTCTTTGGCGACAGCCTTACTAATCTTGTTCCCACCAGATTGCAATACTATGGGGTCAATATATCTGGCACAATTATTATGCACCAGCCTCCCAGCCTGAGTGACATGGTACACATGTTCTGCATAGACTTCGAGATTATAGACGACTTGCGGACCGGGACGCGGAAGTTTTTGAACAACGCGTTTCGTTTCACCATTATATAGTAAAACCTGTTCCCCTTCGAGAAGTTGTCCGGCTTCAATAAACTCTTGTCGATCCACTGACCAGAACGGGTGATTACCGGTACAGCCGATTGATTTATCCTGACCTTCGAGCTGGAGATCAATTACATTATCCGAAATATGAGCGAACGTTCCGGTGACAACGTTGCCGGGTCCGTCCTGGATATTGACTTCACCATTTATCGCGACCAGTGTTGCCCAGCCGGCGACACCCATCTCCGGAAGTTCGATCCAGACTTCAAGATCATAATCGTCATCATCTTTCTCGAACGCTTTAGCCGTTTCCAGCTTGTTGAGTTCTTCTTCCGTAAGGACTTTATCATCACTCGCTCTTCGAATTTGAACGTTTTCTGATTCAAGCCAGTTTGCCGGACGTAGAAGTTCTATTACCGAAAGTGTCTGATTTTCTTTCAAATACAAAAGTGTAAAACCGTTGTGTTTGACTTTTTGGAAAATCTCCGAATCCGCTTCGGACGCTTCAATACCTTGCGGATTATGTCCAACAGACTTTTCGCCAATGTGGATCTCACTAATCTTCTTACGATAGATCTTCGGTTTCGGTGGTTCAACGGGCACAACAGGCGCCACCGCCGCTTGAGCATGTGGAAGCGAACTGTTCACATTCGATCCTGAATCTCGTTGTACCAGAGAAATCAACACAAAAAACGAAATTAGAATCGTCAAAAGGCCTCCGTACTGAAGTATGTTCCAACGCCAATCTGCCGGTGGTTTCTGCTTCTTATTGTTCCTTTGAGAAACCCGGTTACTTTGTGTTTTATTCAAGGGAACTGGAATGTGAATCGCATAAGAATGATGCTCTTTCGAATCCCGCTTGTTTTGAACAATCATACTCAAAAACTGTTCCTCTTCCTTGTCGGTCAGAAATTCGGAAAATAGACTATCTGGTTTCATCAAATTGCCTCTCGTTATACTCTCGTCTACCATTCTCGTCATTCATCTGCAATAGCTTCTATTTCTATTCCAATATAGGCATTACCGTTATTCTTCTGTTATTTCTCGATAGTAATCAATAAAGTCCTTCGGCAAATAATTGCAATTTGCTTTGATGTTGATATTTAAATTATCAATATTAAAGTCACACTCTTCGACTTCATCATAAATAATTACAGGAAGTTCACTTTCAAAAAGTTGTGTTAATATACCAGATTTATGCAACTCTTGGATCGTCATACACAGTGATAGTTTTATGTTGTAGTAAACGACTTCATCATATTCGTCTGATGATTTGGATAATTCGTTACTATCCAATGAATTAAAGTTGTTTATCCATTGGCGAAGAATATCATCGTTTTCACCAAAAGTATAAAAATCTTTTGCCGATTGAATCATGCAAGAAAAAAACCATCGTGCTTCTCTCGGATCTCCAACATCTCTGGATGTTTTTTTAACTTGATTTTCAGTGTTGTATCCTAATGTTATTCTGATATCATCAATACTGTCATCATACCAACAGTTATACAACAATACGTATATCTGTTTATGTTTATTGCCCCATCTTGTAATATGGTCGATTGTTTTCTTAAAAACTTCTTGACTCAAAGATTCATTAAGACTATTAATCCACATTTTATTCCTTTCTACATCAATTTTTCATATGTTAATTGAGGGGTAAATTTCCACTTGCCAGTTGGTTTCTTATTTTTTGCAGAGCTTTGAGTACCTCACCTCGATTAGAAAACTTACTATTTGTAAATACAGAGTTTATGTACTCTTTATATGCTTGAGAATGACGGCCAATATGTGCTGTACCGAAGGAAGTGTTTTTCTTCATAGGTAAATATACTCCATTCCAAAAACTATTTATGTCTATTTTGTATTGCTTCAATATTTTTGCAGCTTCCGGAGTATCTTTGGCACATACTATATGGTGAGCAGCAAATCGGATATTTCCCGTTTTAGGATTATATATCCCTGCCCTTTTCATGTTCTTCGCAAGTATTTTCGAGTTACAAGCATTATGTACCAATACCCCATCTTGGGTGACATGGTACACATGTTCTGCATAGACTTCGAGATTATAGACGACTTGCGGACCGGGACGCGGAAGTTTTTGAACAACGCGTTTCGTTTCACCATTATATAGTAAAACCTGTTCCCCTTCGAGAAGTTGTCCGGCTTCAATAAACTCTTGTCGATCCACTGACCAGAACGGGTGATTACCGGTACAGCCGATTGATTTATCCTGACCTTCGAGCTGGAGATCAATTACATTATCCGAAATATGAGCGAACGTTCCGGTGACAACGTTGCCGGGTCCGTCCTGGATATTGACTTCACCATTTATCGCGACCAGTGTTGCCCAGCCGGCGACACCCATCTCCGGAAGTTCGATCCAGACTTCAAGATCATAATCGTCATCATCTTTCTCGAACGCTTTAGCCGTTTCCAGCTTGTTGAGTTCTTCTTCCGTAAGGACTTTATCATCACTCGCTCTTCGAATTTGAACGTTTTCTGATTCAAGCCAGTTTGCCGGACGTAGAAGTTCTATTACCGAAAGTGTCTGATTTTCTTTCAAATACAAAAGTGTAAAACCGTTGTGTTTGACTTTTTGGAAAATCTCCGAATCCGCTTCGGACGCTTCTATTCCCTGCGGATTATGTCCAACAGACTTTTCGCCAATGTGGATATCACTAATCTTCTTACGATAGATCTCCGGTTTCGGCGGCTCTGTGGGCACAACAGGTGCCACCGCCGCTTGAGTCTGTGGAAGCGAACTGTTTACATTCGATCCTGAATCCCGTTGTACCAGAGAAATCAACACAAAAAACGAAATCAGAATCGTCAAAAGACCTCCGTACTGAAGTATGCTCGAACGCCAATTCGTTTTTTCTTTTCGTTGGTTATCTTTCCTATTCGTAAAGTGTTTGTTCTCTAATCCTGGTTCAGGAATATCGGACATTTCGTCATGAACGATCATTTCTTCATCCGCTATAATTTGGTTTGTCTGCATTTCATTCTCTCGCAATTCGATGAGAGATCGTAAAAACTGTTCATTTTCAATATCGTTCGTATCTGCGAAATTATTCTCTTCGTCCGTTCCGAACATCTCATAACAAGCCTCTATTGTATTTCTATTTCGTCTTTTTCGTCCGGAAATATAAGCATTTACTCCCAAAGTACCTGCCGCCAATGTGATGATATACGGAAGATAGTTGTTTTTCTCCGTAAAATAATGCACTTCGATCTTATCAGCACAAACCGCATCATTTGAAACCGTTATTGGTTCATGATACATTAAAACTTCGACATCTTCTGTAAAACAACAGTTAGTAAAGACTTTACCAAGAGCTGTCTGACATCCTCCCGTGGCTCGAATGGTTGATCTTACCATGTTCAGCCCACCAAAGGCCGTCGATATCAATTGAATTCCACCAGAAACACCTTCGAGAAAACGCTCGGTTCCCGAAAGTTTACGGCCCGTATAACAATCCTCGCCCTGAATTGCGTTGTCAATACTCAATACACCGGTTAAGTCGGCAAGAAGTGTTCCGGTGACCGCATAGACTGAAATCCAGAATCCATTGCCTGTCTCCTGCATATTGTTGTATATTTTTGTCCAGTTGTTAATAGCTGAGCCTATCGTTGCATCGTATATGCTAACTGTTATATTATTATGACAGATCTTTCGTGTTTGTCATCCACCTTGTTCCCGCCTCTATTATTGTACTGTATTTTGGAATCTCTTTAAATTCAGCTACCTCTGATTATATAACTCATGTTGAACATGAGTTCTTTGTGTCGAAGCATTTCATAAAACGCAGACTTCTCAATAACCCCTGTTACCAGATCAAGTTCTACATCTTCATAACGTGCTAGAAATATAATCATGTTAACCGGCGATTCTTGCAAGTAAAAATCTATGACTTTGCAAAAATCTTCTACGAGTTCATCTTTTATAGAAACTACCCAATGGAGTTCATGTTCTGTATATTCCACAAGTTTTTTTGGAAGATATTCATTTTTTTTTAAAGAACTCTCACGATAAATATCATGACACATATAATATACTCCAGTATAGCTATCTTTGCCATATTTTATTTCCATTGGAAGTAAATCATACCAAAAACCACAACAGCTATTCATAAAATGCCATTTATTTTGATAATGTTTTGGGTAATCATCGTTGTTACGGTGATGTGTCCTCACTAAAAATTGCGAGGAAAATGGCAACTCGGATTTCTTCTTTTGATTCATACAAAGAATATTAAAATCAAATGGCATCATGCACCTCCATAAAATGGGTGTATTAGATATTACAAGAACAAAAACATAAAATATAATCAAATCAATGAATTAACCAGTAGGCTCGAAAGTCGGTGGTCGTAAAACAAAAAATAAAACATTTAATGAATTATCAATGTAATTGAGAAATATTTGCTAATATGTCATCAATATTTAAAGTAGTGTTTATAGACCATTTGGAATTCAAACGTGAGCGTAATCCAATTATTCTTCCTGACAAAAGAATATCCGGATTATATCCAATCTTTTTCAAAGCTTTGTTTACATCAGGAATCTTCCTTGCCTCTGATAAAATCTTAGCTTTAACCAAGTGAATTTGTGAAGAATCAATACCTATTTGTTTTGCCAACTCTTTAATGTCTGTATAATGTTTAAAATCTGCTCCACATGCTTCAGCATTATGAACTAAAACGGGATCAGCACCGTTTTGGAAATCGGCATAGTTGGCAATAACGAAGTAATTACTATTGTCCGCAACTTTGAAGTTGTAAACGTCAATGCCTTCCGAGTGAGCTTCCCGCCATATTTTGACTAAAACAGAGGCTTCACCATTCGGACCGATGAAATTGTCTCCGAGCTTGAGATCTTTGGCTTCAACATAGTAACCTGTCTCTGTTACATAGAGGTTATCATGTTCGAATCGGACATCCGTGTTTGTCGATATATCGTGTTCTGAAACAGAATCACGTGCTCTTCTGTAAAGATCCGGTCGATCCGAGTTTACCCAAAATGGATGTGTGTCGGTCGTTTGGAATGTCTGTTCGATTCCGTTATTATCCCGAACTGTCAAATAACGAAGGTGATCACATTTCAGATGGATTGTTGAGGTAACCTGGCTTTTGACCGTTTCTCCTGTTCGAACGTCATAGGCAAGAACTTCGTCTCCTTCCTGAATATCTTCAATGTTCTTCGTAATGTATTTTGTCTCGACAACTGGAACCGGCTTCGCGGCGACTTGTGAAACTGCTTCCGCTTTGTTGTTCGAAGGGAGGAAGTTCCATAGTAATCCTCCTAATGCAATAAGCATACAAATGAAGCTCGCATAACTCATCCATGAACTTGAATCTGTCAATTGTTGTTCTTTGCGCAATTTGACCGAATTGAGTCCGAAAGTACTGTCAGAAGTCCGATCAATAATTGGACTGGTTATATTTTCTCTTTCCTTTGATTCATCACGTGATTTCATATTGGAAAAATTGGTCTCATGCTCCAATTCTTCATACATTTCACTCAACGCAATCGAATTTATGTTAGTGTCTTTCATGATTTATTCTTTCTACTATGGTTTCTATATTCTTACGTTTTTATAAACATGATATGTTGTTGGCTTTTTTCTATTAGTACTTCTTTGAATTTATTTTATAAATATTATTATGAAAAGATCTTTCAGTGTCACAGTATTGTATTAATGCCCCTTCTGCAAGCAATTCATTTAATAGAAGTTCAATATCTTTAATGGTAAGTTGCTTTATTTCTTTATTCTCAACATACTTATCCTTACTTGTTCTTATAAACGAATATATTGCATAAGCATCAAAACACTCAGGATAGCGCACCATTGTGACTTCAACAGTCGTATGGAAACGACTGTGTTTTTTAAAACAAATTGATATCCCATGACTATAAAAATCCCAGATTTCCTCTTTTAGCTGCAATTGCGATGCTTCTACAAATCTTCCAGCATCATATTTTATAGTTACTTTTAGTGATAAACTATCCATGAGAGTATGTTTGAGTTTTGTAAATTTTTTAATAATAGTCAATAAAAGTAAGCTATTTACACCGGTGTTTTTCTTTAATTCCATGGTAAACCAAACCATTCTGCTGCTTCTGCAGCCTGTTGCAAGTATTCTAAAGCTTGGCTGTCTGATACTGATTCTATAATTATGGGTACTTCCTTAATTCCTGCACTTCCTGCAGCTCGCGCTCTATGGTGACCATCAATTATAATCATTTTATTATCAATTTCAGCAACTATAATAGGGTGATTTTCATCAAAGCCATTTTTTTGCATGTCTTTTTTCAATTTTCTAATATGTGAACTGCTATATTCATTTGAAAGTTGCCTACCTTTTAAACTACATGTTTTAGCCTTTAAACATGTTTCACCATTATGTACCAGAACTGGTTCTGCGTCGTTTTGGAAATCGGCATAGTTGGCAATAACGAAGTAATTACTATTGTCCGCAACTTTGAAGTTGTAAACGTCAATGCCTTCCGAGTGAGCTTCCCGCCATATTTTGACTAAAACAGAGGCTTCACCATTCGGACCGATGAAATTGTCTCCGAGCTTGAGATCTTTGGCTTCAACATAGTAACCTGTCTCTGTTACATAGAGGTTATCATGTTCGAATCGGACATCCGTGTTTGTCGATATATCGTGTTCTGAAACAGAATCACGTGCTCTTCTGTAAAGATCCGGTCGATCCGAGTTTACCCAAAATGGATGTGTGTCGGTCGTTTGGAATGTCTGTTCGATTCCGTTATTATCCCGAACTGTCAAATAACGAAGGTGATCACATTTCAGATGGATTGTTGAGGTAACCTGGCTTTTGACCGTTTCTCCTGTTCGAACGTCATAGGCAAGAACTTCGTCTCCTTCCTGAATATCTTCAATGTTCTTCGTAATGTATTTTGTCTCGACAACTGGAACCGGCTTCGCGGCGACTTGTGAAACTGCTTCCACTTTATTGTCTGATGGGAGAAAGTTCCATAAGAGTGATATTATCGCCAGAATGAAGAAAAACGTTCCTGCATAACCGAGCCAGCCTGTCGTTGATTTTTTGGGAAGGAGTTTTTTCTTTGGATTTACTGTTACAGATTCTTCGTTAGATTGTATGGCTGTTTCCAACTCTGAAAACAACACTTCGGTACAGGTTTCCGGAGACTCGTTCCATAGGCTCTGGAGTGCTGGCTGTCTCTCGGCTATTCTTTCCAAAGTATCATTGTCCAGGTCTACCGGATCAACATCCAAGTCGGTAAAAAGATCTTTGAAATATTGTTGCTCAATTTCTTTCTGACGTTTACGTTTTTTCTCTGCCGTCTTCAATACGACTGCTGAAGCACCAAAAGCCAAAGTAACAATAAAAGAACGATAATTACCCCCCTGGTTGTGATAATGAACTTCCGTCTCATTGGTTTGAACTGCCGTGCTGGTTACCGTTTCGGTTTGACCGACCAAAACCTGTGTTCCGGCTGTAAAACAACAGTTAGTAAAGACTTTACCAAGAGCTGTCTGACATCCTCCCGT
>CAZZEF010000010.1:0-47702 GCA_964652875.1 uncultured Planctomycetaceae bacterium
TGATCGAGTCAAATGAATGATCGAGTCAAATGAATGATCGAGTCAAATGAATGATCGAGTCAAATGAATGATTGAGTCAAAAGAACGATTAAGTCAAGAGGTCGATTGACGAAAACCGCGAAAATTCAACAACAAGAACTGTTTTAGATCTGCTCGGAAAATACTTTGAATGCGATTAAAAAGGACGGTCTCCAATACGGGTACCGTCCTTTTTTATTTTGTTTTTGATGATATTAACAGAGTCTTTTTTATTATTGGGGGAGCCGATTATTTTTCAAAAACGATCTCATCGATTTCGGCCTTAACGCCGGCTTTGGACGAATAATCGAACCGAATACCGCAAATATTACTTCGCCAGAAATAAGAACCGGACAGAACGAAAACATAATCGTTGAATTTTCCGTTGTCGATCAAAGGAAGATGAACGGACTTTCGTTCGCTCCAGTCTTCCGAAGATTGAGAGATCCAAAGGAACTGCGCGTTCGCTTTTTGACCGTTAAGTCCGGAGACTTTCATTTTTATTCGGATTTTTTTAAATTTTTCTGTATTTTTAAATTTTTTAAAATGGAAGCAACAAGCGGGATCATTTGTTTTCGCTTCGAGACAAAGTTTTCCGTTTTTAACTTCGAACATTGAATTGTTCATCATTGACTTCCAGCCTTGCGGATCTTTTTCGAACGTCCATTGATCAGGATCCGGGGGGGTATTCCGCTGCTGCTTACGCCGCTGACGGTAAAGCTCGTCATAATTTCCTTTGCCAAGATCGCCGGGAATGAGATCTTCATGATCTTTCCGTTTTTTTGTGAACACGTTCGCAATCGCGTCAAGATAACCGAAACCGTATTCGGTATAAGGGAGAAGATAATGACCTTCGCCCCATTCGTTCCAATTATCAAGAATAAGCATTTTATGCCCCAACTGATCGGCGGGGATTTTGTTCTCGATAAAATTCTTCATTCGGCGCAAAAGAATTTCGAACTGATCCGGGGGGAGTTTCCAAATCGAGCCTTCGTCGCGCCATCCGCTCCAAGCTTGCGAAGCGGTCACGATTTGCGGGATAATACCGATATTTTGAATCGTTTCGACATAATTTAACTGTCGGCCAATCGCTTCGTTCGGTGCCGGACTGTTGGAAATCGGCCAGCAGTAAGAGAACGTATAATCAAGTCCGAGGTCTTTCATTAATTGCAGACGTTCAGGATCGGATCCCCGATATTCGCCAAGAATAACAAGACCGTCGAACCCTTCTTTTTTCGATGCCGCCCGAATCTTGCCGAACGCTTGTCGAACTTTTTCAACGCTGCCGAGATCATTGATCAAAAATTCAGGCCGGTAAATAAACAGGACCGGTTTATTGTCAATTTTGAGATAGTTGTCCTTCTTAAAATAATTTTTCATCCAGTACGGAAAAAGATTTTTCAGCAGATCGTTTTCATCGGAAACACCGGCGACCCCTTTGGACTGATTCTCCCACATAATCGTGAATTTGATCTCTTTTTGATAAAGCGACCGGTAAAGAGCGTCATGAATGGCTTCGGCAAATCTCGTTTTGACCGGTCCGTTCTGTCCGGTTCGGTACCAGCAGTAAATAAAGAAATCGACGCCGTGTTCTGCGGCCCATTTCGTTTCCCAATCGGCGACTTCCGAAATCTCCTGATTATAAAAACCAAGCGCGGGCATTCGTTCCGGATGTTTTTGGAGCTGGGACCAATAGTCGTAACATTGCGCACTCCAAAGCGGACAGTTATGCGCGCCGACAAGGATCTTCGATGTTCGTTCCGGCTGAACAGGAGCGGGGATCCGATCCGCGGGCGTTACCGGACGGGCCTCCAGGAACCGAACAGGAAGAGTGTCCGCCGCCAGATTGAACCCGTTGGCGTCATTCTTTTTCAATTCAAGTTTCAGTTCATAATATCCCGGAGCCGAAGCGGTGATTTTCCAACGGCAGTCTGCGGACGCTTCGGACGCAAGTTCCAAAGTTTCTTCTTTCGGCGCTTCAAGAATTTTTATTCCCGCAGGAACGGCCAAAGACGGAACCATCCGAACCGCTTTATTTCCGGGATTACTGAGTCGGGCAAAAACCGTCAGCGTTCGGCCGGTTCGGGTCAGCGAAGGCTGTTCCGTTAAAAATTCTTCTATCTGCGGCGGTTCATTCGGAAATTCAGATCCGCAACAAACCGGAACCGTATCAAAATTCATCAAACAGATTGATAAAAAGAGCAGCGGCGCAAAAACTAAAAACGCTTTCATGAGTTTCCTCCGATATTATTTGATCATGTTTTATGTTACGGATCCAAAAGATCTTCCGTCTTGTTTTCGATTATTTTGGCAAACCGGAAACCGGGACTATGTGATCTTTAAACGAAAAATCAATTGAAACGGATCAGAAGAAAGATACGATCTTTCATAAAAAGGTTAAGCGAAAAATCATCAGCGCTTGCCAACATATTTTTCAACGAAAGGAAGAAGAGCGTCCGCCCAAAGGAGATAACCTTTTTTGCCCGGATGAAGCAGATCGGGCATTGTCTCTTTGGTCAGGGTTACGCCATCGGCCTCCAAAAGTTTTTTATTAATGGAACAATGAAAAATATTTTCACCGTCGCAAAGAGCGGGAATTCCTTTGTTGATCTCATTTATCTTGATCCGCATTGCGTCTTTGTCATTGGCACCGCGCGGAAAGACGTCGAAAAGAACGATCTTGGCAGTCGGCTTCATGATCCGAATTGTTTTAAGAATTTCTTTAATGCCTTCAATGGTTTGGACGGGATTGGACTCGTTCCAGCCAACATTATTGGTACCGATCATTATAACAAAGAGTTTCGGATCAAGCGGATCAATAATACCGCTTTTTTTCAGGATCCAAAGTACATGCTGGGTTCGGTCGCCCGCAACAGCGGTATTGAGAATATTGTATTTTTGGAAATATTCGGCGTAAACCTCTTTGCCGTTGGTTTCCCAAAAATGAGTAATGGAATCGCCGAGAAAAACGATATCGACTTTTCCTTTTTCGGCCTGCGCTTTCTTTTGAGCGAAACGCTGCTGCCAAAGCTTCGCGTGCCAGTCGGATCCGATTCGTCCGTCAACGCAAGTAATGGCGGAATTGGCCGGGGGATCCTGCGCCTGAATACAAGGAACAATCGCAAGCAGAAAGAGTAAAAACGCAAGAAAAAATCTTCTTTTCATAATAGATACAATATAAAGGGGGGTTAACTTTTTAAAGGACTATGAGTCAAACACAAGCGAAAAATCCCCGTTTATTGAAAAAAGGATCCTCTTGGGAAAGTTTTGCTTGCACCTGGCCGGAAACAGCAGCGCATTTTGCCGACGCCGTTATTAAATGGATCAAGAACAAGTTCCTGATCCGGCTTAAACGAAAATTAAACCGATAACCGGATGAAAATAGACCGGAAATCGGAACTGGCTTCAAAAAAGAGGCCGAAAAGGAGTCAGCCTCCTGAATACGTATCATTCGGCGACCGGTCTTAACGCTGAACCGGATCCGGAATTTGATTTTTTAGAATGCTCTCCTTTTAAATTTTCCCTCTTCCGCCAACAGACTGAATCGGCGATTCTTTCAACGTTGAAACGGAAAATTCATCAAAGAATCGGCATATCAACAGCGGCAAAGACCGGATTAAGAGCCTTTCCTGAAATCAATTCTATAAAAGGAAATAAACGGGGATATTATACTGCTTTTATTTTAAATTTTCCATTATTTCCGCCTATTGACTGCGTGAATCGGCTGTTTTTTGACGTTATAACGGAAAATTCATGATGGAATCGGTATACCTTTAAATCAAATTTTAGGACAGGATCTAATCTTTCAGTTCCATCAGTTCAATGGGCAGACCGCAATATTCAATGAAAGCGCAAGTCAGCTTATCGTTGACCTTAAACGGAGGGACGACAACCGCTTTGCCTTCCATCGCCTTGGCCAAATCGTCGACAAAGAATGCCGCATGCGCCTTAGTCTTGAGAATTTCGGGCATCGGACTGTCCGGTTCAAAATAAAGTTTTTCAACAGCGAACTCATCTTTATCAAAATCGCTGAACCAGACCTTACCCCCTTCAAGATAATTTTCCGGCTTCTGATCTTCGGAGACAGCGCCTCCCCAATGAGAAAATTTATATCCTTCTTTCATGACAGGACTCCTTTTTTATTTATTGATTGTTATCGGCAAACTTAAGCCGCGGTCAAATCCGTTCATGGTCCGCCTCTTGACCGACTTCAGAAAAGAATTGACGCATGAACAAAAACAGGGTAAAAAATAAGCCGTCGGTCAAAGACGGCGGCTTGTATTAAGCTCATTTTTCCATTCAGGACAAAAAACAGCTTTTATTTAATTGCCGAATTTCGCGGAAAAATGAAAAGTGATCTTTTTGAGCTTTTCGAGAAAAAGCTTTTTCGTTCACCGGTTTTGATCCGATGAAAGAAAAGAATTACGCCTTGGCCTTTTTATTGGTGAAATTAAGTCCCTGCTGACTATGATAATTAGCGTATTCGCTGACAATAGCGCCTTCAGGGCCGCCCTGCATAAAGTGCGGATCACCAATTCCTGTCAAACGGGCGAACGCGCCGGTTTCCAGATGCTTCCAATTAAAGCAGGTAATGGCATTGGCGTCGAGCTGACTTTTCGGGAGCATCGCCAGTGTTTCGGGCGTTTTTTCGCCTCCGATACCGAAATTATTAATGCTTCCGTATCGAACATGCCAGGACTCATGCTTGGCCGGACGATCTTCGGCGGCAAGATGATAATGTTCAGGAATCATCTGACCGGGAAGCAGATAAATTTCATGCGCGAAATAACGGAACTCTTTGTCGTTGACCCAGAAAATTCCGCCCATTCCGACGTTGGCAAAATCGCCGAGTCCGAAATCGGTTACCCAAAATTCTCCATTTTTGACCTTGGATCGAAGTGAATCGGTCAAGGTATAATGAAATGCTTCAAACATTTCAAAAAAAGCGTCATAAGCGACGTCGAGGAGAAACTTGCCATCTTTGTAATAATGAGAATTCGGATACTTTTTCACGTTAACTGCTCCTTTCGTGCAACTTTTTTCGGCAGCCTCAAGTTCGAGACTGAAAGATCCTGCCATGACGGCACCGGTTGTTCCGGCCGCGATCACTTTTAATGCATCTCTGCGTTCCATTTCTCTTGCTTCCTTAACAAAAAAAGGTTGATCGTTTTTCCGACGGCCGTTTTATCCAAACTGCTTTTCGCCGGCATAAAACTTTTTTAATAAAAACCTGTCTTTATCTTTTTATTTATACTTCAAGCTTTTATTATCTCCCTTTTATTTCGTTTTTCAATCGCGATGATCTCTTTTTTTCAAAATTTCCCAAAATATTACCGACAATCGAGTTTTTATGGCCGCTTCTTCTGACCAGTTTGTCCTTTCAGCGGCGGTTTCGCTTTATATTCTGCTTTTAACATCTAAATAACAAACAAATTCTCAACGACGATCAATTGAAAATCCGCAAACAGCAATAGTCCTTTATTTTAACAAATACTTTGATCAATTACTCTGATCAATAAATAAAAGAAACACTTTCAGATCTTGTCCAACTTCCGCAAAAATTTTAATAATTGTATTTTAATATCCACTGACTTTGAGATTTTATACTATTTTTGTGATAAATTTTCCGTTATAACGTCAAAAGAACAGCCGAGTCAAGCAGTCTATCGGCGAAGAGAGCGAAAATTTTCAAATATAAGCAGTATAAAAATTTTTATTTTTGAAAGAAAACGCATTGATTTTCATAATTTAAAAAAGATAATAATATTGAAAGTTTGTCGATTTCATCGTTGCGCGGCTTATCCTTTATCAATAATTATTTGGAACCGCCGTCTCTGGCAAGTGACGGATTGCCGCAGGAAAAATACCGGTAAAAACCGGCCTTTTCAAACGATACTGCAACGATTACGCATTACTTTTTCCTGTTCTGATGTCAAAAAATAGCGGGCGGAAAAAGTCAACCAACAGAAAAATGAACAATTTAAAATATCGACAGTATAAAATAAATTTAAGGAGTATTGGAACATGAAAAAAGCGGCGGTAATTACGATCACCATTTTATTATTCTCTGTTTCGGCGGTATTTGCGCAGAAAGAAACGTCAAGCGGCATTCCGGAAACGATCAAAACACTGGTACCTGCTCCGAATTTAACAATGACTCTTTGGCCGGGAACACCTCCGGGGGGGATTCCGGATGGGATCGGCGCGGAAGAATGGATCCCCGGTACTGAAAATCCGCCGATCGTTCGAGTTCAAAACGTTTCCGTCCCGACGTTGGCGCTTTATAAATCCGCCAAACCGAACGGGACCTGCGTTGTGATCTTTCCCGGCGGCGGTTATTATAAACTCGCTTACAATCTTGAAGGATCGGAAATCGCGCAATGGCTTAACCGTCTTGGAATTACAGCCGTTGTCGTCAAGTACCGCATTCCCCGTCGGGCCGGACTTGAAAAACATCAGGCGCCGCTTCAGGACGCGCAACGGGCGATACGGCTGGTTCGCGCCAACGCCGAAAGCTGGGGAATCAATCCCAATCGCGTCGGAGTTCTCGGCTTTTCCGCCGGAGGACATCTCACCGTTATGGCCGCAACGCAATATAAAACTGTCACTTACGATCCCTTGGACAAGTTCGACAAATTTGATTGTCGGCCCAATTTCGCAATTCCGATCTATCCGGCATACATGATGGAAAATGAAAAAGAGAAAAAGAGTTCTGTTTCCCTGTCCGAACTTGTTTTAATTGACAAAAACACGCCGCCGATGTTCGTTTCCGTCGCCGATCGGGACGAAAACAGAGGCGCCGCTTCCGCTCGGTTATTCATCAAGCTTTACGAAGCGGGCGTTCCGGCGGAAATTCATCTCATTAACGGAAAAGCGCACGGATACGGGATCCGGTCCGACCGCGGCCGCGTCGCCCAATGGAACCGCAACTGCGAAAACTGGCTGCGGGACCTCAAATTAATTCCGTAAATTCATTCATTTTAAATGTTAATATTTTGTTATTCAATAATTATGGTTTGTCGTTCTCGCGTCTGTTTTTCAATTGATTTTTCTTGGTTATAACAGATCGAAAACGAAAAACATTTTTGTTATCGAATTACACTTTTGTTTTATTTTTCTATAAATCAAAAGACGACGATTCATCCTTTTGATCGGCGGAAAAAAGAGTGTCTTAAACGGTTGATAAATAAAAAAATACGGACGGTAAAACCTTTCTTTAATAATATTTTGGAAAGAAAACGTATATTTTTATGGGGAAAAAACTTTTTAGGCATTGGAGAATTTATAATTACCTGTTAAAATATGCAATATAAATATATTGTAATCGATCTCTGTGTCTCTGCAAAAACAGAAACACTCTTGTTTTCGAATTAAAAAAGAACACCGCAGCGATGACCCGGTTAAAAATTTTCGAACACAAGTGAAATCGATGTCCTTTGGAACGTTTAATTTTAGGATTTGCCATGCAAAAGAAACGATCGTCTTATTTTCACTGTTTAGGCTGCAGTATTATTTTCGTCATGATGACAGCGGCGGTTTTATCCGGCTGCTATAAAAAAGAGGCCCCGAAGCAGCAGGCTTCCGTTGTTCCGGTTCGAACCGCGCAAGTCAAACAGGAAGATGTCCAGCTTTATTATTATTTCACCGGAAAAACAGACTCCGTTACCGTTGACGTTGTTCCCCGAATTCGCGGTTATCTTGAAGAATGTCTCTTTCAACAGGGTGAATTAGTCGATAAAGGACAAATTCTTTATAAAATTGAGCAGTTTGACTATATCAACGATATTGATAACGCCAAAGCGAAACTTGAAATTGCCAAAGCCAAAGCGGCGAACTGCAGAGCGGATTATGATCGGAACCTTGAACTTCAAAAGAAGGGAGCGGGATTTACAACTCAAGCTGATCTTGATAAAACCAAAGCTCTTTGGGAAGAATCCGTCGGTCAGATCGACAGCGCGCAGGCAACGCTTCAGGAAGCAGAAAAGCAGTTGGAACGAACGGTCATCCGAGCCCCGATTCGCGGTAAAATCAGTCGGACACTGATCGATCCGGGCAATTTGGTCGACGGATCAACCGGTACCCCTCCTCTTTTGGCTACGATTCGCGGAATGGACCCGATCCAGGTCTATTTTCAGGTTACCGATACAGAATTTAATTTGATCATGTCGAAAATGCGCCATTTTCTCGGAGACATTAAAAAGAAAAATCCCGATTACGAACGAATGCCGCTGATCGAAATTGCGAAAAAAGAACGCCTCAACGATGTGATCGATATTAGTATCGACATTGACGGAATAAGTGAAAAAGAGCCGTTCCCGTTTAAAGGATACATTGATTATAACGATAACTATATCGACATTAACACCGGAACCAATACGGTTCGCGGGATCATTGAAAATCCAACTTATACCATTTATCCCGGCAATATCTGCAGAGTCCGCATTAAAAGCGATTATGTCAAAGATTCAATTTTAGTCGATAAAAAGGCGATTTGTCATGACTTAAACAATAAATTCGTTTGGATCGTTGACGATAAAAACATGCCGTCCAAACGAGTTTTGTCACTCGGACGGGAAACCGAAGACGGGCGACAGATCGTTCTTTCCGGACTCAAGCCGGGCGAAAGATATATTATTGACGGCGTACTGAAAGTTCGCGGCGGCGTTCCCGTCAAAGAATTTGAAGAACCGAAAGAAGCGGAAAACAACAAGACCGCCGATGCGCCAAACCAAAAGCAGAACAGCGAAACCGCCGACAAGGATCCGAAACCCGCGAAATCAAGCGAAATTGCCAAGGACCCGAGCCCCGCGAAAACAAGCGAAATTGCCAAGGATCCGAAAACGATAAAAAACGATAAAACCGCCGGATCCGAAAAATCGCCCGTTTTCGAAAATAAAAAAGCCGAATCCGCAGTCGGCAATAATTCAGGATCCGCCGAAAACAAACCGGCCGTTTCTTCGTCGAGCGCCGCACCCGCGGTCAAAACACAAAAACCCGCTTCAAAATAGATCCTCCTTGCCGCCGTTAATTTTTATTGATCTCCAAAAAAGTTTTCGCGTTGCTTTCGATCGTTTTCGTCAATCGGAAAACTTCATGACAACAAATAAAAGGGAGCGACGGATCATAACGGATCGCCCAATTGGACAAGAGGCGTTTTCCCGTTCATTTTTTGATCGGAACGCTCGAACTGAATTTGAACCGAGTAAATTTTTGAATTTGAAATATCCCGATCTCGCTTTGTTTTTCTGTTTTTCATCAGAAACCGCCGGTTCGCCAAACTTCCGGCGGCAAAACAAACAATCAACCGTCCGTACATGATTATGAAACGGCGGCAGCGGAACGGATCAGAATTGATTTTTATATAAACGACAGGGCTAATTATGTTTTCTCGCTTTTTTATTGACAGACCGATTTTCGCGAGTGTTATTTCACTCCTGATATTGATTGCGGGTATTGTTACGTATGTAACGCTTCCAATAGCGCAATTTCCTGATATTGTTCCGCCGTCGGTAACGGTAACAACGACCTATTCCGGCGCAGATCCCAAAACGCTGGCCGAAACGGTCGCCATTCCTATCGAGCAACAGGTCAACGGCGTTGACAATATGATTTATATGTCGTCCACTTGCAGCAGCGGTGGATCTTACACGCTAACCGTTTACTTTGAAGTCGGAACCGATCCGGACATGTCAACGGTTTTGGTTCAAAACCGGGTCTCGCTGGCCGAACCTGTTTTGCCGGAAGACGTCAAACGTGTCGGAGTTACTGTTAAAAAACGTTCGTCCAACATGCTGGGGATCTATTCGCTTCAGTCAAATGATCCTGATAAGGATGAACTTTATTTGAGCAACTTCATGTCGATCTTCATTAAGGATCAGATCGCCCGGGTTCACGGCGTCGGAGAAGCGTATCTGTTCGATACGAAAGACTATTCGATGCGCGTTTGGCTGAATCCTAAAATTCTGGCGGAACGCCAGATCTCGGTTCAGGAAGTCTCTTCGATTATTCGTGAACAAAATGTTCAGGTCGCCGCAGGCAGTATGGGCGCGCAGCCTGTTCCAAAAGGGCAGGAATTCTCATTAAATATTATGACGCAAGGCCGTCTTTCCGATCCGGAACAATTTGAAAATCTTGTCGTTCGAACCGATTCGGAAGGCCGCGTTCTCAAACTTAAAGACATCGCTCGGATAGAACTCGGACGATCGGCTTATTCGGTCGCGTCCACTTATAACAGCAAACCGTCCGCGTCAATGGCTATTTATCTTGCTCCGGGCGCCAACGCCATTGAAGTTCGCGACAATGTCGACGCCAAGATGAAAGAGCTTGAATCGATGATCAAGGAGAATGATCTAAAGATCACCTTCTCTTACGATCAGACGAAATTCATTAGAGCCTCAATCGATGAGGTCAAAGAGACGCTGTATATTGCCATTATTCTGGTTATCGGCGTTGTTTACATCTTTTTGCAGGACTGGCGCGCGGCGCTTATCCCGACAATGACGATTCCGGTTTCCCTCATCGGATGTTTCTTCCTGATGATGCTGTTCGGGTTCTCGCTCAATACACTGACAATGTTCGGACTGGTTCTCGTGATCGGAATTGTTGTCGATGACGCTATTCTCGTCGTCGAAAACACCCAGCGTATTTTGGACGAAGAAGATCTCTCGCCAAATGAGGCCGCAAAAAAATCGATGGATCAGGTCGCCGGCCCAATCGTTGGAACAACCTGCGTTCTCTGCTCCGTCTTTATTCCGACAACGTTCATCGGCGGAATGGTCGGAATGCTTTATACTCAATTCGCGCTGACCATCGCCGGCGCGGTAATGATCTCCGCGCTTTGCGCTCTGACGATCTCTCCGGCTCTTTGCTCCCTCTTTTTGAGAAAAAACAAAGGGGGAAAACGATTCTTCGGTTTCCGGATCTTCAACTGGTTCTTTGATGGGTTCGCCGGACTGTATTCGAGAAATCTGCATAAATTCCTGCGAATGTCGGTTATCGTTCTGATCCTCTGGTTCGGACTGGTTGCCGCTCTTTACTGGGGAATGGGCGTTATGCCTTCCGGATTCATACCGAACGAAGATCAGGGAGTTTTGTTCCTTGACGTTCGTCTGCCCGATGGCGCGTCGTTCGAACGAACCATTGCCGTCCGTCAAAAAGTGCAGAAGATCCTCGATTCCTATTCCTGTTCCGAAGGAACCATTACCGTTGCCGGGTATTCTATGCTGGACGGAACTTCTTCCGAAAACGTTATGATGGGTCTTTTTATTCTGAAAGACTGGGAGGAACGGACCAAAGAGGAAAACGCGTTCGTTATCCAGAAAAAATTAATGGCCGAATTGAACGCACAAATTCCCGAAGCGCAGATCTTTGTCTTTTCTCCTCCGCCTATTATGGGTATCGGGACATCAAGCGGACTCGAATGTCAGCTGATGGACACACGAGGATCGGGAAATATCGCCCTTTATGAGACCTCTCAAACTCTGATGCAGGGATGTATGGAATCGGGTAATTTCGCCGCGACAACCTGTACTTTCCAGCCAACTGTTCCGCAGATCTATCTCGACATCGACCGGGAAAAAGCTAAAAAAATGGGGATCGCGCTGGACGAAATCTTTGCAACTCTTCAGTCATATACCGGACTTTGTTACGTCAACGATTTTTCGCAGTTCGAACGGATCTTCAAAGTTTATGTCCAGGCTGACGGTGAATTCAGAAAAAATCTCAATCAGATCCTTAACCTGCCGGTCATGAACAGTAAGGGCGAAAAACTTCCGCTGCAAAGCGTGACCAATGTCAAAGAGATCACCGCGCCGCAGTATATCAGCCGGTTCAACTTGAATCAGACAACGCCGATTACAATGATTCTCAGCGGCGGTAAAAGTACCGGAACCGGAATCAATACCGTTGAAGATATTGGAAAAACTCTGCCGGAAGGTTTTCAAATCGCTTGGAGCGGCATGACTTTTCAGGAGAAAAGAACCGGAAGTACCGTTTATATTGTTTTCATGCTGGCCATGATCTTCGGTTTTCTTTCTCTGGCCGCTCTGTATGAAAGCTGGTCCGCGCCGGTTATTATTATGATGGCGGTTCCCTTGGGGGTTTCCGGAGCCATTTTGGCCATCGCTCTGCGCGCAATGGATGTCAATATTTATACCCAAATCGGACTGATCCTGATGGTCGGACTTTCCGCCAAAAACGCGATTCTGATCACCGAAGTCGCCCGCGATCATCATCTTAAAGAAGGACTCAGCGCTTTTGACGCCGCTGTTGCCGCGGGAACAAGACGTCTTCGCCCGATCATGATGACCTCCTTCGCCTTTATTTTAGGCGTTGTTCCGCTGGCCATCGCCGCCGGTGCAGGTGCAAACAGCCGTCAGGCAATCGGAACCGCTGTTTGCGGAGGAATGCTGGAAGAAACGCTCATCGGCATTTTGGTAACGCCGGTCCTCTTCGTCTTCCTGACCAATCTGGCCGAACGGGGAATGAAAATTTATCATCGTCTTTTGGGAAATCATTAATAAGTTCACTTTATACCAATAACGATTTATTTTTCTGTCCTGACCTCAACGAACTGCCCGTTCTCGAGGTCAGCTGACGGAAATTTTTTATTTTGCTCTCCTTTTAAATTTTCCGTTCTTTTGCCGATTGACTTTGTGAATCGGCTGTTTTTTAACATTGAAATAAAATTTTCATCAAAGAATCGGTATATTTTATTGACCGCATGAATTACCTCCTTTAGACCTGTATACACTCGGAGTAAAAAAATTATGTCAAATGTGTTTAAAGAATGGCTTGCCGAAAAACCGCTCCTGCTCGACGGAGGCTGGGGAACTCAACTGCAATTGAAAGGTCTCCCACTCGGCGCCCTTCCGGATCTTTGGAATATATCTGACCCGGAAAAAGTTGAAGAGGTCGCCGATTCTTACGTTCAGGCGGGCAGCGATATTATTTTGACCAATACATTCGGAGCAAATAAATTTTTACTGGCTCCTCATGACGCGGCCGACCAAGTCGCGGAGATCAACCGCCGCGGAGTCGAGATCTCTAAAAAAGCCGCCGCAAAATCAAAGGACCGGAAAGTACGTGTTTTCGCTTCAATTGGTCCGACCGGAGTCATTCTCATGATGGGGGAAGTTTCTGAAGACGAATTGTTCAGCGCGTTTCTCGATCAGGCGAAAGCGATTCGAGACGGAGGCGCCGATGCGATTGTCTGCGAAACGATGAGCGACCCGCAGGAAGCCGCTCTGGCCGTTCGAGCCGCTAAAGAAGCCGGGTTGCCCTGCGTCGCGTCCATGACGTTCGATTCAGGTAAAAACAAAGACCGAACAATGATGGGAACAACACCTGAACAGGAAGTCGAACTGATGACCGCCGCCGGCGCGGATGCCATTGGATCGAACTGCGGACAGGGAATCGAAGGCTTTATCGCTATTTGCAAAAGAATGCGCGCCGTAACCGATCTCCCTCTTTGGATGAAAGGAAACGCCGGACTGCCTCAAATGATCGACGGGAAAACCGTGTATTCGCAAACGCCTGAACATTTCGCCCAATCCGCTAAAATTCTGCTTCAGGAAGGAGCCAATTTCATCGGCGGATGCTGCGGTACCAATCCCAAATACATCGCGGAATTACGAAAAATCATATAATTGCCAAACTAATGCCAACCCGATAAAAAAACCGGTTGCCTGATATCCGCAAAATTTTGTCAAAAAACAAGGTGACCGGCTCTGAAATTTTGGGAACTCTGTTCGTTCAAGAGAAATTTTGTCAATCGAAAAAAGATAAATTCGCAAAACAGACAAGCATTTTATACTGATCTTCTTTAAATTTCTGTCTTTTCCGCTGATTGATTTGCTGAATCAGCGGTTCTTTTAACGTTAGACGGAAAATTCAAAACAGAACCAAGATCAAAGAGACCCGGAATCGCGGTCCGTTTCAAAAAATTTTTAATCGTTCGAAACTGTTCGGAATACAAAACAGTTCCGAACAGTTTATACTGCCCCCATTATAAATTTTTGGCCTTTTCGTCGATTGATTTGCTGAATCGGCGGTTCGTTTAACGTTAGACGGAAAATTCATCATGAAGAAGGTACAAGATCTTAAGGATTGCCCTGATAGAGCATGATCTTGTTTTTATTGCTGTCTTCAAGATAAATGTCAAATCCGACATCATTTTTATCCGTTATGCCAAATGATTCAAAGAAACGATCAACAAAAAGTCCATAAATAACGGATCCGATTGACTCGGTTGTCGGACTCGGACCGCTGGTGGTCGATCCGAACGAACCGCCGCGTTCCTTTTCTCTTTTTCCTTTTTCTTCATTATAATAAGTATAAACAGGAAGAATGATTCGTCCTTTTCCTTTGGGCTCCATATAAAAATCGGTCCCGGAGGTTAATTGTGTTCCGCCATCGACAACGAGATCCATTTTAAACAGAAGTTCCAAAAACTGCGGAGTGTCGCCAGCGGGAAAATAGATGGACGAAGTCACTTTTTCCGGCTGAATAATGGAAAAAGGTTCGCTTTCCAGCAAAGTGTTTTTTCCGCTCGTCAACGTCCAAGTATAATTACCGAAAAGAAAAAGAGCCGTCTCCGCAAGTTTCCATTTTCCGTCTTCTGTAATTTTAATGACCGGCCGATCTCCGGAAGCGTCAAGAATAATACATTCACGCTTTTCCTCGGAATTGTTTTTATCGTTAATTAAAAAACTCCATTGGAACGGTTCTTTTTGATCGATAGTCAAATCATATGATTTTCGAAGAATAAAGGGGGTAAATTTGATCCCCGCCTTGCATTTCGTCGATTGGCAAACTTCTTTGAGCTGGCGGAACGCGTCGGCAAGAGACGATAAATCAATATTGTCTTCTCCAAGAATTTGATTAACGCCGATCTTCAAATTTTTCAATTCAACAAAACATTTTTTCGCCGCGTTCTGTTTGTCTAACGAAATAAAATCGACGGAGCCCGATTCGCTTTCATTTTGGTCTTCCGCTTTCTTATTCCCGGTTTCGCTGCTTTGATCCGTCATCGAATCATCGGTTTCACTTTTTCCTGTATCGGAAGAAGTTCCCGATTCACTCTTTCTGGATTCCGCCATCGTTTCACCGTCTGCTGCCGATGAACTTTCCGCTTTCGGCTCTCCTGTTTCAGGATCCGTTTTTTTCGAATCGATCATGTCGGTATCCGATTTTTCTGATACTTCTGATTCGGATTTCTTTTCCAAACCTTCGGACTCCTTTTGAGTCTCCATTTCCGATCCGTCATTCATTCCGGAAGAATCATTCGATGAACCGTTTTCTTCCTTCTTTTCGGTGATACTTTCTGAATGATCTGGCTTTGAAGTATCGTCCGAAGCGTCAGAAGTCATCGCGTCATCAGAACTTTTAACGTCGTCCGAATCCGCGTTCTCTTGAGAAGGCTTGTCAGTTTTCGACTCTGATTCCATTTCTTCGTCAACAGAACTTTCAAAAGAACCGGGATCCTCCGAATCGTCATCCGCAGGTGTTTCCGCGGCAATTTCAGAAGCCAATTCTTCAATTTCCGCGGCGGACATTTTTTCCTGAACAACCGATCGGGCAATTGACGTTGCGCCAGCCTCTTCTTGCGCGTTAAAACCCGCAACCGTTTCGATTTTTTCTTTTGAAGAAGGACATCCAACGAAAATTGTCAGTGTCAAAAGAAGAAGAAACTTTGAAAAAAAACGTGTTCTCTTGAAATATCTGTCCATCAAAATCCTACCTGATCCCTTACTAAGCCGAAATTCACTTCTGCCGATATCTTGTCTTTCCCGGACAAGGGAACAAACCTGTTTCCAATATTCAAAATTCTCACCAATTCATGCAGGGCCGTTTCGCTGTTCGGCTTCGCTGTCGGCGGATTAATGAAATTATCAAACCAGTTTATGTTCGATCCTGTTTACCAGTTTTTTAAATTCTATTTTCATTTCATCATCCGGTCATTTGCCAATTGCCTAAAGATTCGAACAATGATCTTGAAAAATATTTTCGCGGCAGTATAAAATATTTTTTTAATATTCAAATTAAAAAACAACGCCAACTCTGTCAATATTATACAAAAAAGTTACTTTTGAAACAGGCCGAAAATTATATCGTCAATAAAAAAACATAAAAAAATTGCCTGTAAAATCAGAGTTTTTCATTCTCATTTTTCATAATCTCCCCCAATCGCCTCGGATTTAAGCACCTGTTCCGAAAAGGTCTTATGTCAATAATCTTTGATCTTTTGTCTGATCTGATCTCGGCAGAATCGCCTGTTCATATACCGGTTCCATGATGAATTTTCTGTTATAACGTCAAAAAGATCCGCCGATTCACAAAGTCTATTAGCGGAAATAACGGAAAATTAAAATATGAGCAGTATAAATCAACGGACAAAAAAATACTTAAATTAGTGACTCTGTAAAACGAGTTTGATCTTTCGATAATTGTCCAATTTCAAGGCGGTCAAAAAGTCTCTTGATTAAATTCATCAACGACTTCGATATTGCTGCTGAAGCTGTCGGCGGCGTTTCATAATTTGCGGGTCGCCAAGCGTTTCCTTCATTTCCTCGCGGATCTCTTCCGGAGTCATTCTCAAATCCCGGGCCAGTCTCCAGCGCTGCCAAAGAAGATCGCCGACGGAAAACAGAAGAAGCGCACCGGAAATTCGAATTCCAAGTGATAAAACAAATCGAAAAATTGAAACGGTCATGATCTGAAAATTCTGATAACCAATCGCCAGCAGATCTTCGCGCTTTTGATAAACGGTCCAGCATGCCGCCATCAAACAGACGAGAATCTTTAGCGTTCCGCTTCCGGTTCGGTAAAAGCTGTCAAGCGAGAAGATCCGTTGTATACCTTGCATCGGATTGAGTCGGTTGAAATCCGGCTTGATCCGATCCGGAAGAAACATCCAGCCGGATTGAAGAAGATGACTCCCCAGCGCAATCACGGCAATCGTCAGAAAGAAGAAAACAAATGTTTCAAGAAAATAAAAGATCGTTTGCGAAAGAAAAACGGGAGCCGATTCCGGGTCGCTGATGAATTTCATCGGATCTGCAAAAAGAGCCCGGCTGTATTCGTAAACAGCGGAACACATTTTACTTCCGAACTGATTCAATAAAAGAAACGCAAGAAAAAGTATTAGCGCGGCCGAAAGATCCTGACTTTTAGCCGTCTGTCCTTTTTCCCGCGCCCGGGCAAGCCGAAGCGGTGTTGCTTCTTCCGTCTTTTCCTGATCGTCCAGCATTGCGCCCTGTCCATTCTGACAATTCGTTTTGTTCCGTTATCCCCGTCTGTTTTGTCTTTCCCGATCTTGTTATCAAACTGCCGATTCACCAAATCAACCGGCGGAAAATACGGGAAAGTGAATTTTTTGACGGAATGTATGATCCTGTTTATGGTCAATATCATTCATCCCGCCGATCTGTAAAAAGATCAACGGGATAAAACAGATCGGCCTCTGTCAACAGAAGCATACCTGCGGATAATAACGATTTCAGATCAACAGGACAAGATCATTTTTAGCGATCTTTTTTCTCTCCCGTTATTGGAATCAATTCAAGTGCCCAAGAACTTTTAGCCGGAAATTCCAATGTTCCGTTTAAATACGATTCGGAAAGATCCGTTCGTTTTCCGTCCGAATCAACGCGATGCAGACGAAATCGACCCGAATCAATCCCCAGTTCGGAAAGATCCAAACCAATACGGCTTTTGTAAACCTGTTTGGTTGGATTCGAAAAAAGAATTAATACCGAACAAACTTTTGTTTCCCCTTTTTGTTTGGCGGCGAAATCAAGAATACGCCAAACGGAAGTTCGAACAGCGTCGTTGGAAACCGGCCAATTTTGACCGCTCCATTTCCAGTCTTCCGTTATTCGCGGAATCGGATCCTTGAATTTGGCTGGCCGGGCCATTTCTCCCTTGTAAAAATATTCGACGTTTTGAGCCCGCAGTTGAACAGCCTGCTTGATAAAATCGAATTTTTCAGAATCCTTGATAACGCTGATATTGAACCAGCCGATCTGTTCGCCAAAGATCAATTCTTCCGCCGCTTTCATCCGCCAAGCATCAGAATTTCCTCCGTAAGACCGGCCAAACATTTGAACAGCGCCTCCGTAAACAACCGAAAATGCGGGAACCGATCGGTCAAACTGCCAATGCCAGGTCAAATATCCGTCAAAAGCGGCCGCCTGCGGCTCCATATTGCATTCCGTTGTGAGCATTCTGTTTTTCAGCAGATCCGGGCGGGCTTTAAGAATTGCTTTTTCTTCCGGAGCGAGCGGATAATCGGCGACTTCCCGTTTCATATCGGTCCGGATCCGATCGAGCATTTCCCAGTATGCGGGACACCACCAGGAACCGCCGCCGAGCGGATGTCCATGTTCGGGATCCATACAGAGCGACGATCTCGACGCGGCGATCTGATCCATATAAACAGCGGCGACCCCTTCTTCATTCATTAAACGAAGAACGACCTCCCGCATTTTCGCGCGCCAAACTTCCGTTGTCGGGCACATAACACCAAGTCGAACTTTATTGCCGTCTTTCTCTTTGCTTTGATAGCTTTCAAGAACAGGAGATCCGTCTTCATTTTTGGACACTCCTTTTAGGGCAATTGATGTAAACTGCCAATCGTCCATTCCGCGGTCCTTACTGTCCCAAAGACGACCGTTAATATAAGGCATTATAAAAATTGTTTCGTCTTTCTGCAATTCATTCACCGCCTGATGAAATCCTTTTTTGGCGGGCAAAAAATGCGGATAGTCGTTGTCAAACGGTATTTCATGCCAGCAATACCAATGAAAACCGGTCGGAACTCCGAATGCTTTTTGAAATTTTCGAAGCGGTTCGACCAGGGCCATCGGATCGCCGTGTCCCCCAATCGCCCAAAGAGAAAGCCGACGCATCCAAAGAGGAGTGTCTTCCCTTCCTTCCGGTCCGAGTTTCGGATACCAGTTCGCTTCCCGGCGAACCCAGTCGCGATAGATCAAAGCACCGTCGTACCAGTCGCCTGAAACAGCCTCCCAATGAACGCGGCCGGGGATCTTCCAAGAGTTGCCCGGCTTGCTTTTATCAGCGGCGATATATCGGCATTCCAAAACAAGATCCTTTCCCGACTTGCCGTCCAATTTTAAAAATCGAGCCGTCGCCCAAGGATCATGAACCGCGAAATAGATCCCCGATCCGGTCGTCTTGTCATTAATCTGAAGCCAGGACATCGGCGCTCCAAATCCGGTCGGATAATGATTGTCCCGATAAATACGCGTTTCGATCGGATCATCCAAAAGAATACCCGGACCCGTCGGATAAAACGCCGTCATTTCCGATCCAAACGGACGAACCTTCAGCGACGGATACGAAAATTCCAAAACGGAATATCGATCCGTCTCCGCTTTGTATTCGAATTCCAGTTCAACTCCCCGTTTGGCCGCATCGCAATGAACAGAAAGAATCGCTGTTAAATTGAGATCCTTAACCGCTTGGGGATTTTTAAAAATGAATTGAATACCGTTTTTCCGCGTTACCGTTTCAAGCTGCTTCCAACCGGCAGTCGAATCAAATTTAATCTCCGGATCCGCTTGCAATTCTCTCTTTTTCTCGCCGGTACTCTTGCCAATCAGAACTTTTTTATTAACAGAAGTATTTTTTCCGTCAGAAATTTGTTTGTTTGTGACTGTTGGATCATTGATGTTTTTTTTATCGAAATTCTTTCGGAAAGAGCAGTCGCGTACAGTCATCGCAAAAATCGGAAATGATTTCGACGCAGATAAAACGGTATTTTTATTTTTGTCCGTTACTCCTAAAAGATCAAGTCCGTTTAGGACAGAGCCATCATCGGAGACTGTTTTCGTCAGCGCAAACAGAAGTCCCAAATCGGCGCTCTCCAGCGCGAGATAACCTTGATCCGAAACAGATCCCGACTTGAGCGATGAAATGGATTCGATCTGCGATGCGGTCAGTTTGTACCCTTCGATCAAAAGTTTGGAAATCAGCAGATCCCGCCAATTTTGACCGCCGCGTTTCAATGCCGGGAGATCAATTTCACCTGATGCGGTGTATTTTTTCTGATCGATCTCCTGAAGAACTGTCCGTTTTTCTTCCTTTTTCTCCGGAAGACGGGTCAACGCGATCCAGCCGCTGTTCGAATTTTCCGTCGTCTCCCATTGCTGCCAGGCAAAGTTCGGATCAAGCAGCAGATAAGAACTCGTCCTGTTTTTACCGTCATAAACACAGGTACTGTTTCCAAACATGATCAGCGAGTTACCGAAATCGTCAAACAGCGCGGCGGATTTATTGAATCGGACCATTTTATCCGCGCCAGAAAATTTTTCAGTCTGTTCCGAACTGGATCCGATCCATTGGGTAAAAGATCCGTTTTGATGAAATTCGCAAAAATGCGTTTCCTTCCAAAGCATCGGTGTTTTCTGACGATAATCGGCTTGAACGTAAATATAAGGAGAATCTTTAAAACAGATCCAGTAATAAACCGCTTCGGGAGATGATTTCGGCGTTTTTCCCTGAAAATTGACAAACTTCGCCCCGGTCCGCAGAATCGAACAAATCGGACCGTCACTGACAAGATCCAGCCGGGCCTGCTTGTCCAATCGCAAATTGAAACCGCCAAGCTCTTTCAAAAAAATCCGATCTTCCCAAAAAAATGTGTCCGACTCGTAAACCTTGCCTGTCTGTCCGAATTCGATCCGGCTCGGAAAACCTCCCTGCAAACCGGAACGAAACACCAGCGTATTGCCGCCCGACTGATATTTATATTCCGAAACCGGCCGGATCTTTTCGAGAATATTTTTTTCGCCCAATTTCTTTTTTTCAAAACAGAGTTCAAGTTCGATCGGTTTTTTTCCGCTGTCCGCGATCAGTTTTTTCGGCAGTCGGGCGATCAGAATCCCCTGAAATGCCGAATCGGTCGGAACAAATTGGGTCGGGATCCCGATTCCGTTATAACGAAGAGAATAACCGGCCAACTCCTGTTCCGACGGAAGATCTTTCAAAAATACCTTTAACGCGGAAAAATCTGTTTTTTGAAGAATTATTCCGCTTTCCGGAAGTTTGTGAACCCGCAAAACCAAATCCGGATTCCTGTCCGCTCCAAACGAAACCGATCCTGTCAGCAGGATCAAAAGAATCGCCGCAAAAATTTCATTTCGCCAATATTTTAATACTTTCGTAATTCTCGCCGATTCTTTTCGGAAATCAATACGAAATAATATTTTTGAAAATATGCCTTTCGAAAAATTCATTTATCGTATATCCTCTCTTTTGAATATCAAAACTTTCACTTTAAAATTTACAGGATCTTATTTGTTTTTCTTAACGTAATATTTTTCAAGATTAATGCCGCCATGTAATTCTTCGGTCAGGATCTGAAGTTTGTGTTCCAGCATTTCAATACGTCGTTCGAGTGCCGGAACAAGATCTTCCGCTTTATGAACCTTTTCCGGACGCGGAACTTGCGGATAATCCAAATGTCGGCAAAGAGCTTCAAATAAAAATGAGGGATCACGCCGTCGGGAAGCCCGGGCGATTCGTCCTTCCCGTTCTCCGAAAAGAACCGCTTCGTCCAATTCCTCTTCCGTGTGTTCATAAAATTCACTTCGAACATAAACGAGATCGGCAATATCGATAATTCCAACCTGCCGCCTCAAAATAACATTAATCCAGCGCCGCCATGATTCGTCAAAAATCGGATCCTTTGAAATGGCGTCCAGACCGTAATCGTACCCGAGCCGATTCCGGCAAAGAACTTCAAACTGATAAAAAAAAGTTCCTTGCGGCGTTGGATTTCTGGATCGGTATTCCGCTTCCCGTTCAAGGATCTCAAGAGCAATACGAAAATCCAACCGGCCTTCTTCCCGTTCCGCTTCCTGCATGACAAACGTTTGAAAGGCGCTGAAATAATGCGGGACAAGCTTCATCGCCAAACTCATCTTGCCCGAATGTTTGATCTCTGTATATAAGATACCGACCGCCATCGAAAGATCCGTTGTATTCAAAATGGAATTTTTCATGCCGTAAAGAATTTCCTGAGACGAATAACCTTCGCGCAGCCGCTCTTGAAACGTTCGAAAAAAAAACGTCTGCTCAACGTATTCCTCTTTCGAAAGCATCTTAATTTCTCTGACCATTATATTTTCCCTGTTGATTTTCCGCTTACTTTCTTTTTACATCGGTCCTCTTATGAATTGTCTGATCCGTTGACAGAAGAACAGCCGAGTTACGGAAATGACGGAAAATTTAAAATGAAGGCGGGATTAATTTTACTGACCGCGAAAACTTCGCCGCAGTTGTCCGCAGGCGGCGTCGATCTTATCGCCCATTCGAAAACGTGTTTTAACTTGAATTCCCATTGATTCGAGAATTTCGGAAAATCGCTGAACCGCGTGCGCTGGCGGCGTTTTGAATTTCAGTTCTTTGATCGGATTGTAAGGAATTAAATTGACAATCGCTGTTTTTCCGGCCAGCAGTCGGGCAAGTTCCCGGGCATGTTCCGGTTTCGAATTCAGTTCGTCGATCAAGATATATTCAAAGGTAACGCGCCGACCGGTCGCTTTAAAATAATAATCCGCCGCATCCAGAACTTTTTTTATTCCGGTTGTTCTGTTGCGCGGAATGATCTGATTTCGGATCTCATCATTCGGCGCGTGAAGCGAAACAGCCAGTTTATAAGGAACATCGGCATCGGCCATTTTTCGAATGCCGTCCGGAATACCAACCGATGAAACAGTGATCCGTCGATTTCCAATATCCAATCCGTCCTGCGCCGTCGCGTCAACCAGCGCGGAAAGAAGATTGTCAAGATTCAGCGTTGGTTCTCCGGTCCCCATAACAACAACGTGAGTCAACCGGTCGTTTGGTCCGAGAAGAGCGTTAAGCCGCAAAAGCTGTTCGAGAATCTCGCCCCGGGTCAAATTCCTGACAAATCCGTCCATTCCGCTGGCGCAAAACGCGCAACGCATCGCGCAGCCTACTTGGGTACTGATGCAGGCCGTTTTATGGCGCTGCTCAAATCCGAGCAAAACGGACTCAACGCGATGACCGTCGGGAAACTCAAGCAGGATCTTCATTGTCCCGTCCGGCGATCCGGTCGATGTTACCAGCTTGGAAGACCAGATCGAATTCCTTGCATTTCCTTCCGATTCAAGACCGCCAAACCGATCCGTCAGTTTATTGCGCAGATCTTTTGAAAGATCGGTCATTTGAGTAAAATCAGCTGTTTTTCGCGCAAAGATCCAGCGCCGAATTTGGCCAAGCCGCCAAGCGGGAAGGCCGAGTTCCTTCAATACGATGGCCAGTTCTTCCCGAGTGTATTCGAGAATGTATCGGGACTGATCCGGTCCGTCTGTTTCCATTTTACTGTTTGCGTCCAAAATTATCAAATTATTATTTTCTTTTTTATTCAAATTATCGAATTCCATTTTACCGTAATCATCCGAATTATTCAAGTCCAAACACACTTTTTCATTCAAACCGGGCACGTCCGTATTATCGCCGTTCAATTAATGAAAATTCATTTACTGTTTTACCCCAGCCACTCAAAATCGGTTTTTGCATTATCGTTCAAATACTTATACTGTCAACATTTTACTTTTCCGCGATTTCCGCCAATTGACGTTCTGAATCGACAGCTCTTTTTGATATAAAAACAAATAATCCGTAATGAAACAGCATAATAAATGTCTGTTTACCGGTCTTACTGATTCTTTCGTTCCTTTTCTTTTTGTTTCAAATAAAGGCCGATACTTTTTTCCGCCCAATCGCGGCGGCCCGATTGTTCAAGCATTTCGGCAAACGCGGTCAGATGCTTACTGAAATCGGCGCGTTCTTCCGGCGGTATTTCGCGCGGCCGTCCAAATATCGCGAACGATCGAAGCATGAGAAGAAGCGTTAAAAAGACGAGATGCCAAAACAGAATCGCAAAAGGTTTCGTTGAAAAAACTGCGGGAAACTCCTGTTTCGACTGGTTTTCCGAATTGAAATCAATTACCCCAAACGCGAACAGAATTCTTTTCTTTGACTCGCCCAAAGCGTCTATTAGCCGGTTTGCGACCAGCTGCCGATCTTTTTTCAATAAAGGATAATTCAAAAGAAATGCAGGTGATGAAAGAACGTATAATTCGCTTTTTCCTATTTTCGAACGGCAAATCAAAGGAGCCCCCCCCGCTTGAAGAAGAACGTTCATTTTTTTTTGCGGTTCGACTTTCCGCCAAAACCGATAAGGAAATTCCGGCTCAAGACCGCCAGACCATTCTGGCGAACCTGTCAGACGGGAAGAAAGAACCAGCTCCTTGACCGGTCTGAGGCCAAACCATTTGGAATAATCTTCCGGATTACCGCCGATTTGTTCATTAACCGTCTGACGCCCTTCTTCAAAAATCAACTCTGAATCGTCTTTAATATTATTCGGATCTGCGGAAGCGTTTTCGGATCCTTTTGTTTCATCGGAAGTTTTTTCGAATTGCCGCGGATCATTATTCCCGGCTTTCGTTTGCGATGATCTTCCTGAACTGTTTTCTTTAACTGATCTTTCGGCGTTCGACTTATTCCCGTCCTTTCTTTTATCCTGCTCAAATACTTTTCTGGAGAGTTTTTCCGCTATTTCCGCCCTCTGCCGTTTCTCTTCAATCCATTGTTTATGTTCCGGCGGCGCAATGGACCACATTTCATTCCAAAAATCATAATCGGCTTGATAACCGTTCAAGACAAGAATCATCGTTCGATTTTCTTTTTTGTGCAGCCATTGATAACAGTCGATAACCTTTTCTTCGTTCTCGCCCGTTACAAACATGTCAAATCGGTCGAACCAGAAAATAACATCATAATCGTTCGGACTGGAGCAATAAGAACTGCTGCTGTTGATCTCATGCCCGCGGGATTTGAGGGTGTCCCTTAACACCGATACACCGTTAATACTTTGCGGATTCAACGGCATTTCGTATTCACTCGACCAGTATTTCGACCGGCAGCCGCTCAGCCCTGTCAATAAAATACAAAAAAGGATCAAGATCGACCGGATTGTTCTTTCGCCCGGTAAAACAGTGACCGCGGACACCGATCTCTGCGGAACTGTTCGGGTTAAAATTTCTTCAAACCGATCTTTTTCCCGCCAAACAGCATCATATTCTTCCCTGCTGACCGGAAGATCTCCATAATAGCTCTTTTCAAAAAGAGTCATGACCCCGGAATAAATTTCGGCCAGATCTTTTCTTCCTTTCAATTCCGTTAAAAACTGACGGTTCGTCTTTCCTTTATGAAGTAATATAAATTTCTTTTTATCAAGTTCAATCAGGATCCAGCTAAAATAATAAATAATCGCGGACCGAAAATCTCCGTCATTCATCGCCGTTTCCGCAAGCTGATCAAGTGAACCGATCTGTCGGGCTGCTTCGATCGGAAGGCTGTCACGTTGCCTTTTTCGTTCGTCTTCCTTTTTCGGCGTTTCCGTTTTAACCGTATTTTTGCGTTTTAAATAAAAAACGATCCTGACGAGACCAAATACCAAAACGAATAAAAGAAAAATAAGGACGATCCAGGTTGCTCCGTTGAACAGTCCGTTCCAATTATTATTCATTAAAGGGTTCGAAGGCGACGAAGTTTTGACTTCCTCCGGACGCGGGGGAATAAATTTCAGCTTGCCTGTCTTTTGAGAATACCAAGGAAAATCCGGTATTCGATTGATCTGTTTTTGTGTCCGCTCCAAATTTTTGTGATCCTGCGGCGATATTGTATCGGATATTGTACCGGCAGATTTCGATTTCGACAATGTTTTATCCGGTTGCGCCGATTTATTTAATGAATCGTTTTCGGACTCATCTTCTGTCTGACCGTGTTTTTTACCGATTGGATCGAAATTTTCCTTTTTGTCCATTTGATCAATCGGTACTTTTTTTATCAGATCATCCAGTTCTTTCATCTCTTGTATCAATGCGTTTTCCTGATCTCCAGCCAGGCAGACCGCGGATCCGACTTTCCCAAAAAATAAACCGCACAAAAAAAGAACCGGGACAAGAAACAGACAAGCGGCCTTTGACAAAATTTTCATAATTCCGCCTCCCGATCCGAGCGCGGAAAACGCTCCTGTTTTTCTCCGAATCCATTCGGAGAATCGCCAATACCGATTATCTGCTTTTCGGAAATTTCCCGATCCGATGACGAAAATTTATTGTCTTCAGTATTTTCATTCCATCCGCTTCGCGCAAATTGCGGATCGTTGGAAATATTTCGTAAGCCGGTTTCCGGAACAGAATCTTTTGTATCGGGGAAAACAGGGGAATACGTCCAAATGATTTCTTCATCATCCTCGAAATTGACTCGGGGTTGAACAGGAACGGCAGTTATTACCTTTTTTTGATCCGGCGGATTTTGTTCCGAAGTTGAAAAAAAACCGATCGGAAAAAGATCCGTTTGCGCGAGACCGGCAATTTCGTCCGGCTGATCATTCCGAAGATATTCGGCCTTGAACACCAATTCAAGATCCCAGCCTTCCTGAACGATTCTTAAATGAAGATAGGTTAAAAATTTATACAGGCAAAGAAAAAAAACAACGAACCAGCAATAAATCGGGAAAACGATTAAATTAAAAATCGCGGACGCGGCGGAAGCCCCGTTAAAGAAAAGCTGCGTCCAGAAAAACATGACGGAATACCCGACCGTTATAATAACCCCAATAAAAATCAACTCTTGAATCAAAGCATCAAAAGCCAAAAAACCGCCTGATCGAAAAAAAAGATCGGCCCGTTGGCTGGTCGACAATTTTTTGTTCCGTTTAATAAACGGGGTCTTTTCAAGCAACAGAATATTACTGATCTGTCTGTTGAAGACGGTAACAATTCTGCATAAGACCAAATAAAAAAGGATCTGCGGAAGAAGGCTGAACCAAGTATGCCAGATCTTTCCAAAAGAGATCTTTTCTGTCGGATGAAAAAACCATTCGCCCAAAAAAAGAACCATTGGAGAAAAAACAAAATCGGCTTGCAGAAAGATCAGCAACAGTCCGCCCAGCAGATACAACAATCCTTTCGGTTCAGAAAGCGGAAAGGCAGATAAAGTTCCGAACAGTTCCAGCGCCAAAAAAAGATCCAACAGAAAAACAGGAAGCCAAAGGAGACAAGCATAGCTCAAACCTCGAAGACCAACAGTTTTCAACAAGGCGCAGGCCAAATCAAAGATCTCCGCCGCCGATCTCTGCCGAATTAAAAAACCGTGTTCACTGAACTGGTTGGCCGCTGTCATAAAACGTCCTCCCCTTTCGTTTGCGCCAAATCGTCGCGGCTCAAGTTCAATTTCCAATCGAAAAGATCTTCTTGACTCGGAACCGGCTGATTTTTCTTTAGGGAGATCAAACCGCAAACAACGATATAAACAAAAAGAAGAAAACCGGAAATAATAGCGATTTCCAACTTGACGAAATACGGAATATAAGAAGTCGGCGAAACAAAACCTTCAATCAGGGCGGCAAAACAAAACAGTACAAACGCGAAAAGAGCGACAGGAGTCGCCCGTCTGGCGGCCAGACGAACAGAATCAAACCGTCGAAGACCGCCTGTCGAAAAGAAAGCGATACCGAGTCGCATTCCCGCTGCCGCGGAAAGAATGATCGCCGTCAATTCAAATGAACTGTGAGCAGTAACAAAGGTTGTAAAATTTTGTGAAACTTTCTCATCGACCGCGGACGAACTCATGTATCCGTAAATACAACCGAGACTGATGCTGTTGCTTAAAAGAATGTAAGCGCCGATGATCCCCCCCAATATACCGAGCGCGAAACATTTCAAACCGATCCCGCCATTGTTTTTAATATAAAATCCAACCATATCAACGCGAAAAACCGGCGAAGACCGATCGTTTTTGTCATAAGAATACATCTTCTCCATCGCATCAAGAGACCGTTGGCCTACTATCCGTTGCGGAAAATACTGATCATATCGGGAAGCACCAATGCAGAAAAAGAAAGGAATCCAAAACAAAAGAAACGCGAACCAGAAAATTTTATCGGTTAAGATCCAGCGCGGAATATCCTCAAAGACCGTTTTACGAAACTGAAATTTTTTAGATCGGGAGGTCCGGTAAAGCTCATGATGCGCCTTGGCAACCATATCGTTTAAATATTGAACAACTTCACCGGGCATATGCCGCGATTCCGCCAGCGCCAGATCGGAACAGACGGACCGGTAAAGCGACGTAAAACGAACGATTTTCTCCGGATCGGTCATGCTCCGATTGACTTTTTTGAATTCGGCGACAAGTCCTTCCAGTTCCTGCCATTCAGGCTTTCGTCGGGCAAGCAGTTCTGCGGTTTTCATTTCATCAGCCTAAAATTCGCTTTCGTAATCATTCCGTTCCCTGTTCAGATGAACAACGAACCGACGATTCCAAGGTCAATCGCCGGGAAAATGAATTTCTTAAATTGTTGGCAATAAAACAGATTCTTTTTATCCTCTCTATTATATCAAACAAGTTCAATAGAAAAAGAGCGCAAAAAGGACAATATAATAAATAATTTTCTTTGAACTTGATTTATCCGGAAAAAATACGTATAATCCGTTATCAGCGTTTCACAAATACAGTCTGAAAAAATTTTCCGCCGTCTTTGGACCTGTCCGCCGAACCGGTTAAACTGTTTCAATCGAAAACAATGAAAAAAGATCCGTTTCGATAGAAAACTTAAGGAATCCGATCCGGCTTTTTCCGCTGAAATCCTGAACAAGTACGAACCGAATTTCAATCTTTCGATTGAATAATTTCGGGGACAATCAGAAAAATCTTCGAACAGAAAGAACAATTCGAACAGAAAGAAAAAAATGGCTGATAACGAAAAGAAAAGAACGGAACTTTCCAAAACAGATCTCAACACGAAAACCAAAGCGCTTCTCGAATCCCCCAGTTATATAAAAGCTTATTACGATGACGAATTTATGAAGGGTGACTCAACCCGGGAACTTCGCCTTCTGGCTGAATACATGAAGGCCAATCAGAAAATGAAGGAGAAGAACATTGTTTCGACAATTATCGTTTTTGGAAGTGCCCGCATTAAATCGCCCGCCGAGGCCCGGGACAATTTCGACAAGGCGGAAACAGCCCTTAAAAAAAATCCTGAATCCCCCCAGCTGATCCTGGCTATGACCAAGGCCCGCGAAGATCTTGAGTTCAGCAAGTATTACCAGCAGGCCGAAGATTTCGCGGAAATTGTTTCCAAAGTCAATCAGTTTTATCTTCAGGACGATGAAGACCGACATCATCGGCCCGTTCATTATGTGATCTGTACCGGCGGCGGCCCCGGTATAATGGAAGCGGCCAACCGCGGCGCCGATGATGCGGGCGCCATGTCGATCGGTCTGAATATCTCACTCCCGTTCGAACAGAAACCGAATCCGTATATTACTCCCGATCTCTGTTTTCAATATCACTATTTCGCAATTCGAAAACTGCATTTTCTTTTGCGCGCCAAAGCGCTGGTCGCGTTTCCCGGCGGATTCGGAACTCTGGACGAACTCTTTGAAGGACTGACTCTCCGTCAAACCGGTCGAATGCAGTCCTTGCCGATTATTCTGTTCGGAAAAGATTTTTGGACCAAATTGATCAATTTCGACTATCTGGTCGAATGCGGAATGATCTCCCCCAAAGATCTTGATCTGTTCAAATTCGTCGATACCGCCGATGAAGCTTGGGACACCATTCTCGATTTCTATACCAACAAAAAAGTCAAGGCCTAATCTGCGCAAAAACGCTGACTCTCGATTAGAAGCTATTTCATAACTTGTTTTTGACTTTCTGAGCTTACAAAATACGAGGTCAAAAAAAGAAAATGGGGTTCTGAAACGATTTCCAGTGTCAGCAGGCAAACCTTCCAAAGAGACAGTCCCGAAAGATCTCTAATGAGAAGAAAAATAACTGCGGACGTTTGCCTGCTGCTCTCGTTTTAAACTTTCCGTCATTTTTGCCGATTGATCAAAAGAATCGGCTTTTCATTTAACTTGAGAACGGAAAATTTATATTGAAATCGGTTTATATTGAAATCGGTATAAAACGAAAGCAGCTTCCCCAAAACTGTTTTTCATTCGATCTGTCAAGAGCAGGCTGCGGGCGTAAGCCCCAAAAGAAGCAATACCCAACTTGCCTGTCACTAAATACTCAGCGGGAAATCAAATTCATTGACGATTACGCAGGAGATCGCCGAAACCGGAAAGAAGTTCATATTTGTGCTGCCAGGTGGTATACATAATTCCGGTACAATTTGGGGTTCTTTTGCAGGTATCGAGCCAATCGGCGCATGAATCCAGATTATTGGAGTCATAATAGGCCGCCCCCTGTGTTCGAAATCCGTTGTCGGAGAAGAATTTCATGCTCACTTCTCTCTTTTGATGATACCAGCAGCTGATAACAAGATCCTTGGGAACATATTTCCAGGCACCGGTAAAATCACCTTCAACATTAAAATAATTGTCATGACAATTATGATTCGGATCAAGCATGTCAGACCAGATATAAACATCGGCGTTCGGCTGAACTTTTTTGATAATATTAAATTGTTTGGTAATGCAATCGGCGAGAATTTTCGACATCGGCAAATGACGGTTCCGGCAGGCATCGCAGCTTCCGCCTGCCCGAATTTCGTCCATACTCAAGAACCATTTTTTCGGAGCGAGAACTGTCATAACCGCTTGGGCAGACTTTTCAAATAGTTCATAAAGTTCGGGTTCCGACATGCAAACGGAGATCTGTCCGTTTCCAACAATCACCGGCGTATAATAATGAACCAGGAGTTTGGCTCCCTCTTGAATACGGCTTCCGTCAAGAATGACCGGCTCAATCTTTCCCGCATCGGGCGATCCGAATTTTAAGGAGAATTTCGGGAGACGATAATCGCGACCGGCCTCGTAAACAGTTCCGTTATCGGCATCTTTGACAATAAACGGAGTTCCGGGCCGCTGAACCGGATTGCATAGTCCCAATTCAGTTACTTCAAAATCATCGAACCAGAATTTCCCCGATTTACCGCCCCAAATACCGCCATAAAAACGAACCAGTCCATCCGGGCCGGAGTTAAAAAAGATCTTGCGTTTAGTCCAGTCCGAAGTTCCATCGGCAGGAAGTTTGACGTTATTCGAACATATTGAGGCGTTCCCTTTCTGCCGGTACATTTGGATCATAACGCGGCCGCCTTTGATGTTTTCTGTTTTCTGCCAAATTGAAACGCAATAGGATCGGTTAGGCTTCAGGGTCAGTTCCCGCGAAAGACGTCCGTGTCCGTATTTATTGGCGGTAAAATTCTCAAAACGAACCGACGATTTTCCTCCGTGTTTGATCTTTTCGTCAATAAAGGAAATTTCACCCGGCTGATCATGAAAGAAAGAAACGGCCCTTTTCCCCCGGATCTCGTCCATTCCGGAATTACGAATTTGATCCAATTCGGACTGACAGACAATTTTCCCTTTTTGTGCGGTCATTTCCAAATCGACTGATTTGGCGGCGACAAGATTCGAATTGCGACCGATCATTGTTCCATATCCGACTGACCAAAGAATCGGTATAATTTCAATTCCTTTTTCATCGGCGGCTTTTTTGACCTTCGCCAGTCGATCTTTGCGCGTCTTGCTCCAGGTATCCGCGTATTCGACGCCGCAAGCCCAAAGCAGACCGTTGAGATCTTTTTCCGCGGCAAGTCCGATCAGACCGATCAATTCATCGGCCGCCTGATCATTTTCAAGACCGAAAGACGCGTAAAACCAGCGATCCGGGAATTTTTCCGCGGAATAACAGTGTTCGCCGGATCCGGCCATTATAAATATATTCAAAAAAATGAAAAACAAAAAAAGAACACGCATTTTAAATCTCCCGATAAAACACTGGATCAGATCTTGATTCACCGACTGTTTCCTGACAATTTCCAAAATCGTTTGGAAAACAAGACGGCAAGCTAATTCTGCTGACAGTATAAAATTATTATTTACCTACTTTAAGTCAGGAATAACAAAAAACAATTCGCTCTGTTTGGTCTTTATTATGAGATCCGTTAATCAGGACGAATCATAAACAGTTTGCGTATTTGTCAAAATTTATACCGATTCAATGATGAATTTTCCATTATATGTCAAAAGAACAACCGATTCACGCAGTCAATCGGCGGAAATGACGAAAAATTAAAAATTAAAGCAGTATAAAATACTGAAAATATTCATTAAATACATTAATAGGAACCAAACCGGAGTAAGGTTCCTATTGACGCGCAATAATTTGTTTATATTTTCAATAAGGTCTTTTATTCACATCAACACCGGATTCAGCGAAACCGGTCGATTATTTAACACCGGCAACTTTAAGCGATTCGATTCCGGAAACGGCGAACGATTTAAGTTCATAAGGTTGAAGTTTAACGGTCATTTTTCCGTTTTCAACAGGAAAGCGCAGGTTTCGAGCGAGATCCAAAACAGATTGCGCATTTAGTTCAATCGCAACTTCAACAGGTTTTTCGGAGGTATTGACCGCATAAAACCAGCCGAGCCGACGTCCGAACCGTGTTCGAATTTTGACCTGATCGGTTGATCCGGCGGCCTCGTCAAACGTAACGGCGGGAAGTGCCCGATAGGCGGCGGAAAATTTCACCAGCCATTCTTCCATTCCGTAAGTGCCGATCAGAAAACCGCCCTTTGTGTATCCGAGAATATCCTTGTATCGCAGCGGCATAATATAATGTTTAAGCGCATGATAATCGACCGGATTAAGCGTCGTAACGCGCCAGGTATGTTCTTTGAGCCAATCAGCGGAGAGAACATTTCCCCGGCCTTCGCGCCGGGCATCGCCAATCGCCGATTCCCAATAGCGGTCATGCATGTGTATCCAGGCATTTTTGGATGGTTCGAGTGATGTATACATTCCGGCCCGTTCTTCCGTATTGCGAAGTCCGTTGCGAATTTCCAGGCCTTTCCGATCCTGTGTCCATCGATAATCGGCGGGAAAGAGTGTTTGATCAATAATCATATTTGGAACGTCCGCAAAATATTGGGCATTAATGCCCGCTTCAAGATTGGCGGTTCCCCAAAAATCCCGGTTGCCGTTTTCATCAAAATGACTCGGTTCATAAAGGATCGGTGTCATGCAGTTGACGATCAAAAGAAGGTCAGACCGGGCATCGCTGAGTTTTTTGGCAAGAACTTTATACCATTGCGCGACTTTTTGACAGCGCCAGTCGATCCACTTTTCCCGGGCATTTTTCATGAGCCAGTCGTACCAAAGTTTTCCCCGTTTCGGATCTGTTTTATCGACCGGAATATTAATTCCCGTCTCCTTCATAAACTGGATTACAAGATAATCGTTATAGCCCGCTCTGATATCGCCGAGAGAATGCAGCGCATGTCGGGGCAGATGAAGAACGATCCCTTTAAATGACGGATGTTTCGCCCCGATTCGGATCATTTCGTCAAAATACTTCAGGGTCATTTCCTGTGTGTCGGGATGAAGTATATTGAAATTCGGCGGGGTTCCGTGCCATCCGCCCGGATGGGGAGTCCCTGTATTATGAATGGTGAACGGGGTATCGTAATACGCCCCTTCCTTAATGCCCTGTCGGGTAATGAACGGAAGATCAAACGTAACATTGTTCTGATTGATCGTCGGCATGAATTCGAAATTCTTTCGGTCAAAGATCGTCAGATAAGCCTCAAAGTAATTGGGGATATGCGGACGCGGCTGATATTTCGGACCGATCATTCCCTGATACCAGACAACAGGATACGCGAGCAGATTTTGACCGCTGTATTCCATATAATTGCAAAGGCGTTCCATCATGCTTTCATATTCTTCGATCTGTCCTCCATCCGCGCCGAAATCGTAATTAATAGCGGGATCCTCAAAATAAATACCGACGGGCCGGGTCCTGTTTTTCTCTGCGCGAGCCGGATAAATATTCGCTTGAGGCAAATCGCCGATCACTTCGTAAACGGTCAGTTTGGCAAGGGCGGCCCCTGCATCAACATTTCGGGCCGACATGAAAACAAGTGTTATATCATCGCTTTTGGCCCAGTAAAGATAACGCTGCGAAAGGATCTTGTTCGAATTCGGGTACTCATCACCGGTCACATAACCGACTTGAAGTTCGTATTCGGAGCCCGCGTCCCGTTTCGTTGACTGGGCAATGATGTCAACTGTCCGCTGCTTGTCGTCCGGAAAATCATATTCGAAAAGATAATGCTTGTCTTTTTCGATTCCCTTTAGGCGAATGGCAAATCGCTGACCCGCTTTACCGACGGTTTCAAGATATTTTGTCCCTGACAGTTCTGATGTTTTAAGATCGCCAATACTGACAAATCGATCCTTGTCCGTTTGAATCGCGATTGGATCAATCACTTCAATTTTCTTCAGCTGTAGATCTTTATTCCAAAGTGAGGTTTCCGGTTTGGCCGGACGTGATCCGAAGGCGGGCTTGAATTTTTTCGAATCGAAAACGAGGATCCGATAACTGGCGATCCGTTTTTCGTTTTCAAAAAGAACGGCACTATAAAGACCGGCAGGAAGTTGCATCTTAATGTTTAAATCCGTTCGTTTTTCCGCGGCTGCATTCAAACCATTAAAAGAGGTAATTACCTTTTCGTTTTGATCGATAATTTTCAAGGAAAATGTTTTATCCTGACCGGCGGTACTGTCAATGGCGAACGCGAGGTTCTGTTTGTCGTCGTCCATAAAATACCGGCTGTCAGGTATAAGTGTTGTTGTCTGAAATTCACGGTACTGTCGAATGACCTCCTGTTCGGAAAGAGGAGCGGAAAAGATCTTTAGTTCATCCATCAAACCTTCCAGCGGCCGCCCGGAATAATTTCCGACAAGGAAATTTTCAAACGGGAAGCGGACAAAACGTTCCGGTCTGAGCGGGGCGGTCCTGTTGGTATCATCGCTTAGTCGTTTATAAATTTTTCCGTTAATATAAAGTGACTTTTGATATTTATCCCAAGTGAAGACGACATGAGTCCAATCGTTAGTCAGGGGCATTGGAGCCGTTGTGTACCGGTCTTTCAAATCACTCGTGTCACCGCGGAGCATCTCTTCATAAATCCAAAACCAAATGGCGCCGGAACCGTTTCGGACCGAGTCGTTTCCCCAAGGCATGGTCAGAATAGTCCGCCAAAGTCCCTTGGCTGCGGATCCATCAGCCCCTGTAACGTTCCAGTTCGGTTTGATCCAGGCGGAAATCGTTCCCCGTTCCGGAAGAAGATTGTCTTTTATGGAATAAACAAGAAGCGGATTATTCTTTTTACTGAATTCGGCGGCCTGACCTTTAAGACCTTTTTGATAAACCAGTTTCGACGATTTAACCGGTCGGGGCGATCCTTTGGCAAAGGAAGCGTCAGCGGTTTCGTCAAAAGAAAGATAAAAAAGAAGTTCGGGTTTGATCTTCTGCCAGACTTCCGGTTTGTCTTCTTCCTCCATTTTCACTTCCGCTTTATAAAACCGGTATTCGCCGAAAGAGCCTAAATCGAAACGGAGATGAACATTATTAAGATCCTCCGGAATAACCTGATCAAACGAAAAGATCTGCCGGCCGCCATTGGTATGAACAGAAAGCGGTTTGTAATAATGTTTATTATCGTTGGTATGACCTTCGAAATAAAGAGTCAAATCCCCTCCCTTCGGTCCGACAATTTCGACATACAGGCAATAATTGGTGTCAAACATTTTTTTGACATCAAGATTAACAATATTCATTACCGTTTTATTATAACCTTTGATCTCTTTAAGCGGGCGTGTATCGATACAGAAACAGTCTTTTTCAATCGTTGTTTTAAAAAGGGGTTTCTTGGAAGGCGCTTCCTGAATAATCCGAATCGGAATTTTTTTCGCGTTTTCCTTTAAATAAAGGATTGTATCCGTGTCTTGAACTTTGACCTCCAGCGACTGCGGATCAGGGGAACAATAATATTTCATTTTTTCCTGACCGTAAGCCGCGGACAAAAAAAATACAAAGAACAATAAAAGAATGCAAATTTTTTTCATTGTTGTTTTCCTGTTGGATGATAAACCAATTACTTTTTATACCGCTGTCAAAGTAAATAATCCGCAAATTCCGCCGATTGACTTGGTGAGCCGACTGTTCTTTTGACGTTATAATGGATAATTTATAATGAAACCGGTATACTTGCGCTTCACCATTTGATATTATATATAATATGAACAGAGATGCAAGAATCCGCCAAAATTCCTTCAATTTTTTATTGAAATAATTTTTATTTGGAATTATAATGAAACAGCGAAGAAGGAACTTCTTGAGAAACGGTAAAACCAATACTTTCATCTGTGTTCAACCGATTGTTCGAATTATCCCAACTTGAAAGCACGCTGACAGGCAAATACGCAAAAACATGTTCGACAAAACGCCTTACATGACACGATAAAATTTATTATTGGCGATTGACAACTTTTTTATTCTGTCCTCCTTTTAAATTTTCCGTAATTCCGCTTATTGACTTGGTGAACCGACTGTTCATTTGATCTTGGAACGGAAAATTCATAATGGAACCGACATAAGAAACATAAACAGGGGGGAAAAATGACAATACCGCGAGATATTCAGATCCATTCGGAATTTCAGTCGAAAATGGAAACGATTCGTTCCCGATTTTTTTCAAGGAACCCTGATCTTTGGCCGATCTATCGCGACCCGGGCTTGGCTCATATTTTAAAATTTACTTCTGAACCCCGAAAATATTCGGACTGTCTTGCCGCTTATCCCGATTCGGACAAACTGCTTGCGCAAATGGATCAAATGACCGAAATTCCTTTTAACTCACGGGACCCCGAAAAGGATGGTATTGATCCGCTTCTTCTTTTTGCCGGTTCGCTCTCGAAACAATGGAACAATCCTTACAGCGTCGAAAACGTCGTCACACTGCCGAGTGATCCAGCCATTTACGGTTCAATGCTGGCCATAATGGTCAATCCAAATCTTGTTTGCAAAGAATACAGCATTATGGCCAATCTGCTCGAACAGTATGTCATTCGCAAAATCGCGAATCTGGCCGGTTATGATCCTGACAGAGCGGGTGGACTTTTCACTCAAGGGGGTACCTTTTGCAATATGTACGGCTATCTGTTCGGATTGCGTAAAGTCATTCAGGAATCGGAAGCCAAGGGATTTGACTCGACCAACAATTACCGTTTTATTTGTTCACAAGGAGGCCATTATTCCAATTACACAACCCTCTCCGTCATGGGAGCCAATATCGCCGAAAAAAATATCAGGATTCGACTCGACAGCATGAACAGAATGGATCTTGCCGATCTTGAAAAACAGTTGCGCGCCTGTTATCTTCTCGGCTGCAAAGTTCCGACTATTCTCCTTACAATGGGAACAACGGATACCTTTGGCGTCGATCAGGTTAAAGAAGTCTGTGAACTGACCGACCGTCTTCATAAAGAATTTTATGCCAAGCTTCCGAAGATCAAAAACGAAACCGGCGGTAACGCACCCGATAATCGGCTTGTACGTCCGCATATTCATGTCGATTCCGCAATCGGTTGGGCCATGCTCTTCTTTCTCGATTATGATTTTCAAAATAACCCGCTTCATATCAACGGAAAAACACTCGAAAATATTCAGAATAATGTTGAACTCTTCCGCGGGTTGAAATACGCCGATTCTTTTACTGTCGATTTTCATAAGTGGGGGTATGTACCTTACACGTCCAGCCTCGTTATGGTCAAGGACAACGCTTCTTTTGAAGCTCTCAAACACGATCCTGAATATTATTGTTATTTCGATCGCTCTGAAATGATTCACTCGCATTTACAAAGTACGATCGAAGCTTCTCGGGGCGGCGCGGGTATTTTCGGCGCTTACGCCGCGCTGGAATATCTCGGTATTGAAGGCTTTCAAACACTTATCGCCAACTCGCTTCAAAACGCGGCCTATTTCCGACACGGTATTGATCACCTGCCGGGCGCTGTACTTCAAGCGCCGCGAATATACGGGCCAAGTGTTACCTTTCGTCTTTACAATCCCGATCTGGTCAGCGATAAACATGACCAATGGGAACGTGAACTCACTGAAGGAACAAGCGAAAAAAATCAGTTTCGTATTCGGCAAAATACCGATTATCACCGCGCTATGTTCCAAAAAAGATCTCAAAAAGGACTTTATACAAGCTGGATCGAATTCGCCTCGCATACCAATTATGACGAAGAAGGAAAATTTATCAGAATACCGGGAGAAAAAGCGGTCTTCTTCAATCCGCTCACCAAATACGAACATATCGACCAATTTTTGAACATTCTTGGCGAATAATGAAAACGACGAAAAATTTAAAATATCGATCCATCATGAATTTTCCGTTATAACGTCAAAAGAACTGCCGATTCAAACACTCAATCGACGGAGATGACGGACATTTTAATACATAAGCAGTATAAAATGAAATAAACGGATTTTATTACCTTCAATCAATTATAAAGACAGGTCTATGTATTTTCCGCTCCAACATTAAAAGATCAGCCGATTCAAACACTCACTCGGCGGAGATGACGGACATTTTAATACATAAGTAGTGTAAAATGAAATAAACGGGTTTTATTACCTTTAAATCAATTATAAAGACAGGTCTATGTATTTTCCGCTCCAACATTAAAAGATCAGCCGATTCAAACACTCAATCGACGGAGATGACGGAAAATTTAAAATGCGGACGGTATAAAATCTTCCGCTTTATTTTTATGATTACCTAAAAAATCCGTTTCGCCGTCGCCCGAACTTATTAAAGATCAGGCGAAAACAAAACGGATTTTTTCATGAAAAAAAGAAATTTCCCGGTTTCGCTTACTTGAATTTTACTTCATATAAATTGACATTTTTCGCTTCCGCTTCAAAAACCGCTTTCGATCCGTTTCGGCGAACATCAACCGGAACACCATTTAAAACGATCCGATCAACTGTTTTACCGATCACTTTTTCATCAAGAGCAATTTCAAATTTCGGGATCACCGGCAAAGGAAGGATCTTCCAGGAATCCGATCCGGGAGTAACGGAAACAGCTCCTTTCGTTTCAACGCCGCGGAAAGTGAACGGTGTTTTATTTCCATGATACCGGGCGATCGTTCGAACATTGTTCAAGGTTTCCTTTTGGGAATCGAAATTTTCAACGGCTAGTGTTATTTTTCCATTTACACGTTTGATTTTTAACAGTCCGATCGTATATCGAGAAGATCCGGCAACACTTTCCATTTCAAGGTTAAACCGGGTCGAACTGGTATATAGTCCGACAAGGATATGATAGGTTCCCTCCGGCAGATTTTTCGGAACGGTCATGATCTGATTTCGGCCGGTCTCAACCAACGTCGTATCGAGACCGTCTTTTTTAACGCCCCACTGACTGGTCGGAGTTTTCGGTTTCTCGCCGCCGGCATACCAGCCCTCACTCATAAATCGATCTTTCGGCGCAAAAATATGTACAAAGACATTTGCATCGTCAGGAAGCTTGGCTTCCGCTTTCCAGTCGACAAAAACCTTGAACCTGCCGTCCCCCAGATCAATCATTTTATTAAGTTTCGGTTCGATTTTATAGGAAGAAGTCATTGAATAGCCGCGGCCGTTCAGATAAAACGAATCGGATCGCTGCGATAATTCGACAATTGACGTTGAATGAACAGGGTCACGAACAACACCGGCCAGGAATTTTCCCTCTTTGTCATAAACAGACCAGCCGTATTCAGGCAGGACGAAATCGCGTACTTTCCAATCGTCCGCGGATCGGTTGGCAAACACTTCGTATCCGTTTGACCAAACGACACGCTGACGGTGAATCGTCGGTTTGCCATTTTGATCTTTTTCAAAATCAACAGAGACAAGTTCTGATTCGCCAATGGCCCGGGCAACATGCTGCGCCAAATAATGCTTTCGGATACTGTCCGGATAAAACGAACCGCGGTCGGTCATCAAACACAGACCGCCAAGTATTTCGGAGCAAATATAATCATCGCTGCATATTCCATGATAGGTTCTGCTTCTGGTCATCTCGTAACGACTGCTGTATCCGGCACCATGCCGAATGAAATTGGTATGATTGACCGCGGCAAACCAGGGAGTTCTTTCCCAATCTTCACAAGGGCAATAAAGAGCGAATCTTCCCGGATCCGAACGCAGTTCAAGCCATTGCGCATCGGCCCCGTCGAGTGATCCGATCAGAAAATCATCCCCGGCTTCACTGGAGGTAATACCGGGCATTGATTTTCCGTTTTTATCCTTAACGGTCAGGTATTTGCTGATTTTTTCAAACGCTTTTTTCCAACGATCAATCGTTACATGACGCGGGATATACGATCCGTCCTGTTTATAATAGACCCCAATTCCTGCGGCCGAAAAGACATCGACGAAATAAGCGTTCATTTCCGGCATGTATCGATTACAGATCTTCATATTCCGGTCAAGGAACGGTTCAAACAGATCAGGACGCCATTTATAACTTCGTGCCCGTCCAGGATTCAGCCAGGCTTTCATCGGCTGACCGTTCGGCAGAAACGATACATATTTATAAGAGAATTCATCCGCGTCAGGATAATAGTCAATATAATTATCATGAATACCGAACGGAACTCCGTATTCCGCGCAAAGTTTATTGAACTGCCGCAATTCTTCAACCGGACCGGAACCGGGATTGACAACATGACCTGTATCAGAGTCCGGTTCCCAAATATCGGGAAGTTTGATATCGTATCCCCAGCGCTGGGTTACATGTTGAAGGAAAAGAGAATCGGTAACGCCGTATCCGAAAACAAGTTTCGCCTTAGGCGTTAAATCAGCGGCACTTTCGCCCCAAACATCAAAGACAAAACGGCCTGTTTTTCGAGCAACGCCCGGACTCGGTTTTCCATACCAGGAACAGCTCTTCCGGTATTCAACCGCCGCTTGAAAGATATTGTCCGCAGGAAGAAGAGCCAGCGATGTCTTATCGGTTACTTCGAGCGTATAAATATTTTTATCGGGATCAATATTAAGAAAATCGGGAGCCAGGGACGATCCCATCAGGAGTGAAGGACCGTTTTCAAAATCGAATCCAACATGACTTGTCGATAATCCGTGTCCTCCTCCATGAATGATTATTTTTTTCGGACGGTCAACAACATAACCGTGACCGAAATAATAACGCGGGGCTTTTTTATCGGCCGGTCCGAGCGACAGCCCGCCGATTTCAAGCGGATTTTCGTCAGGAACATCAATAATAAACATTCCCTTATGAGCGCGGGCCCGCAGCGTAACCGCTGAAACCGCGTCTTCATGCAGCAGGGAATAACGGCAAGTCAGTTCTTTGTCCCGCCATTCCATTTTCGGCGTTTCGGTAAACCGCGCGTTGGGGTCATTCAAAAAGAAACCATCGACCGCAATTCGAACGCCATTGAACGAAACATTCGACTTGGCATTGCCCAATGTAATCTTCGCGTCGAGCAAACCGTTTTCGCCCGTTTCGACAATCGCCTTTTTTCCGCCGCCGAGATTGAAAACATAATGGCGTTGAGGGGAATCTTTTTTCGCTGAAAGGGGACGTCCTTCCGTTGTATTGATCAGGAGCCCCCCCAACTGACAGGAATCAAAATTGGTGATATTTTTGGGACCGGGATTGCATTCGAGGATCAGAACGAGATCCTTCCCCGCGAATCGATCAAGCGAAACGGTATGACTGATCCAATCGCATTTCACCGCGTCAAGGGTATCGAGCAAAACATTAGCTCCGTTCGACTCGCGAACATAAAGTTTAAACTGAACTCCGTCGCTTTTTTCTTCGACTTCTTTACTCGGTCCTTTGGATCCATAATAAGTAAAAACGAGACCTTTTTTATTAGGCAGAACAATCGGATACTCAAGAAAAAGTTTTCCTCCTTTGGGAACAAAAGGCGGATGAAGCGCGAAGACCCGTTCCGATTTACCGCCGTTTATAGCCCGCGAAGGGGAACAGGACGCGCGGCATATCGAATGAGTGCCGGTAAAGTTGTCGCCGATCAAAACAGGTTCCTTGTTATCGAACTGATATTTCGCGATGTAATCTTTTCCAAAAAGCGAAATACCGCCGTTTTTGATAACGGTTTTCTCGATTTTTTTCGCAACATCAGGAAGATCCGTTTCAAGAATTCGAGCCGCATGCACCGTCTTCTCTTTTCCGTCGCCGCCTTTAAAAAAGGCTTTCAAATGAAGCGGATAATGGACATTGCGATACGTTCCGTCTCCAGCCAGGTATCGAAAAATCTCCCGGATCTTTCCCTTGGCAGGTATTTCAACGGTCTTTTCCGTTTTCGTTGTTTTTTGATTCGACGCGTCAACCGGATAAATCGTATCGGTCGAATAAAACAGAATACGGCAGGAAACCGGCTTATCGGAACTGTTGGAAATTAAACAGCCAAGTTCATATATTTTATTGAGTTCGGTCACGTAAGACGCATTGTCCCATTCGACGGTGATCGGCTCAACCGTATACTTTGAAATCGTAAACGGAAGAGGACCGTCTTTTTCAACTCCCTTAACCTGCAGACCTGAAAACAAGGCCAGCATCAACAACATCATGATCCAATGTTTCATGTTCTCTCCTTTGGAACTGATCAATGAACAAACAGTAATCAGAAATTTTTTGCGCAGACTTCCAGTAATATTTTGATTTTTCTTTCAAATGTTTTATTATACTGCCCTCATTTGTCTTATTATACTGCCCTCATTTTTTATTTTCCAATTGTCCCGTCAATTGACTTTATGAATAGGCCGGTCTTTCAATATCAGAACGGATAATCCTTAATGGAACCGCGCATTTGAACTTTTTCTCAAAATATCTTTGACCCAAACGACCTTAGACGCCGCTCAAACGCGTTAACTCTGATTGTTTCCAGTTCATCAACGTTCGATCCTTATTGCGAATCGAACGTCATTGGGACACTTATCAATAAAAAACAGAGAAGTATACCGATTCCATCATGAATTTTCCGTTATAACGTCAAAAGAACAACCGATTCACGCAGTCATTCGGCGGTGATGACGGAAAATTTAAAATAAAAGCAGTATAACATCATTATAATAGATAACAAAGAAAATAAAACAGTGTCAAAATAAAAATTCACGTTGATCGTTTTCATAATACTTTTTTGATGGATCGGAAATGCCTTCCGGATTGTCATTAAAATTGATCCAGTCGTCAACACGCATTTTACATTCGGGAAGCGCACGAAGAAAACTCTTTCCGTAAGATTTCGTATGAATTCTCGGATCCAGAATAACGACGAGTCCGGAATCGGTTTTTGATCGGATCAATCGGCCGAACCCCTGTTTGAATTTAAGAATCGCATGCGGCAGCTGATAGTCCCGGAACGCGCTTCCGCCATGAAGCTCGATCGCCTGCAGACGTGCCTCCGTAAGCGGATGACTCGGAACTAAAAACGGCAGCTTGGTTATAATGACGTTTCGCAATGATTCGCCGGGAACATCAACTCCCTGCCAAAAGCTGTCGGTACCGAACAGAACGCTTCTTCGGTTTTTTTTGAACTCTTCGATCATGCGTGAGCGCGGCATTCCATCCGACTGCGAAAAGAATGGAATATTTTTTTCGGTCAGCCAATGGGTCATTCGCTCGGCCATTTTTTTTAAAAACGCCCAACTGGTAAAGAGAACGAAAGCGCCCCCATCAGTTTCGTCAAGATATTTTTCAAACGCTTTTTGGATTTTGATTTGATATTCGATTTTATATTCATCGGGATTTGGAATATTTTTGGGAATAACAAGGGTCAGCTGCTGACGATAATTGAACGGACTTCCGACCTGACAGCATTGAACGGAAGTCAATCCGATACGGGAACGAAAGAAAGTAAAATCGCGGTCGATCTCCTTTTGCGTTGGATTTTTCTTTTTTGCGTCTCCGGTGGTCAAGGTCGCGCTGGTCATGATCACCGATGAAATTTTACTGAAAAGCTGTTCGCGTAAAATCGGTCCGACGTCAATCGGAGCGGACATGAGCGAGACCCGTTCGCGGCGCCGGGAAACCGTTTTTTCGAGCCAGTAAACCTGTTCCGCGTCGTTCTGATTGAACCAGAAATTGATATTGTCCGCCAAGACCTGAAGCTTTCGGACAGAAGCCGCAAGCTCGGCGGTTTTCGCGGCGTCATTGCTTCGCGCCGTCAGATTTCTTATTTTCGCGGACAATTTTAACAGCGCCGGCGAAAGGACATCTCGAACGATATTCGGTTCCTGAATTCGTCCGTTGCTGTTCGGACGCATAACCAGCCAGGTGAGCAGACTTTCGAAAAATTCTTCCGCGCGGGCCCGGCACTCGACGGTTAAATCCTGCGCCTGAATATAATCCGGTCCTTTTTCGACAAGCAAGCCTTTATGCGCCCGTTCGTTATAAAGCCGATAAAGAAGATAATCGACCTGTCCTTGCGAAATACACATTCCAAGATGCTCTGCCGCCGTCTGTTCAATTGTATGCGCTTCGTCGATGATCAAGTTATCGTAACTTGGGAGAATACCTCCGCCGGATCCGCGACGCAGCGCCATATCGCTGAACAGGAGCGCATGATTGACGACTAAAACTTGCGCGTGAAACACCCGGCGACGCGCTTTATTATAAAAACAGTCTTCATACCAAGGACAATTTCGACCGAGACAGTTACCCTGTTCGCAGGAAACTTCATTCCAAATTTCCGGTTTCGGCTTCGTCGCCAGATCGGAAAGTGATCCGTCCGGTGTTTCTTTACTCCATTGCAAAAGCATTTCCAATGTTTCCGATGAATCGAATTCGAAAAGCATCGGCCCTTTTTTGATCACTTGATTCAGACGACGCAAACAAAGATAATTACTCCGCCCTTTAACCAGAACGGCGGTAAACTCATAAGGAAGAATACTCCGCAAAAACGGAATATCTTTTTCCATCAGCTGCTCCTGAAGGCTGATCGTATGCGTTGATACGACGATCTTGCGCAAATGTTTTTCATCCGCGCCGCTGAAAGGCAAAACATCAAATTCTTCCGAATCCAACAAATCATCGGAATTCGTCTCCTTCGTGTCAGACGCGTCAAAATCTGATCTTTTCTCCGATCTGTATTCGAAAATTTTGTCCGAATCCGAACCGGAAGTTTTGTCTGACGGCGAAAGATTGATATTACTTTTCGCCTGCTCGGAACAATGCCGGTCTGTTTTAATTTCAGGGGGATCCAATTTATTTTCAGGATGATCCGAAAGCCGCTGAATTTTAAGTTCCCGATTGATTTCTTTTTTTACTTCGTCGATCTGTCCTTCGACCGCATACAAAATGGCGGGAACAAGATAAGCAAAACTTTTTCCAACTCCTGTTCCCGCCTCAATAGCCAAATGCGATCTGTTATGAAAAGCTTCGGCCACTTTTCCTGAAACGGTTAGCTGTTCCGACCGAAGCTCATATTGTTTCATTCTCCGGGAAATAACCCCTTCCGGACCAAGGACATCAAGATAATTTTCTATATATTTACTCATAATATTTACTGGACTTCCCTGTCCGAGCCGCCGCGGTCAATAAAGAAACTTTTTTCCTGCGCCGGAAGCGGTGAATAATCGAATCCGTTATCAACAATAACGTTTCTTGCCACTTTGTATTCTTCAAAACTGTCCGGCCAGACAACAATAGTAATCTGAAATTCACTGGTCTCAAACTGTTCAATTTTTTCTTTGACCAGTTTTTCGGCGTTTTTTGCTTTCAGATCAATTCCGCGAAGAATGTTAGGCATCGTTAACCGATATTCTCTTTCATCTTCCGTAATCAAAATATCATCGGTATTCAAGCCGACTCTTATTCCGTTTTTGTATTTATGCCAAAGATAAAAACGGCCGAAACGGACAAGCGCGACCACTTCTCTTTTGGTTGTTGTTCTAAATTGGGGCAACCGCTGCCGGGCTGACTTTTGAGAAGTTTCTTTATTCAGTTTTTTATTCTCTTTCGCAAAATCCTTTTTATCCTGATTGAGAACTTTTCGTCTCTCCTGAAGATCTTTATACGTCTCGTTAATTTTTTGATTTGTTTCCAAATTTTCAGAGATCAGTCGGCTCTGCGTTTCGATCTGCTCTTCCAATATTTTTTGTTCTTTCAGCATCTGCTCTATTAGAACCTTTTTGTCGGAACTGGCGACTGTCTTGTTTTGCCTGGCCAGCATATCCGTTTGCGATTTTAAATGCTCAAGATTATCTTTAAGCTGATCCAGTTTGTTTTCGGCCTTGATATATTCGATCTTGTCGACCGGTTTATTTTGAGGATTCTCGATATTGGATCGACCGGAACTTTGTAAAAGAATCGCCACCAAAAGAGCAATAAAAAGAATTCCCCCGAAGGTATTGCAGATCGTATCAAGAAAAAGCTCTAAACTGTCGCCTTTAAGATCCCGTCTTTTCATTGTTTTTCTCCGTCGGCAACAATAATTTTTTCTTGTTCACCCAGCAGATCAACTCCTATTTTAAAGCCGGATTTTTTCAGACTCTTTTGAATATCTTCATAAGAAGAAGAGGCGGACGGACGAACATAAAGCATAAAATATTCCCGGCGCGGATCGCATTTTTTCGACCAGTCGAGAAAATTTTTCACTCCTGAAAATGTTTGGGTTCTTATATCTTTAAGAGAAATGATTGTTATTCCTGATCGGTAAATATCGACCAGCCAGGGAGTCTCGCGGTGATTTCCATTTCGGACGAAAACGTTCGATTTCTTTTGGCCAATATCTTCTACCATTTCTTCGATCTGTTTTTTCCGGTTCTCAATTTTTTCGATTTCTTTATTGATCTCTTCTATTTTCTTTTGTTGGGTTGGAATATTTTGCGCCTGAAGATCAAGTTCTTCCTTTTCTTTCTTAAGAGTTTCGATCTCCTTTGCAAGAGCGGCGTTCCGCGTCTTTAAGGATTCAAAATTTTCCTTGACTTCGGTCTCATTGAAATCCAAAAAAGACTGCTGCACTTCGAGCTGTGAATCGACCTCCTTTTGGATCTGTTGGATCTGCTTTTCAAGAGCCTGGATCTCCTCTTGAATTTTTTCCATTGATTTCTGCGGGGGAACATCTTGAGAAACGGCTCCGATCACGCGCGAAACCAGATCGAGCGCCAGCAGGAGGGTTAAAAAAATAAATATTCCCGAAACCGACATAATAATGTCCTGAAAAGACAGGAGCGAAAACGGATTCGAAGTTTTTTTCCTTTTACTCACAACGATCCTCAATCAATATTGGTATAATCGATTTTGAGACGGGACACGATATTTTTAGAACAATAAGAAGAACAATCATTTAAAAATTCTTCTTCCGATTTTTTAATTCCAGTCATAAAGAGCTGAAGGAGCAAGGCGATAACCAGGGCGATAAACGTTGTATCGAAAGCGGTCGACAAGCCTCCGGTAACCAGAGTCAGACTCGGAACCAAATCGTTTGTTATATCGGCGCCGGGTTTGAGAACTTCGGCAAATTTTCCAATCGCCTGCGAAAGTCCGAGAACGGTCCCGATGAAACCGAGAATAGGAATCGCCCAAAGAAATCCGCCGAGCAGATTGTAACTTGTTTCCATTCGTCCTTCATCAAGTTCGGCTTGCGAATGAAGAATATTATCGACGTCGGCTATTTTTCCGATATTGCGAAGATTGGAAAGAGTCAGGATAATTCTATTGAAAAGAATGAAATTTTCGGGATCCTCGGCGGAGTCATGAATTCTGATC